>SHNG01000181.1 GCA_004295005.1 Gammaproteobacteria bacterium
CGATCGCGATGGACGAGGGTCTGCGCTTTGCGATTCGCGAAGGTGGACGCACGGTCGGCGCGGGCGTGGTGGCGAAGATCATCCAGTAACAGATGGCAGGGATTCGGGCATAGGGATTCGGGATTCGCAAAAACGAACAGCAAGGAGAGGCCCTCCGCCCTGTTCGAATCCCCAATCCCGAACATCGAATCCCGACTCCACCTACGCCAGTAGCTCAATTGGCAGAGCAGCGGTCTCCAAAACCGCAGGTTGGGGGTTCGAGTCCCTCCTGGCGTGCCAGCCATCCATGGCTGGTCAGGATGACGATAGATGGCGATTTTCCGCATTGACGGCAGATTGAATGAACGCAAAAGTCGAACAATCCACGGGTAACAGCGCAATCGATCTGGTCAAGTTGAGTTTGGCCGGACTGCTGATTGTCGCCGGGCTGGTGGGCTTCTATTACTTTGCCGGCACCTGGACGACCGCGTTGCGCATCGTTGCCTTGATTGGCGCGTTCGTGCTCGCCGGGGTTGTCGGCGCGGCCACGCACACCGGTCGCAGCCTGCGCGTGTTCATTTCCGAATCGCAGTTCGAGTTGCGCAAGGTGGTTTGGCCAACGCGAGAAGAAACGCTGCGGACCACGGCCGTAATTGGCGTGGTGGTCATCATCATCAGCCTCATCCTGGGCCTGATCGACCTTGTCTTGAAGTGGGTCGTGATGGACTGGTTGCTGACGCTCGGGCGCTGAGGCGGACATGGCAAAACGTTGGTACGTCGTACACGCTTACTCTGGCTTCGAGAATCAGGTCGCGCGCGCGCTCCGCGAACGCGTGGCGCGGGCGTCGATGGAAGAACGCTTCGGCGAGATCCTGGTGCCCACGGAAGAAGTGATCGAGATGCGTGGCGGACAGAAGCGGCGCAGCGAGCGGAAGTTTTTCCCGGGTTACGTGCTGGTGCAGATCGAGACCCACGAGGAAAACCGCACCCTGCGCATCGATGACGAATCCTGGCATTTGGTGAAGGAAACGCCCAAGGTCATGGGTTTCATCGGTGGAACCGCTGATCGACCGATGCCGATCAAGGATTCGGAAGCGGATGCAATCCTGCGTCGCGTGCAGGATGGCGTGGACAAGCCCAAGCCGAAGGTGCTTTTCGAGCCAGGTGAAATGGTCCGTGTCACGGAAGGGCCATTCAACGACTTCAACGGCGTGGTCGAGGAAGTCAATTATGAAAAGAGCCGCTTGCGGGTTGCGGTATTGATTTTTGGTCGTTCCACTCCGGTTGAACTCGAGTTTGGCCAGGTGGAAAAGGCCTGAAGGTCGGGGCGCGGAATGCGGAACACGGGACGCGGGAAATCAAAAGCCGTGCGCATTTGACGTTTCGAGTCCCGAGTCCCAAGTCCCGAATCCCGGGATCCCAAGCAAAGCGAGGAGCCTGACGACAGGCGTTTGCACTCGCAGGAGTAAAGCAAAATGGCAAAGAAGGTAGTCGGTTACATCAAGTTGCAGGTCAAGGCCGGTCAGGCCAATCCATCGCCGCCGGTTGGTCCAGCCCTGGGTCAGCGTGGGTTGAACATCATGGAATTCTGCAAGGCATTCAATGCCGCGACGCAGAAACTCGAACCGGGCCTGCCGATTCCGTGCGTGATTACCGCGTATTCGGATCGCACATTCACGTTCATCACCAAGACCCCGCCGGCAACCATCCTGCTGAAGAAGGCGGTTGGCATCCAGTCGGGATCCAAGCGCCCCAACACCGAGAAGGTTGGCAAGGTCACACGCAAGCAGCTCGAGGACATCGCCAAGGCGAAAGAGCCGGATCTGACTGCGGCAGACCTGGACGCCGCCGTGCGAACCATCGCCGGCAGCGCGCGCAGCATGGGCCTGGTGGTGGAGGGTTAAGACATGGCGAATATCAGCAAGCGTTACAAGGCAATCCGCGCAAAGGTCACGCAGGGCAAGGCATACGGATTGGCCGATGCGATCAAGCTCGTGCAGGAAGGCGCCAAGACCAAGTTCGTCGAGTCGGTGGATGTAGCCATCCGTCTGGGCATCGATGCCAAGAAGTCCGACCAGGGTGTGCGCGGCTCCTCCGTGCTGCCGCATGGAACCGGCAAGAGTGTGCGCGTGGCAGTGTTCTGCCCGGCCGGTGAGAAGGCGGAAGCAGCACGCGCCGCCGGCGCCGACGTGGTTGGCATGGACGATCTCGCCGAGAAGATGCAGGGCGGCGACCTCAATTACGACCGCGTCATTGCGACGCCGGATGCCATGCGCGTGGTCGGCAAGCTGGGCCAGGTTCTCGGCCCGCGTGGTTTGATGCCGAACCCGAAGGATGGCTCGGTGGCAGCGGATGTTGTCACCGCTGTGAAGAACGCAAAGGCAGGCCAGGTCCGCTTCCGCAACGACAAGGCAGGCATCATTCATTGCACGATCGGCAAGGTCAATTTCGACGCCAATGCGTTGAGCGAAAACCTTGGGCACCTGCTTGCCGACCTGATCAGGGCCAAGCCCGCGTCGGCCAAGGGCATCTTCGTGCAGAAGGTGTCGCTCTCCAGCACGATGGGCGTGGGCGTGGTTGTAGATCCATCGAGCCTGCCGCTCAAGTAATTGCATACATGGTGATCGCCCAGGCGATCACCAGGGTTTTGAGGGCGTGCGAATTCCCGGCAACGGGTTGACGCCAGCCGTCAAAGACCGCAGGCGACCGGAAAGGCAAGAACGGGATGCATGGAAGCATGCAAGGCAACGGAGCATCCCGAACTGGCCCCACCGGTCTCAAACCCCCAGCCTGCGTAGATGGTGTCGCCTGACAGAGTCATCTGAAACGGCCACCAGACAAGGCGTCGCAAGATGCCAACGGATGCGTGAAGGATCGCCAATCCGTGTCGTTTTCGGGAATCGCGAAGCGCAGGAGCGCTCCGCTCCCAATCGGAGAAAGCAATGCCACTCAATCTTGCACAAAAGAAAGAGGTCGTTGCCGAACTGGCGAACGTGGCTGCCAAGGCACATTCACTGGTCGCGTCCGAGTACGCCGGTCTCACCGTCAGCCAGCTCACCGAGCTGCGCAAAAAGGCACGACAGGGCGGGGTTTACATCAAGGTGGCAAAGAACACCCTGGTTTCCCGCGCTGTTGACGGCACTGACTATGCGTGTGTCAAGGACACACTCACTGGTCCGCTGCTGTACGCCTTTTCGACGGAAGATCCCGGCGCTGCCGGTCGCCTGATCAAGGAATTTGCCAAGGCAAACGAGAAGCTGAAACCACAATTGGTTGCGGTTGGCGGAAAGGCATATCCGGGGACGCACGTTGAAGTGCTGGCCTCGCTGCCGACCCGCGAACAGGCGCTCACCATGCTGGTCAGTCTGCTCGCACAGCCTGCCACCATGCTTGTCCGTGTCCTGGCTGAACCCGCCTCGCAAGTGGCGCGGGTCATCAACCAGGTCGGCCAGACCAAGGCAGCCTGATCGTTCGAACTTTCGGTATCCAATCCATAGCCGTTTTTCAGGAGTCAATCATGTCCCTTAGCAATGAACAGATCATCGACGCGATCGCCAGCAAGTCCCTCGTTGAGGTGATGGAACTGGTCAAGGCGCTGGAAGAGAAGTTTGGCGTTTCCGCCGCTGCCCCGGTTGCGGTTGCTGCCGGCCCGGCCGCTGCAGGTCCGGCTGCTGCTGCCGAAGAGCAGACCGAGTTCACCGTTGGCCTGAAGGCCGCTGGTGACAAGAAGGTTGAAGTCATCAAGGTTGTGCGCGCCGTCACTGGTCTTGGCCTCAAGGAAGCCAAGGATCTGGTGGAGTCTGCTCCGGCCGTCGTCAAGGAAGGTGTCAGCAAGGATGACGCGGCCAAGATCAAGAAGGATCTGGAAGCCGCTGGCGCCACCGTCGAGATCAAGTGAGGACAGGAGTCCTTATCCCGGACAGTGCATGCAAATGCGTCAAGCCGGGTACCAGTGCACGCCACTGGTAGCTGCATCCAGCCTGGGGGTGAAAACCCCCGGGCTTTGTCCGTTTTCCCAACGTGATTGGGGATTGGGGATTGGGGATTTGCGTGAAGGGCCACCGTGCACCTGCCAAATCCCGAATCCCCAATCCCGAATCCCGGTTTCTTCACCCCGTCGGCATCCCCACGCTGACCAAGCTCCGAGGCGGTACCCACACCATGACCTACTCGTTCACTGAAAAGAAGCGCATCCGCAAGGATTTCGGCAAGCGTCCACCCGTGTTGGACGTACCGTTCCTGCTGGCCATCCAGGTCGACTCGTATCGCGAGTTCCTGCAGCTGGATGCCGATCCAAACAAGCGTGAAGACAAGGGTCTGCATGCCGCGCTGCAATCGGTGTTCCCGATTTCCAGTTACTCTGGCAATGCTGCCCTCGAGTATGTCAGCTATCGTCTTGGCGAGCCGGCGTTCGACGAGCGTGAATGCCGTTCGCGCGGCATGTCGTTCGGTGCTCCCTTGCGCGTGACCGTGCGCCTGGTGATCTACGACCGCGAGTCCTCGAACAAGGCCATCAAGTACGTCAAGGAGCAGGAAGTCTACATGGGCGAACTGCCGCTCATGACCGACACAGGCACCTTCATCGTCAATGGCACCGAGCGCGTCATCGTCTCGCAGTTGCACCGTTCTCCGGGCGTGTTCTTCGATCATGACCGTGGCAAGACGCACAGCTCGGGCAAGCTGTTGTACAGCGCCCGCGTGATTCCTTACCGCGGTTCCTGGCTCGACTTCGAGTTTGATCCGAAGGATGCCCTGTTCACCCGTATCGACCGTCGCCGCAAGCTGCCGGTGACGATCCTGCTGCGCGCCCTGGGTTACACCAACGAGCAGATGCTCGAGATCTTCTTCGAGCACAATGTTTTCCACCTCGGCAAGAAGGATGGCGCGGAACTCGAACTGGTCGCCGAGCGCCTGCGTGGCGAGACGCTGAATTTCGACTTGCGCGTGGGCAAGGACGTCATCGTCGAAGCCGGCAAGCGCATTACTGCCCGTCATGTGCGCCAGTTGGAAAGCGCCAAGATCAAGTCGCTTGAGGTGCCGGACGAGTACCTGTTCGGTCGCATTCTTGCGACCGACATCGTGGATGCAAAGACTGGCGAACTGCTCGCGTCAGCCAACACTGAGCTCGACGAATCGCACATCGAGGCCTTCCGCAAGGCGGGCATCGATCGTGTTGCCACGTTGTGGGTCAACGATCTGGACCGTGGCCCATACATTTCGCAGACCCTGCGCATCGATCCGTCGAAGACGCCTCTGGAGGCGCTGGTCGAGATCTACCGCATGATGCGTCCGGGTGAGCCACCAACCAAGGACGCCGCGCAGAACCTGTTCCAGAATCTGTTCTTCTCGGCGGAACGCTATGACCTGGATCGGGTCGGCCGCATGAAGTTCAATCGCCGTGTCGGCCGCAAGGACGACAAGGGCCCCGGCGTGCTGTACGACAGCCGATACTTCGGCGATCGCAACGACGAGAACTCGAAGTCCCTGTTCAAGGAAATGGGCGTCGGTTCCGACATCCTCGATGTGCTCAAGGTGCTCATTGAAATCCGCAACGGCCGTGGCACCGTCGATGACATCGATCATCTTGGCAATCGTCGCGTGCGTTCGGTTGGCGAGATGGCCGAAAACGTGTTCCGCATCGGCTTGGTGCGTGTCGAGCGTGCGGTCAAGGAGCGCCTGTCGCTGGCGGAATCGGAAGGCTTGACTCCGCAGGAGCTGATCAACGCCAAGCCGGTGGCCGCCGCCATCAAGGAATTCTTCGGCTCCTCGCAGCTTTCGCAGTTCATGGACCAAAACAATCCGCTGAGCGAAGTGACCCACAAGCGCCGCGTTTCCGCGCTGGGTCCGGGTGGCCTGACGCGCGAGCGTGCCGGTTTCGAAGTGCGCGACGTGCATCCGACGCATTACGGCCGCGTGTGCACCATTGAAACGCCGGAAGGCCCGAACATCGGCCTCATCAATTCGCTGGCTGTGTATGCGCGCACCAATGGCTACGGATTCCTCGAGACCCCGTACCGCAAGGTGGTGAAAGGCAAGATCACAAACGAGGTGGAGTTCCTTTCGGCCATTGACGAAGGCGATCATGTCATTGCCCAGGCGAACTCGCCGTTGAACAAGGATGGCAGCTTCTCCGAAGAGTTTGTTTCCTGTCGTTCCCACGGTGAATCCGAGTTGCGGCCGTCCAGCGACATCGAATACATGGACGTTTCGCCGATGCAGACCGTGTCGGTGGCGGCGGCGCTGGTGCCGTTTCTCGAACACGACGACGCCAATCGCGCCTTGATGGGTGCGAACATGCAACGCCAGGCCGTTCCAACCCTGCGTGCGCAGACGCCGGTGGTGGGTACCGGCATCGAACGCGCGGTGGCGCGCGATTCCGGCGTCATCGTGGCTGCCAGGCGTGGCGGCGAGATCGACCAGGTAGATGCAGGCCGAATCGTGGTGCGGGTTAAGGAAGGGGAAATCGGCGACAACGATGCCGGCGTCGACATTTACCCCTTGACCAAGTACACCCGCTCGAACCAGAACACCAATCTCAACCAGCGCCCGCTGGTTCGGGTTGGCGACAAGGTGGAAAAGGGTGATGTGCTGGCCGATGGTCCTTCCACGGACCTCGGCGAACTTGCGCTTGGCCAGAACATGCTGGTCGCCTTCATGCCCTGGAATGGATACAACTTCGAAGACTCGATCCTGATCTCCGAGCGTGTGGTGAAGGAGGATCGTTACACCACGATCCACATTGAGGAGCTCACCTGCGTTGCCCGCGATACCAAACTCGGGCCCGAGGAAATCACCGCAGACATCCCGAACGTGGGAGAGCAGGCGCTGGCACGTCTGGACGAGTCCGGCGTGGTCTACATCGGCGCGGAAGTGAAGGCGGGCGACATCCTGGTGGGCAAGGTGACGCCGAAGGGCGAGAGCCAGTTGACGCCGGAAGAGAAACTGCTGCGTGCGATCTTCGGCGAAAAGGCGTCGGACGTGAAGGACAGCTCCCTGCGCGTGCCACCGGGCATGGACGGAACCGTCATCGACGTGACCGTGTTCACCCGCGATGGCATCGAGAAGGACAAGCGTGCACGCCAGATCGAGGAAATGGAAATCAAGCGCATCAAGAAGGACTTTGATGACCAGTTCCGCATCCTGGAAGGGGCGATCTTCAATCGCCTGCGCAGCGCGATTCTCGGCAAGGCCGTCAATGGCGGACCGGGTGCAATCAAGAAGGGTGCAACCCTGACCGACGAATATCTGGACAGCCTCAAGCGTGATGAATGGTTTGCCATCCGCATCAAGGATGAGGAGGGCGCGGAGATGCTTGAGCGCGCCCAGGAGCAGATCAAGGGCCATCGCGAGGAGTTCGACCGCCGCTTCAAGGAGAAGCAGGCCAAGATCACCGCCGGTGATGACCTTGCTCCGGGCGTGTTGAAGATGGTCAAGGTCTATTTGGCCGTCAAGCGCCGTATCCAGCCAGGCGACAAGATGGCGGGACGCCACGGCAACAAGGGCGTGGTGTCGATGATCGTTCCGGTCGAGGACATGCCGTACGCGGCTGATGGCCGCCCGGTGGATATCGTGCTCAACCCACTCGGTGTGCCTTCGCGCATGAACATCGGCCAGATTCTCGAAACGCATCTGGGCTGGGCCGCGATGGGTCTTGGCGAAAAGATTGGCAAGATGCTCGACACCAATGAGAAGGTGAGCGAGCTGCGCAAGCTGCTCGATGCCATCTACAACCACGACAAGGATTCCTTCAAGGCGCGCGTGGACCTGAAATCGTTCAATGACGAAGAGCTGCTTGGCCTGGCGCGCAATCTGCGCAAGGGCGTGCCGATGGCAACACCGGTCTTCGATGGCGCTTTCGAGTCCGAGATCAAGGCCATGCTCAAGCTGGCTGGCTTGCCGGAATCCGGACAGACCACGCTGATCGATGGCCGCACCGGCGAGAAGTTTGATCGGCCGGTTACGGTTGGCTACATGCACATGCTCAAGCTCAACCACCTGGTTGACGACAAGATGCATGCGCGTTCGACGGGTCCGTATTCGCTGGTTACCCAGCAACCGCTCGGAGGCAAGGCGCAGTTTGGCGGCCAGCGCTTTGGCGAAATGGAAGTCTGGGCGCTGGAGGCCTACGGAGCTGCGTATACCCTGCAGGAAATGCTCACGGTCAAGTCCGATGACGTGTCCGGTCGCAACCAGATGTACAAGAACATCGTCGATGGAGACCACGAGATGGTCGCCGGAATGCCCGAGTCGTTCAATGTGTTGGTCAAGGAAATCCGCTCGCTTGCAATCAACATCGAGCTTGATGAAACCAAGTCCAAGTGATCGGCTGCCGAGCTTGAGGAGAATTCCATGAAAGACCTGCTTAACCTGTTCAACCAGCAGCGCCAGACGCTGGATTTCGATGCGATCAAGATTGCGCTAGCTTCACCGGATCTGATTCGCTCCTGGTCGTTTGGCGAAGTCAAGAAGCCGGAGACCATCAACTACCGCACGTTCAAGCCGGAACGTGATGGTCTGTTCTGTGCCGCCATCTTTGGTCCGACCAAGGATTACGAGTGCCTGTGCGGCAAGTACAAGCGCATGAAGCATCGCGGCGTGGTATGCGAGAAGTGCGGCACCGAGGTCACCCTGGCCAAGGTACGCCGCGAGCGCATGGGGCACATTGAACTGGCCAGCCCCACCGCCCACATCTGGTTCCTGAAGTCGCTGCCTTCGCGCATCGGCTTGATGCTCGACATGACCCTGCGCGATATCGAGCGCATCCTCTACTTTGAAGCCTACGTCGTCATCGATCCGGGCCTGACTGCACTGGAGCGTGCCCAGTTGCTCAATGAAGAGCAGTACCTGCAGGCAGTGGAAGAACATGGCGACGAGTTCGACGCACGCATGGGCGCGGAAGCCGTCTACGAACTGCTCAAGACGATCGACCTGAATGCCGAGCTGATCCGCCTGCGCGAGGAAATTGCCTCTACCGGATCGGAAACCAAGCTCAAGCGCCTGACCAAGCGCATCAAGCTGGTCGAAGCCTTCCTGGAATCCGGCAACCGCCCCGAATACATGGTGATGACCGTGTTGCCGGTGCTGCCGCCAGACCTGCGCCCGCTGGTTCCCCTGGATGGTGGTCGCTTTGCAACTTCCGACCTCAACGACCTGTACCGTCGCGTCATCAACCGCAACAACCGCCTCAAGCGCCTGCTCGAACTCAATGCGCCGGATATCATTGTGCGCAACGAGAAGCGCATGCTGCAGGAAGCAGTGGATGCGTTGATGGACAACGGTCGCCGAGGTCGCGCGATCACCGGCACCAACAAGCGTCCGCTCAAGTCGCTGGCCGACATGATCAAGGGCAAGCAGGGGCGCTTCCGCCAGAACCTGCTTGGCAAGCGTGTCGACTATTCCGGTCGATCGGTCATCGTGGTTGGTCCCACGCTCAAACTGCACCAGTGCGGTCTGCCAAAGAAGATGGCCCTGGAGTTGTTCAAGCCGTTCATCTTCTCCAAGTTGCAGCGCCGCGGCCTGGCCGCCACGATCAAGGCTGCCAAGAAGCTGGTCGAGCAGGAAAAGGGTGATGTGTGGGATATCCTCGAGGAGGTGATCCGCGAGCATCCGGTATTGTTGAACCGTGCTCCGACCCTGCATCGATTGGGTATCCAGGCATTCGAGCCCGTGCTGATCGAGGGCAAGGCAATCCAGTTGCATCCGCTGGTGTGCACGTCTTTCAACGCGGACTTCGACGGCGACCAGATGGCCGTGCACGTGCCGCTGTCGCTGGAAGCGCAGCTGGAAGCGCGCGCGCTGATGATGTCGTCAAACAACATCCTGTCGCCGGCCAATGGCGATCCGATCATCGTGCCAACGCAGGACGTGGTGCTGGGCCTTTACTACATGACCCGGGCACTGGAAAACGTGCGCGGTGAAGGCATGGTGTTCGCCAACATCGACGAAGTGAATCGCGCATACGAGAACCGTGCGGTCGAACTGCATGCCAAGGTTCGCGTGCGCCTTGACGTTGCGCAGTCTGCAAACGCCGAAGGCGGGCGCGCTACCCGTCGCGCGATCGTGGAAACCACGGTAGGACGCGCGTTGTTGTGCGAGATCCTTCCGCAGGGGCTTCCGTTCGATCTGGTCAATACCGAGCTGACCAAGAAGAGCATCTCGCGATTGATCAATGCCTGCTACCGCCTGCTCGGACTCAAGGAGACGGTCGTGTTTGCGGACAAGCTCATGTACATGGGCTTCCACTACGCAACGCGTGCCGGCATCTCGATCGGCATCGACGACATGAAGATCCCGGATGCCAAGAAGGGAATCCTCGAAGGCGCGGAAAAAGAGGTGGTGGAAATCCAGAACCAGTTCCAATCGGGTCTGGTAACCGCAGGCGAGCGCTACAACAAGGTCGTCGACATCTGGTCACGCACCAATGAGCAGGTGGCCAAGGCGATGATGGATGTCATCGGCATCGACAAGGTGAAAACCGCCAAGGGTGAAGCGGTCAATCAGAAGTCGATGAACTCGCTCTACATCATGGCCGATTCCGGCGCGCGAGGCTCGGCTGCGCAGATTCGCCAGCTGGCAGGCATGCGAGGCTTGATGGCGCGGCCAGACGGCTCGATCATCGAGACGCCCATCAAGGCCAACTTCCGAGAAGGCCTCGATGTCCTGCAATACTTCAACTCAACCCATGGTGCGCGCAAAGGTCTCGCGGATACCGCGCTCAAGACGGCAAACTCGGGTTATCTGACGCGTCGTCTGGTCGATGTCGCCCAGGACGTTGTGGTCACCTTGCAGGATTGCGGAACGCGCAATGGATTGACCATGACGGCCATCGTTGAAGGCGGTGACGTTGTGGAGCCGTTGCGTGATCGCGTGCTGGGTCGTGTCGTTGCCGAAGACGTTTTCGCCCCGGGCAACGATGAGGATCCAATCGTGACGCGCGGAACCCTTCTCGACGAGAGAATCGTCGAGCAGCTTGAGACCGATGGTGTGCAAGCCGTTCTGGTTCGCTCGCCGATCACCTGTGAAGCCTCGTTTGGCGTTTGCGGACTCTGCTACGGGCGCGATCTGGCGCGTGGGCATATCGTCAATATCGGCGAGGCTGTTGGCGTGATCGCGGCGCAATCGATTGGCGAGCCGGGTACCCAGCTGACCATGCGTACGTTCCACATCGGTGGTGCGGCATCGCGAGCTGCCGCAATCGACAACGTGCAGGTCAAGACGACCGGTGCGGTCAAGTTCAACAACGTCAAGACAGTGCAACACAACAACGGCAACCTCGTTGCGGTTTCGCGCTCCGGCGAATTGTCGATCATGGATGCGCATGGCCGCGAGCGGGAGCGTTACAAGGTTCCGTATGGTGCGGTCATTTCGGTGAAGGATGGAGCCGACATCAAGGCAGGCCAAACCATTGCCAAGTGGGACCCGCACACGCACCCGATTGTTTCGGAAGTTGCCGGCGTCATCCGTTACATCGACTTTGTCGAGGGCATTACGGTCAATGAAAAGACCGATGACCTGACGGGCTTGGCCAGCGTAGAGGTTACCGATCCGAAGCGTCGTGGCAGCGCCGCAAAGGACTTGCGTCCCATGGTCCGCCTGGTCGACAAGAAGGGCGGCGAGCTGCGCCTTCCGGGTACGGACATTTCTGCCCAGTACTTCCTGCCTTCGGGTGCCATCGTTTCGCTGCAGAATGGTGCCGAGGTCGGAGTGGGTGACGTGATCGCCCGTATCCCGCAGGAGACCTCGAAAACCCGTGACATCACCGGTGGTCTGCCGCGTGTTGCCGACCTGTTCGAGGCGCGCAAGCCCAAAGAGCCTGCCATTCTGGCCGAGCGCTCCGGCGTGGTTTCATTCGGCAAGGATACCAAGGGCAAGCAGCGCCTGATCATTCGCGATCAGGATGGCAGCGAGCACGAGGAATTGATCCCGAAATGGCGCCAGGTGATCGTGTTCGAAGGTGAGCACGTGGAGAAGGGCGAGACGGTGGTTGACGGCGAGCCGAACCCGCATGACATCTTGCGTTTGCTCGGTGTGGAACCGTTGGCCATCTATCTGACCAAGGAAATCCAGGATGTCTACCGTTTGCAGGGCGTGCGAATCAATGACAAGCACATCGAGGCAATAATTCGACAGATGTTGCGAAAAGTTGAGATTTCGGAGGCTGGCGATACGCGCTTCCTGCGCGGTGAGCAGGCGGACCGCCTGCGTGTCCAGGAAGAGAATGATCGGGCCATTGCACGTAGCGAGCAGCCGGCCGAGTTCCTGCCGGTTCTACTGGGAATCACAAAGGCTTCGCTGGCCACTGAATCGTTCATTTCCGCGGCATCGTTCCAGGAAACGACCCGCGTATTGACCGAGGCGGCCGTGCGCGGTACCCGGGATACCTTGCGAGGCCTGAAAGAAAACGTTATAGTTGGGCGCTTGATTCCCGCCGGTACGGGGTTGGCCTACCACTCTGCAAGGCGGAGTACGCAAGGCGGACTGACCGATATCGAAAGGGCTGCGCTGGGTTCCGCAACTTCAGTTGCTGAATCAGTCGCCGACGACGGCGACGTGCGCTGAGAAGCAAGATCTACCTTACATCGAAATGAGTCGCAGGATGCGACTCGTGTTCGAGCGAATGGATGCGAACGTAAGGTCGCCGGACGTTGACAGTCTTGCGACCTGAACGTTAAACTCCCGCTTCTGGGCAGGTCGAGTTCACTCGGCCTGTCTTTTGTTTCTTAGGGCTCAAAAAGCATGTCAACAGTCAATCAATTGGTGCGCAAGCCTCGCAGTCCCAAGACGTACAAGAGTGCATCGCCTGCCTTGCAGAACTGCCCTCAGCGTCGAGGGGTGTGCACGCGTGTCTACACGACCACTCCGAAGAAACCGAACTCTGCGCTGCGCAAGGTTGCCAAGGTGCGTCTTACCAATGGCTTCGAGGTGATCAGCTACATCGGTGGCGAAGGCCACAACCTGCAGGAGCACTCGGTCGTGCTGATTCGCGGCGGTCGCGTGAAGGATCTGCCGGGTGTGCGCTACCACACGGTGCGCGGCAGTCTAGATGCGGCTGGCGTAGCCAAGCGCCGCCAGAGTCGTTCGAAGTACGGCGCGAAGCGCCCGAAGTCCTGAGCCAGTCAATCAAACAAGGTTTGATCCATGTCGCGTAAAGGTTCCAATCCAACCCGCACCACATTGCCGGACCCGAAGCATGGCAGTGACGTCATTGCGCGCTTCATCAACATGGTGATGCAGAGCGGCAAGAAGTCCGTCGCCGAGCGAATCGTATATGGCGCACTCGACCAGATTGGCGAGAAGCACGCCGAGCCGGTTGGCGTCGTCGAAAAGGCGCTGGGCAACGTTGCGCCTGCCGTCGAAGTGAAGTCACGCCGCGTAGGTGGTGCGACCTACCAGGTGCCGGTTGAAGTCCGTTCGTCACGTCGTATCGCCCTGGCAATGCGCTGGTTGATCGAAGCTGCGCGCAAGCGTGGTGAGAACACCATGCCGCGCAAGCTGGCTGCTGAATTGCTGGATGCCGCCGAGAGTCGTGGTGGCGCAGTGAAGAAGCGCGAAGAAACGCATCGCATGGCGGAGGCCAACAAGGCCTTCTCGCACTACCGCTGGTAACTGGTCGAGGAACTTGACGTGGCACGCAGCACGCCCATCGAACGGTACCGCAACTTCGGCATCATGGCCCATATTGATGCCGGCAAGACGACGACTACCGAACGCATCCTTTTTTATACCGGCGTCAATCACAAGATTGGCGAGGTGCATGAGGGTGCGGCAACGATGGACTGGATGGAGCAGGAGCAGGAGCGCGGCATCACGATCACGTCTGCTGCCACGACCTGTTTCTGGTCCGGCATGGACGGCAAGCTCGAGCAACATCGCTTCAACATCATCGACACGCCGGGACACGTGGACTTCACCATCGAAGTGGAGCGTTCGCTTCGTGTTTTGGATGGCGCAGTATTCGTTCTTTGTGCCGTGGGTGGGGTTCAGCCGCAGTCGGAAACGGTGTGGCGCCAAGCCAACAAATACAGCGTTCCCAGGCTCGCGTTCATCAACAAGATGGATCGGACTGGCGCTGACTTCAACAAGGTGGTTGGTCAGTTGAAGTCGCGCTTGGGTGCGAGTCCGGTTCCCATGCAGTTGCCCATTGGCGCCGAAGAGAATTTTGAAGGCGTCATCGACCTGGTCAAGATGAAGGCAATCTACTGGGACGTCGAATCGCAGGGGCTCAAGTTCGAGTACCGCGACATCCCGGATTCGCTCAAGGACGCCAGCGAAAAGGCGCGTTCATTCCTGGTGGAGGCTGCGGCCGAAACCTCCGAAGAGCTGATGAACAAGTATCTCGAAGACGGCGAGCTTTCCGAATCCGAGGTTGTCGGCGGCATCCGCGCCGGCACCGTTGGCGGTTCGATCATTCCCGTCTATTGCGGTACGGCCTTCAAGAACAAGGGTGTTCAGGCCATGCTGGATGCCGTCATCCAGTTGCTGCCCTCGCCGGGTGATCGCCCCCCCGTAAAGGGCGTGGACGATTCCGAAAAGGAAGACTCGCGCGCCGCGGGTGACGATGCGCCGTTCGCAGCGCTCGCATTCAAGATCATGACCGACCCGTTTGTCGGATCGCTTACGTTCTTCCGCGTGTACTCGGGTGTCCTCAGTTCTGGTGACACCGTGTACAACCCGGTAAAGAGCAAGAAGGAGCGCGTCGGGCGCCTGCTGCAGATGCATGCAAACCAGCGCGATGAGATCAAGGAAGTGCGTGCTGGCGATATCGCCGCCGCTGTGGGTCTCAAGGATGTCACTACGGGTGACACCCTGTGTGCTCAGGACAAGGTGATAACGCTCGAGCGGATGACGTTTCCGGAACCGGTGATCGCCATGGCGGTGGAGCCGAAAACCAAGTCGGACCAGGAAAAGATGGGTATTGCCCTGTCGCGTCTGGCGCAGGAGGATCCTTCCTTCCGTGTTCGCTCGGACGAGGAATCCGGTCAAACCATCATTGCCGGCATGGGCGAGCTCCATCTGGACATTCTGGTCGATCGCATGCGTCGCGAGTTCAATGTCGAGGCCAATGTCGGCAAGCCGCAGGTTGCTTACCGCGAAACGATCCGAAAGGCGGTTCGTCAGGAAGGCAAATTCGTGAGGCAGTCGGGTGGCAAGGGCCAGTACGGACATGTTGTACTGGAGATCGAACCCCAGGAGCGCGGCGCGGGTTATGAGTTCGTCAACGAGACGGTTGGCGGGTCGGTACCCAAGGAATACGTGCCGGCCGTTGACAAGGGCATCCGCGAAGCGATGACCAGCGGTCCGATGGCCGGTTATCCGGTAGTCGATATCAAGATCAAGCTGGTCGACGGTTCATACCACGAAGTCGACTCCAACGAAATGGCCTTCAAGGTGGCTGGCTCGATGGGTTTCAAGGAAGGTTTCAACAAGGCCAATCCGGTCCTGCTTGAGCCGGTCATGAAGGTCGAGGTGGTCACGCCCGAGGATTACCTCGGTGATGTGATGGGTGATCTGAGCAGGCGCCGCGGTCTGCTGCAGGGTACCGATGACACGCCTTCGGGCAAGGTCATTGCTGCACAGGTGCCGTTGGGGGAGATGTTTGGATATGCGACCAGCTTGCGCTCCATGTCGCAGGGACGCGCAACCTTCACCATGGAATTCGACCATTACGCCGAAGCGCCAACCAGCATTGCCGAGGCGGTCATCAAGAAGAGTTGACCCGCGCGATCATCCCCATCGCAAGAATCAGGAAGCGACCACATTGGTCGCATGTTTCAGCAGAAGCTTCAACAAACAACGTCAGCGAGATACACAGCCATGTCCAAAGAGAAGTTCGAGCGCAAGAAGCCGCACGTAAACGTAGGCACGATTGGTCACGTTGACCACGGCAAGACGACGCTGACGGCGGCGTTGACGAAGGTTGGCGCGGATCGTTTTGG
>SHNG01000026.1 GCA_004295005.1 Gammaproteobacteria bacterium
ATCAACCACAGCAGGCGATCCTTTCCGATCACTTTTTGCGTCAGTTTCCTGGCACTCAGGGCGATGATGCCGATGACGGCTGCGCCGACGCCGTAGAACACGGACTGCATCCAGACCAGGCCGCCGAATTCCACGTAGGCCATGCTGATGCCGAGCACCATCAGGAAGGAAGGCACCACAAAAGCAACACCCGCGAGCGTGGCACCCAGCACACCGTAGTGCACGTAGCCGATGTAGATGGCCAATTGGGTTGCCAACGGGCCGGGTGCCAGTTGGGAAAGGGTCATGCCCTCATCGTAGTCCGCGTCGCTGATCCAGCGCCGCCGTTCCACCAGGTCACTGTGCATGTAGCCGACCAATGCGACGGGACCACCGAAACCGATGGCTCCGAGCTTGAGCATGTAGGCCACCAGTTGCCACAGGCTGTATGTCGGCATGGCTTCGGAACCGGGCGTGGCTTCCTTGGCCGGGTCATGCATCGGATGATCCTGCTGTCGTTGCTGGCTGAGCCCTCACTCTACACCCGGCGCAATGGCGCGCGCCGGGTTCGCTGTGTGCAGGGTTCGGAATGGAATGATTCCCACCCGTTCAGAGCGCATCGAAATTGAGGATTGCGTTGGTCACCAGCGGATAGCTGCCGAGGGTGGCCGCGCGCCACATCGGGTTGATGGCGAACAGCAGCACGTGGCCCTGGCCGAGTCGTGCATCGACCACGGCGGCTTTCTGCGCCAGCGCGCCGCCGTTGTCGAGCAAGCCGGACACCAGCAACTGATCGGCATCGGCAAAGCGCAACAAGGCGCGTGGGCGCTGGTCGGCGGGAATCAGCATCAGGTTGTTGCGTTCCTGCTCGACGTTGAGCGGTACGGCTTGCCAGGGTTTGGCGTCGGGCAGTGCGGGCGGCACGCCATAGCCGGGCATCTCCGGCAGATCGGTATCGTCGGCGCCACCACGACCGGTGGGACGCGCGTGGTCGTGCGCGGTCGGAATGCCGCCATCACCGCGCGTCATGTTGCTCACCTTGAATGCCATGCCGTCGGCCGAGTACACCGTGAAAGGATCGGCATAGCCCCACGTGACAGGGCTTGCGCTCTCGGTGGTTTGTGCACGCACCAGGGTGCCGTTGATGCGCAAGTCACCCTTGCTGGCAATGCTCACGCCGGGTGCGAGGCCGACGTCGATGGCAAATTTCGCGGTGTCCTCGGAAGTGATCAACACGCCGCCGTCGCGCACGAAACGCTTGAGGTTGTCGACGCCGCTGCCGCCCAGGCCGGGGCGGATGTCATCGGTGCTGTCGATGCGACCGAGGTTGGGTGTGAGCCTGGTGGTTTTCCACGGCATCGCGTTGCCGTACATCGGCAGGCCATCGACCAGCAGGCGCGAATCGCCAATACCGATCGGGCCGAACAGGATGACGTCGTAGCGTTTGCGCAAGTCGCCCATGCGCGCTACATCCTGGGTGCTGATGTAGTCGAACGGGATGCCAAGCTCATCCAGCGCCATGCGCCACCAACCCTCGGTCTGCGTGCTGATCCAGGTGTGCAGGATGGCCACGCGTGGCAGGTCGAGCGTTCGCGTGGGAATCTGCGGCAGGCTGTCCACGGCGATGCTGGCGAGACCGAGTCGGCCGCTTGCTGCATCGAAGTCGGCATTGGCCCGGCGCACGATCAGCGTGCCCGCGGCAAACTTGCGCGTGCCGATCTCGAAGGGTTCGGTGGCGATTTCCATCGCGGTGCCCTTGGCCGCAAAACGCAGCGAGGCCAATTCCGCCGCGGCCGGATTGGCGATCACGCGCAACGCGCCCTCCCCAGCGACAGTCGTGGGCGGCAGGGGCCAGTTGATCCGTTGCATCGGCGCCTTCAGCAATGCGGCATCGGTAACCCGTGCGACATCGAGGCCAAACTGATCGCCCAGCGACCAGCCGGTATCGTCGTAGGGTCGCTTCTGCGGATCCTCCGGTGCCCAGTACTGGCGGTCAAGCAGAACATCGGCAATGCGCGAATAGGGTTGGTCCATGCGCACCACGTAACTGCCCGCCGGGAAGCTGCGCGTGATCGGCGCTGCATCCTTGTCCGCCGCGGGCTTCTCGTCCGCATCGGATTCGTTGGCAGGTTTCGGCAATTGCACGGTGAATTCGGTGTCGAGGCGATGGATTTCTGCCTTCTGTCGGTGCAATACCTCGATCAGCTTGCGCTGCGCGCTTGAGCGTGGATCGTCGGCGCTGAGCACATAGCCGGTCGGCCCCGAGTCGGTGGCCTTGGTCACCGAGCGCTTGGACTTCAACCAGAAGTTGCGCAGGAACCCCTGGCTGTTGCCGGCGAAATAGTCGAGCGCAGTCAGCATCGCACTCTGTGAATAATTGTTGTTGTTGCGCTGCGACCACATGACTTTCGCGCGCGGTGGATTGGGTCGATACCAGGTGCGCTCGTATTCCTCGGGTTCGAGGACGCGCTCCACGGTATCGGCACCAGCATTGCCGAAGGTTTCGTACAGACGGCTGATGCCGTTGTGCATGGCGGCGATGAACATCAGATAGCCGGGACTCCAGGTATCGAACTCACCGTGAGTGAACACACCGGGCAGGCCGAGTCGGGTCAGGGTGTCGACATTGTTCCAGCCGAGCTGTTGCCATTCGCCGACCAGCAGCGGATCGATCCAACTGTTGTAGGGTCCGGCGCCCACCGTGTTGTCGTACAGGAACGGCACCGATTCGTGCATGTCATGCAGAACGGTTGCGTGCCAGCCGGTGTAGGTGTCGATGACATTGCGGGTGAGCGCCAGCGAGGCAAGCATGGCATCACGGTTGTTGTCGTGCGCGACGTAGTGGCCCCAGTAAAGCAGGCGCGGATACTGCGCATCCGGATGCGCGCGATGCCAATCGTAAAGATCGACCATGCGTTCCCAGCCGTCGGTTTCGACTACCGGCGTGATCAAGGTGATCACTTTCGAACGGATTGCGCGGATGTAGGGCGATTCATCCACGGTCAGACGGTAGGCCAGTTCCATCAGCGAGCTGGGGTTGCCGGTTTCCGGCGAATGAATGGCACCGGTGATGTAGTAGACCGGAACCGATTGCGCAATCAATGTCTGTGCACGCGCATCATCAAGCCCGATCAGGCGCGGATCGGCGAGTTGGGCCAGGCGTTGCCGGTTGTTTTCAAGGTCGGCCAGCAAGGCTTCGTCGGCAATCGCCGCCGCAATCATCTCGCGGCCTTCCTCGGACTTGCCGATGGAAAATACCTTGACGCGCGGACTGCTGCGCTCAAGGGAGCGGAAATACCCATGGATCGTCGCCAGTCGCGGCAGCATGTTGGGCGCGCCGGATACATCGCCCATGGCCTTCGCCGGAGTCGGCACCGTGTCCGAAGCGGGCAGCGAGCGCGTCAGTTGCGTGTTGAAGGCCGGATCGGTGGTGTACTTCGCAATCTGCTCGCCGTACCAGGTATCCATCTTCTGGTTTGGATCAGCGGCAAAATGCTGCTCCAGCGGCGAAGTCGCGAAGCCAGGGTTCGCGCAGGACAGCGCGATAAGCGCAAGCAGGAGGCGGTTCATGGAAATCCCCGGATATGGCGGTCAGTCGAGCCGCCGCATTGTGCCAGCGCGATCCGGCTGCAAGGAGTGGCAGAGGTCATTGCACATGGGATTGTTGTGTATGGTTTGAGTTCGTAGCGTGGTGTCATGGGGGCAGCGCCATGCGTAATTCAAACTGGTTTTCGCTTCGAGTTGCTCGACGGGAACCCTCGATTTCGGTGTTTCAGAAATCCGCACGCCGCATCGTCCGGTCACAGTTCGGCCGCGCGAGGCGCAAAGAAAAGCATTTCGGACCGCCCTACGGGCGTCCCAAGTCACCTTTCTTTGGTGGGCAAAGAAAGGTAACCCAAAGAAAGCCCACCCCGCGACGGCCATGGATGGCCGGAGTGCAGGAAATGCAGGAGCAATTTCCAGCCGTTCGTGCCCTACGCACATTCCCTGTGCTTCGGGTGCGCGCGTCTGCTACGGGGCTCGCTGACAGCACATCCGTGTGCTGGCAGCTCACGGGCCCACATCGTGTGGGCCCTCCTGCGGACATTTCCTTCGCAGTCGCGCCACGAGCGAGGGGACCCGATGGCCATGGATGGCCGGAGTGCAGGAAATGCAGGAGCAATTTCCTGCGTTAGTGCAGCATTCCTTCTGTAATTTGGTCTGAGCCCGAAAAGCGACAGGCCACCGGTTACCCTTCACGGAAGAGCTGGCCCCGCAAATCTGAACAGTCCGATAGGTGGATTGCCTGCTCAATGAGGCGATGATATCGCCGACACAGGAGCAGAACATGACAAGACGTACCCGCCGTAACCACTCACCAGCCTTCAAATCCAAAGTGGCCTTGGCCGCGATCAAGGGCGAGCATACCCTGTCCGAACTGGCCAAACGTTTCGATGTCCACTCTAACCAGATTGCCACCTGGAAGGAGCAGTTGCTCGCCGGTGCCGCGGGTGTCTTCGGACAGGAGAAGGTCAGCGAGCCGGCTGTGGATTTGAAAGCGCTGCACGCGAAGATTGGCGAGTTGACGCTGGAGAACGATTTTTTAGAAGGCGCGCTCACCAAGGCGGGATTGCTGAGCGCAAAGCGATGATCGACCGTTCCCACCCGCTGCCACTGGCCAAGCAGGCCCAGGCCGTCGGCATCAGTCGCGGCAGCGTGTACTACCTGCCCAAGCCAGTGCCCGCGCAGGACCTGGCGCTGATGCGTCGCATCGATGAGCTGCATCTGGAGTTGCCCTTTGCCGGCAGCCGCATGCTGCGCGACCTGCTCCAGTCAGAAGGGGTTGCCATTGGCCGCAAGCATGTGGCGACGCTGATGCGCCGGATGAGTATTGAGGCGATCTACCGCAAGCCGAACACCAGCCGCCGGCACCCGGGCCACAAGATTTACCCGTATTTGTTGCGTGGTCGGCCGATCACCGCTGCCAACCAGGTCTGGGCGATGGACATCACCTACATCCCGATGGCCCGGGGCTTCGTTTACCTGGCCGCAGTGATCGACTGGTACAGCCGCCGCGTGCTGGCTTGGCGCGTGTCGATCTCGATGGACACCGCCTTTTGCATCGAGGCCGTCGAGGAAGCCATGGCCCGCCACGGCACTCCGGCGATCTTCAACACCGACCAAGGCAGCCAGTTCACCAGCCTGGCCTTCACAGAGCTACTCAAATCCCATGGCATCGCCATCAGCATGGACGGCAAGGGCTGCTGGCGAGACAACGTCTTCATCGAAAGGCTCTGGAAATCGGTGAAGTACGAGGAGGTCTATCTACGCGCCTACGAGTCTGTCAGCAATGCCCGACAGTCACTGGGGCGCTACTTCGACTTCTACAATCGCCGTCGACCGCACTCCGCCCTTGATCGGCGGACACCGGACACCGTTTACTTTCAAACGCTGCCTTTGCCCAAGGCCGCATGACCCCGCAGGCAATCCACTTATCGAACCGGGCTCAGCTGTTCAAACCAGTGGGGCCAGCTCTCTCGGTCCCGCAAGTTGGATTCGAGCGGTAGCGGTGGGATTCAGAAACAGACAAGACGGAGTAAACAATGGTGATGTAGTCTCGCTCCCAAGTACGAATTCACCACTACCGTATGGTCAACCAGTCCCATCCGGGCTTCCTGCGCCTCCCGCGCCAGTGCCGCGACCATAATGAGAAAGTCAACATGATGATAATTGGATTAAGCGTGCTGCTCTGCGTGGCTACTGCGTCGGCGTCCTCCGAAGTAGCGGAAAGGGACGCGTACCGAAGTCAGATGATAACTGCGGCGGACTTGCGCGCGAACGCTTCTCTCGAAGCGTTTCACCAAGTACGTCTCGCATCCATTACTTCCAAGAAAGACATCAGAGAACGATATCTGTTGTCAATTGGGGCTTTCGTGAAGGCTGAGGATCTCGTCTCAAAGATGATTGAGCTTGGTCTAGATATCGAAGAACTTCAATTTGCGATTGGAGAGGAAGTTTACTCACTTCCTTACGATAGGTTTGATCCCGAAGCGATTGTAAAGTTTACTGTTGAAGCAAATGCGTTTGTGGCACAACGCCGAGCCGAGATCGTGAAACAGCTTAATCAAAGCACTTTGCGCGAAGAGCGGCATTGGATTGAGCAAAGTCTCAAGCACATCGATTTGTATGAGAAACGGATGCTGGCTTCTCAATATTCGCTTGTGAGCGGAGTTACCTGCGCCGCAACGAGCGGGCAAATTGCGGAGCTAGACGCGCAATTGTTTGCGAAGTTTAGAGCGATCGAGAGATTGGGGGATGGTGTCCGGAAAATGTCTATTCCTTTCGAATTCTACGAAGGACCCGATAGATGATCAGGATTTTGATTGTAGTGGTCGCCTCGGCCTCCGCGCTGATTCCAGCAAAATCAAAGGCCATTGAGGCGAGCTTCCCCTGCGTTAGCTTGGCGGAATACGGTTACAACGATGACATGCCTTTTCCAAGTTCAGTGGCTGCGCCCCAAAGGATCGCTACTGTGGTCTACCAAGACTACAATTCGCGATACGTATCGTCATTGGTAAGCTGGAGCTCAATAAGCTCGCAACTGATGGCAGGCTTTCGGCGCACTGGTTTTGAGTTTGAGGTCATCTTCTACAATTACGATGACGCAATCTCCCTTGGCTTTGGTGCTGCATATATTCTGGACGCTGGCGGATCTTGGCGCTGTGACATCCCGAACTGCTACTTGGATACCCAGCTCGGAGGAGCGAAGAATAGTTATGGGGAGTATCAGGAGGTGAACATCGCGATCGGGTCGTTTGATGTTTCTTCTAGCACCGGCACGCCTTTGACTCCTTACAGGCTTTATGGCTACGGAACCCGAGGAACGACGGGGCGAAGCAACTTTAGTTTGATGAAACTCAACTATCAGACAGCTGCGCAAGGTATTCCAGGAGTTCCGAGCAACCTAAACATGTTGCGGTGTAGCAACAGTTCCGATCATTCGCAGTTGCGGTTTGAGCAGAGGGTGTTTGTTCCGATTTGCATTCAGAACTTCAATATCGAATTTTCGCCTACACTAGCAATCGGTTGGAAGAATTGTGATCCTGGATTTGTTTTATAGAGCCCTCCCTTGCAAATCACCTTGACCATGGGTCGCGTCAGTAAGAGCAGTCCCTTTCAATTTGAGCGATAAAGCAACCGCCCTTCTGTAATTTCCGCTATCCCATCACGGGGTGATCGTCATTCTGTCTCGCTCATGTCGAGATAGATTCGGCCGGTGACCCATTCCTCGGAGATTTCCATGGCAACGGCGGTGACCAGCCGTTCGCAGGAGGCCTCGTTTGGGAACAGGGTCGCGACTCGGGTTCTGCGTTTGATTTCCTTGTTCACCCGCTCCAGCGCGTTTGTGGTGCGCAGCCGGCGTTCGGTTCGTCATATATCATGCGCCGATGAATGATCTGCACGACATCGTCATCATTGGTGGTGGGCTGGTCGGTTCCAGCCTCGCCATTGCACTGGAAGGCAGTGGCTTGCGCGTGGCCCTGGTCGAGGCGGCGCGGCCGCAAATTGCCGCGCAACCGAGCTACGACGAGCGCAACCTCGCGTTGGCCCGGGCCAGCATCAATGCGCTGAGCGCACTGGGCGTCTGGCGCGAAGTCGAGCAGCCCGCTACGCCGATCGAGCGTATCCACATCAGTCGTCGTGGTGGATTCGGTTCGATGCAACTGGACGCCAAGGAACTTGGCCTGCCCGAGTTTGGTGCGGTGTTGCCGGCCCGTGAACTCGGCAATGCCTTGCTGCATCGCCTGGATGCATGCCGCGCACTGGAGCGGATTGCCCCGGCGCAACTGACGGCCATCGAAAGCCACGATGATGCGATCGGATTGAGCGTGCTTGCCGATGGCACGTCCCGGCAATTGCGCACGCGCCTGCTGGTGGGTGCGGATGGCACCGAATCATTCGTGCGCAATCATTTCGGCATTGGCGCGGATCGCTTCGACTATGCGCAAAGCGCGCTGGTGACCACTCTGACCTGCGAGCGCCCGCTGCATGGGCAGGCCTTCGAGCGGTTCACCGATTCCGGTCCGCTGGCTCTGTTGCCATTGGGTACCCATCGCGCAGGGTTGGTGCTGACGGTGCGCAGCGCCGAAGCCGAGTCCACCGCAGCGCTGGATGACAGCGCATTCATCGCACTCGTGCACGAGCGTTTCGGCTATCGCCTGGGTCGTTTCAGCCGGCCGGGGAAGCGCAAGCCGTATCCCTTGGTGCGCATGTTGGCTTCGGTGTTGACTGCACCACGCATGGTGCTGATCGGCAATGCCGCGCAGACCGTGCATCCGCTCGGCGCGCAGGGTTTCAACCTGGGTCTGCGCGATGCGCTCACCCTTGCGGAATTGCTGATCGAGGCACAGGGTCAAGCGGCCGATCCAGGAGATGCCGAATTGCTGTCACGCCACGCGGCGCGTCGCAGGCCTGATCGCGAAGCGACCACTGCCTTCAGTCATGACCTGGTGCGCCTGACCCGCAACGATTTTCCGCCGTTGCGCTGGCTCGCATCGCTGGGTCTGGCCACGCTCGACCAATTGCCGCCGCTCAAGCGACGCATCGCGCTGCGTGGCATGGGATTTCGGGGTGATGTTTCCAGGCTGGGTTTGAGTCCATGAGTCGGCGCGGCGAACACGATGTGATCGTGGTGGGCGCGGGTGTCGTCGGTGCGGCGACTGCGCTGGCGCTGGTTCGCGAAGGCTTCGACGTGGTTCTGGTGGAAGCCCGTCCTGCGCCGCCCTGGAATGCCGCAGACGACGTGGACGCGCGCGTGGTCGCACTGGCGCCGGATGCGGTCGCGCTGCTGGATGAGCTCGGCGTCTGGAAGCCGATCACACAGGTCCGCGCCTGTGCCTATTCGCGCATGCGCGTGTGGGACGCGCTGGCACCCGGTGAGCTGGCTTTTGCCGCCGAGGATCGCGGCGAGTCCGCGCTGGGCTGGATCGTGGAGAACCGCTTGCTGCAGCACGCGCTGTGGCAGGCGCTGGCAAACGCCAGCGAGACTGGCGGCTCGCTCCAATTGCGTGTGCCCGGTGAAGTCGCCGGTATCGAGAACAGCGAAAACAATGCGGTGGTTTCACTGGCGGACGGAAGCTCGTTGCGCGCGCGACTGCTGGTGGCGGCAGACGGAGCCACCTCGCCCATACGCGGCCTACTCGACATCGGCGTGCGTGAACATGACTACGGCCAGCGCGCCATCGTGGCCCATGTCGGCACCGAACGTTCGCATGAATCCACTGCCTGGCAGCGCTTCCAGCCCGGTGGACCACTCGCCTTCCTGCCCCTGGGCGACGGTCGTTGCTCGATCGTGTGGTCGTTGCAGGCCGACGAAGCCGAACGGGTATTGGCATTGGATGATGCGGCGTTCTGCGCGGAGCTGGGTTGTGCACTGGATTTCCGCCTGGGCAACATCACATCGACAACGCGACGCCTGGCGTTTCCGCTGCGCATGCGGCTGGCCGAACGCTACGTGGCCGGCCGTTCGCTGTTGATTGGCGATGCCGCACATGCCGTGCATCCGCTGGCCGGACAGGGGCTCAACCTCGGCTTGCGCGATGTGCATAATCTCCGCGGACAGTTGCGTCGCGCCAAGGCACGCGGCATCGATCCGGGTGCCGCACAGGTGTTGCGTCGCTATGAACGCGAGCGCAGGAGTGAAAACACGCTGGCAGCCAACAGCTTCACCCTGATCGAACGCTGCTTCAACTCCGAATCCATCGCCGTGGCGGGATTGCGCGGCTTGGCCCTCGCGGTGGCGGACAAGGTGACGCCGCTCAAGCGCGTGCTGATGGACGCTGCAGCCGGACGCCTGTAGCCGCCTGCACAATCTTGTCTGGTCCAGGGCAACGCGGGATCAAATGTGCTGCGCGGCTCACGTGGACTCAAGTCGATTGCCTTGTATCGCACCATGAATTTGCTCGCTTGTCAGCGTGAGCCTATTCGAGCAAGATCAGCGGAGTTTTTTTACAGCTTCGTTCGGCACTATCCCATCGGAGGCAACCAGTGCCAACAGTATTGCAGGTGGGCGGATATCGGTTCTTCTTCTACGCAAATGAGAATGCCGAGCCTGCCCATATCCATATCCAGCGTGAGCGCATGCTTGCCAAGTTCTGGCTACAACCCGTCGCCCTTGCCAGCAGCAGCGGATTTGCCGCACACGAATTGAAGAAGCTGCTAGTGTCCTTTGCCATTAGTTAATTGAACCAATGTGGCGGCGCGTGGTCCATCTTCCACTGACATGGGAGACTGATGCGATGGGCCGACCGACGATCACACTGGAACTGACCGAGGACGAGCGCAGCACGCTCAAGGCCTGGGTGCGTGCGTGCAAGACACCGGCTGCGGAGAAGCAGCGCGCACAGATCATTCTGGGTTGTGCCGAGGGCGAATCGGGAGCGGCCATCGGCGCGCGCCTTGGAGTGAGCGAGCAGACCATTTCGAAGTGGCGTCGTCGGTTTGCCAGTTATCGAATGGCAGGCTTGAGCGATGCTCCGCGCTCCGGTCAGCCACGCAAGATCGGCGATGCGAAGATCGAAGAGGTCATTCGCAAGACGTTGCACGAGAAGCCGGAGAACGCGACCCATTGGAGCACGCCATTGATGGCCAAGGCGGTAGGGCTGTATCCAACCGCAATCAGCCGTATCTGGCGTGCCTTCGGTCTCAAGCCGCACTTGCAAGACACCTTCAGGCTGTCCAGTGATCCGCACTTCGTCGCCAAGGTTCGCGACATCGTCGGGCTGTATCTGGCGCCACCGGAGCGTGCGTTGGTGCTGTGTGTCGACGAGAAGAGCCAGATTCAAGCGCTCAACCGCACCCAGCCGGGACTGCCGTTGAGCTTCGGCAAGCCTGCCACGCGCACGCACGACTACAAGCGACACGGCACCACCTCGCTATTCGCCGCGCTGGATGTGGCAACTGGCAAGGTTATCAGCCAGCTCCAACGCCGGCATCGCAGTGCCGAATTCTTGCGCTTTCTCGACACCATCGATGCGAGCGTGCCGGCGAAGCAGGAGGTTCATCTGATTATGGACAACTACGGCACCCACAAAACAGAGCAGGTGCGCGCCTGGTTCGCGAAGCGACCACGCTATCACTTGCACTTCACGCCGACATCGGCAAGTTGGATCAACCTGGTCGAACGCTTCTTTGCCTTGATCAGCGAGCGTCACATCAAGCGCGGTGCCCACACCAGCGTCAAGGACCTCGAGAGATCGATCGAAAGCTACCTCGCAATCTACAATCGCGATCCAAAACCGTTCGTGTGGACCAAGACAGCCGACACCATCCTCGGCTCCATAGGCCGCCTTGCAAGCAAACTCGTCAATACTGCGAACTAATGGCAAAGGACACTAGGCTTGGCACAAGAGAACCAGCCCGTGCTGGTGGAGGCTTGGAATGAGTTCTTTGGCGTATAGCGTGGTGCCGCACGCAGTAATGGCGCGCTGTACCGATGATGAGTTGGTGGTTTCACTCAACGATGGGCGTACGTTGACAGTGCCTCTCGCTTGGTTCCCACGGTTAGCCGGTGCTTCAGCAGAACAGCTGGCCGCTTTCGAGCTCCTTGGCGAGGGTAAAGGTATCCATTGGCCTGCCGTAGATGAGGACATTTCTGTCCTTGGCTTGCTTGAAGGGCGAGCGTCGCTTGAGTACCAGCGGTCACGGGTCTGACAATTCGCTGCAGCCGACCGTCAGGCCGATTCGCGGGCTGTCGGCGGCCAAGCTCTGGCGTTGACCTGCGCAATCGAGTTCGTAGGCAATCCAATGCGCAAGATCATCTTCCTGGACTTCGACGGTGTGCTGCACCCGGATGGTATCGCCAGGTTCTCCCAGCTGCCAATTTTTGAGCGCTTTCTCGCAGAGATGCCGGATGCCGAGGTTGTGGTCAGTTCGACATGGAGGGAAGACCACACCCTTGACCAGTTGCGTGGCTTTTTCTCGCCACCACTGCGCCATCGCATCTCAGGCGTTACTCCTTCGCTGGATGATGGCTATGAGCCCGGCGGGAGACAAAAGGAAATCCTGTCTTATCTGGCGAACGAGGGGCTTTCCGAAAAGAATTGTTCCTGGGTCGCGTTGGACGATATCGCATTGTTCTTTGAAAGCTCCTGCCAGAACCTTGTGCTCACTGAATCGAGCAGTGGATTTACAGAGCAAGAAGGCAGACAGCTCATTGCGTGGTACGCGTGTACAACCAACGCAGGCTGACTCGTCCAGGCCGTCGCCGTTTCGGCCACTGCGAACCGCGGGTTGACTCAAACCATCTGATCCTCGCAAACGATCTCGAATGGCTGCCGGTTTGCTGATGTTTGCCCTTGAGCTGCTTCAGGCGAGATCAAGCAGTTGCGAGTCGCTTGCGCGCAGTTGATCGGCAATTTCCGGTGCGCTTTCCAGGGTGCTGAAACCGCGCCACTCGTAGCCTGGCGCCACGGTGCAGCCGACGAGCGCGTAGCTGCCCAGTGGCCTGGCCGCCTGCCAGCAACCGGCGGGCACGACGAAAACCGGGGCAGACTCGTGGCTGACCGGGCCAAGCACATGGCGCGAGAGTTGCTGGTCACGCGGATCAAAGCGCAGCATTTCCAGTGGCTCGCCTTCGTACCAGTGCCAGATCTCGTCGGCGTCGATGCGATGCCAGCGGCTGATCTCGCCTGCGCACAGCAGGTAGTAGATCGAGGTTGCGGCCAAGCGCTCGCGCGCATTGTCACCGACCTTGAGCGTGCTGCTGGATTCGTAGATGCGCCGGTAGTGGCCACCCTCGACATGGGCATCGAGGCGCAGCAGGCGCTTGAGGTGTTCGGCTCTTCCATTCATGCGCATAGGATACCCGTGACCCGGCACGGCAGGTATGCACAGTGGCGGCTTCCGTTGTGGAACTGGATTGCCGAAGGTCGTCGTCGCGCGTGGCAACCGGGGCGGAGAGGAACATTCTCAGTCGTTAGACGCAGCCGTGGTGTCTCGTTAGACTCCAGGCCATGCAGTTCGAATGGGATCAGCGCAAAGCCGCCAACAACCTGCGAAAGCACAAGGTTGCATTTGCCGACGCCATCGCCGTCTTCGCCGATCCGCATGCACGAATTTTTCCCGACCCGGACCATTCCGAAGCTGAAGAGCGAGAGCTTATTGTCGGTTACGATGTCGCAACCCGCTTGCTTTACATCAGTTTCGTTGAGCGGCATGGTAACGTTCGCATCATCAGCGCGCGTCGCGCCACCCATACCGAGGCACGAGCCCATGAAAGCCACCTCAAGTAGAGAGTCACAAGACGAACTTCGGGACGAATACGCATTGGACTACGCCAAGTCCAAGCCGAATCGCTTCGCCGCAAAGCTCAAGGACACTACCGTCGTCGTCCTCCAGCCGGATGTTGCGGAGGTCTTTCAATCCTCCAAGGTTGTCAACGACCTGTTGCGCTCTGCAATCACAGCCACGCGCGCGTCGTCGGCAAAGCAGCGACCAACGCGTCGCTCAAGTGGACGCCACTAGCAAGTCACTGCTGACCTCGGGCGCTGATACTGGCTCGCCGTGGATGAGGGGTTGGTTGTGGGCTTGCCCGATGGCTGCGCTTCCGCAGGCCCTCGACGGCTACGAGCATGGTGAATTGCGCTAGCCGAGCTTCATCGAGCGGTGCGGGCCAAAGGCTGAAGAATCCAGAAGGTGGTGGCAAGGTCATGAGTATCGACATTGACAAGCTGAGCGAGTCCGAGCTTCACGATCTCAACCACCGCATCGTCGAGCGACTTCGGTTCATGCGCGAGACGCGTGCGCATGTGACCATGTTGCAGTTCCGCATCGGACAGCGAGTCTGGTTCCCTGCGCAAGATGGCGAACGCGTCATTGGAGTCGTCACGCGCCACAACAGGAAGTCGGTTACGGTTGTTTCACCGGATGGTGTTCGATGGAACGTGGCGCCGGGGTTGTTGCAAGTCGAGCCCGAGTTCGTCGATGCACGGTCGGCCCCTGCCAACGTGGTGCTGCTACCGAAGAAGTAGCGGGGCACGTAGTTCAACCATCGGCTTCGGCTTACGGCGGACTGTTGTGCCAGACCTAGTCCAGCGGGAATTCTGAATCAACTATTTTTCAATGCGGTAGTTGATGCCGGCGCGGCTGCCGGTGGTGGCGTTCTGCGCCTCGAAGTTCCAGCGCCTGCTCATGAGGTAGCGCAGGGTAACCACTTCGCCGGGATCGAAGATACCGACGCCATAGCTCAGATAGAGCTTGGGCGAAAGGTACTTGCCGATGGTGAATGCAGCCCCGCCCAATGTGGCATCGTCGGCCACGCCGATGTCATCGACACCGAGGCGTCCGCCAATGCTCTTGGCCAGCAGGTCGCCGGTGGCGGTGCCCAAGGCGCGCGCCGCCGTGCCCAGCATGTCGCCTTCGCCACTCTTGAGTGCCGACAGCGGCTTGCCGGTCACGAGGTAGGACAAGGCTTCGGATTGCTCCATGGCCGGCTCGGAAAATACCGTCAGCACCGGAAGTTGTGCGGTGCCACGCACCAAGAGTCCGGCGCGGATTTCCCTGGCCTTGATCTCGCGCACGGCGCGGATGTCGAGGCCGGGGTTGTCGATGCCTGTTCCGACAAACAGGATGCGGCCGGATTCGATCTTGAGATCCTGGCCGTAGGCCTTGTAGATGCCTCCGGCGTTCAGCGTGCCGCTGCCGCTGGTGGCCCGGCCGGGCTTTTCGATGATGGTGAGATTGCCATTCAGCGTGCCGTTGAATCCATAGCCGGCGAGCTTGACCTCATCACCCAGCACGAGTTTGATTTCCGCGCTCACCGGCAGGGATTGCTTCTGCGGAGGTTTCGCATCATCGGTGACCACGACATCCGCCGACGTGGAACTTGCACCGCCGCCGGGCAGCTTGGCGAGGTCGATGTTTGCCGCCGGAATTCCGAGCGAACCGCTGGCACGCACGCCGCTGGCATCCTGCTCGATGACAAGATCCGGGCTGATGCTGACTTTCAGCGCGGGAATGTCGGCAACCAGCACGTTTTCTCCACGCAAGCTCATGCGCAGCGGCGTGCTGCCATCGAGGGTACCTTCACCGGCGATCACGAGCTGCCCCTGGTTGGCGCCGAGTTGGCCATCCAGCACGAAGCGTTGCGCATCTTCGGCGCGCACGCTGAGCTTGCCATCGCGCACCTTGAGACCGAGGGCAGGGACTTCCGTTGCCAGCCCTTCCACGTTCAGCGAGCCCAGCAGTCGCGGTTCGGCCAGCGTTCCCCTGATCGTGTACTGCGCGTTCGCGCGGCCCTGGCTGCGGGTGATCTCAGGACTCAACAGGTCGAGGAAGGCGAGATCGTTGAGGGCGAGATCGACGTTTCCATCTAGCACCTGCTCGCCCGTCGGTCCTGGGCTGATGTTCAACGCGCCCTGGATGCGGCCTTCATGGTCGAGCCGGGATTCGACTTTCACGGTGGCGGAGGAACCATCGAGGCTGCCTTCCAGCAACAGACCGTTGTAGCTTAGGGCCGGTGTGTTGCCACCTTCGGGGTAGCGCACCTGTCCCGTGGCCGAAGTGATCCGTGCGCTGCCCTGCAAGGGGCCGGAACCGCTGCGCTTCAGTTGTGCCGAACCGTCCAGTTCACCGCGAAAACGCAAAGGCGAATCCGCTGCCGCCAGGCGCGTGATCAGGCGCAGCGG
>SHNG01000002.1 GCA_004295005.1 Gammaproteobacteria bacterium
CTTGCCCGGCTGCCTTGCCAGGCATTGCGACGAGCGCAGCAAGCTGCGCTCTACAGGGATCGCGGCGCTTTGGTAGAGCCGAGCTTGCTCGGCTGGCGGCACGGACCCATCGGGAAACGACAAACGCGAAGCGGGGCAAGCTCCGCTTCTACAGGGATCGCGGCGCTTTGGTAGAGCCGAGCTTGCTCGGCTGGCGGCACGGACCCATCGGGAAACGACAAACTCGAAGCGCAGCAAGCTCCGCTTCTACAGGGATCGCGGCGCTATGGTAGAGCCGGGCTTGCTCGGCTGGCGGCACGGACCCATCGGGAAACGACAAACGCGAAGCGCAGCAAGCTGCGCTCTACAAGGCTTTACCGCATTCAGGGTTCAAATCCATCCGCAAAAATCAAATCGGAGTCCGGCAATACGAGCAGGTTGGCGGAGCGTGCCGGCATGTTGCTGACCGCAATCGTCGAGCCATTGATGTTGCCGGAGGCAACCTGGGCCAAATCGCTGGTGCCACTGAAGCGGTACAACTTCCAGGGACCGGCCAATGAGGTGCCGAGATCGATGGTGGCTGTGGTGGCCGTGGTTGCCTTGTTGAACAGCAGGATCATCACCCGCTGACCCGGCGCATGCACCGCGTAGGCACCCAGCGCATCGACATCGGAGCTGATCGCGCGCGTGCTGAATCCTTGCACGCGGCTGCCCTGGCCATCGTAATCAAGGTAAAGGCGGAATGCGCGCTCCACCAATGATCCGCTGTCTGGCATGACCCAACGCGCGGCCGCATCCACACCCTCGCGGGCGAAGATCGCCAAAGCCTCGGCCTGGGCCAGCGCACTGCTGGCGCCGTTGTCCGCACCCCAGTTGTATTCGGTGATGGCAAGGCGCGTGCCGGGGCATTCCTCATCGATCCAGGCGCGCACGCGCGGAATCAGGTTGGGGCGGCTGTAGTGCCAGGTTGCATCGTTGCCGAGATCGGCAATCCAGGATTCCGATTCCCAGTTGGCGTCATAGAGCTCCTTCAGCGAGCGCAAGCGACGGGCGGATACGGTGGCGGTTTCCGAACCGTTGGGCGGATCGGAAAAATCCACCACGCCCTGCCCTTGCGGGTAGTAATGCAAGTCGAGGACATCCACCAGGCGCACGCCGTTCTGCGCCTGGTACTCGCAGACCTTGCCGAGATACCACTTCACGAACGGCTTGCCGCCGTGCGCCTGGCGGTCGCTGCCATCCACGCAATTGTCGGCAGCCGATCCGAACAGGTCGCAGTAGCCCCAAGTCACCGGCCCAAAGACCTGCGCGGCCGGATCCTGGGCCTTGACCGCACTTGCATAGTCCACGGTGCGCTGCCAGATCTCATCGTAGGTCAGTGGCTGCGGATGCACGTCGCGATGGGTGGAATTCCACAGCATCGGTTCGTTGTCCAGCGCGTAATTGCGGACGCCGCCATTGGCTGCGCTGCCGAAGGTCTGCTGCAAATGGCCAACCCAGTTGCGCATCGTCTGCGCAGTGGCGAGGTCAGAGGTATCCAGCGGATCGTTGTTGACGATCACTCCCGATGCATTGCAGAACGGAGTCTGGTTCTGCGCCGGATTGCACAGGCCATTGCCCGCATCGGCGGTACACCAGGCCGGTGGATTGCTGCCGAAGTAGCTGCACTCGTCCTGCAACTGCGGACCGTACTTGATCTGGGAAAAACCCCATCGCTTCTGCTGCACCGGCTTGGCGATGTAGCCGATCGTGGTCAGGGTGACCAGCGGATTGGCATCCGCGGCGAGGGCGGCAGCGATGCCTGCCTCGAACGATGAGGCGGCGGGTGTGCCGTTGCCGTCCGGGATGTTCATGAAGAACCAGTCGCCGGCCGTGTTGTGCACATCGGCCTGCCAGTTGTAGCGCGTGGTCGAGTTGCCTCCCCAGCGCACCAGAGGATAGGCGACCTGCTGGAAATTGGGCCAGCCGCTCACGCCGAAGATGTCGGGACTCAGTGCACGACGGTCGAGATCCAGATCGACGGTGACGGGCACGGTCGCTGCCAACGCGACACCGGGCAGGACAGAACAGAGCACAAGCAGCAAGGCAGGCTTTCGCATACGTTTCAACCCGGAAGTGTCGGGAAACGGTAGCAGGGTCTGCGGCGGCCCAAGGCGGCGGGTTTCACAGTTCGTCGCTGTGCTTTGGCCAGCGGCGCAGGTCGAACCAGGGGATGGGTGGAGCGGAGGGGAATGCCAGTTTCGAAATCTCTCCCTGCGCTGGGCAGACCGCAGGGAGAGGAGTTCGAATTACTGAATGCACCCAAGGTCTTCTGAACTCACCTTATTGTGCATTTGGCCGGTGCTGGCCTGCATCAAACCAATCATGCAGGTGACCCGGCAAAGGGGTTGACCGCCAGCAGACAGTCAACCCGGCAACACAGTTGCTTACTTCTTTGCAGCCTTCTTCTTTGCAGCTTTCTTGGCCGGAGCCTTCTTCACGGCCGCGGAGGTCTTCGCCTTGGCCGTCTTCTTCTTGGCAGGAGCCTTCTTGGCTACTGTCTTCTTGGCTGCCTTCTTTGCAGCCGGCTTCTTTGCAGCGGGTTTCTTCTTTGCAGTTGCTTTCTTGGTTGCCATATCGCGTCTTAGCTCCTCGTCAGTTGGCAGTGGTTGCCCAGTAAAAGCGTGAAGAAATGCTTCGCACAGCAGATTGCTGTTTGTAGCGTGACGCAGGTTTGCCACCTGGCGTCGTGTCCGTTCATCGGACAAAAGTCGAAGTACATGCAGCGGAATCGATACCGTGATTTTTCTTGCGGCCAAAGATTTGTGGCCGTGTTCGATATAGGGATCGATGAATCTTGGTGAAGCCATGATTCCTTTTTCATGTCCGTAGTGCTACTGCGGCGAAAATTATTCCTGTCGCGTGCGCGTGTCAACAGATTTCTGATAGGAATCAAGGGTCTCGATCAGGGGTCCAAGGCGCCGAAAAACCGCCCCATGAAGACGCCCGGCAGGCACTTCGCACACTGATCAAATGGACATCTGGACGTCTATACGTCCACAGCGCACTTTTCCAACGAAACCCGGAGAGCAAGCACGGATGCGGCTTGCAGCGCCTCGCCACTTCGTTCGCACGCAAGATTTGATGCCGCTCGAGAATTTCCAGTCGCGGAAAATCCGCATCGCGCGGACTCGGAAATGGGGCTTTCCGGATCCACAACGAAGGCCAAACGGCCGGAAAAATATTTTCACGAAAGAGCGGAATTTTGCCTCCGCGACCCTGCCAAGGGACGATTTGCGAGCTTGCCGCCGCATCTTCGGCAACACGCGACCGGGCAAATTTTCGGCAGCAAGCGTGCATCGAAACCAGCGTCCACGAGAGTTCGCTTGCATGTTCGTGAAGGCCGGCATCGTCAACTGGCGAAGGTCGTCAAGCATCGTGCTCGAACCTTGCACATGCATCCAACCATGCCTGTTGCCTGACATCCGCCGTCGAATACCCCGCATGCGGAAACGAAAAAGGCCGGTTGCCCGGCCCTTTCCGATTCCGCGCACGCGTTGGCAGCCTCAATCGTCTTCGTTCTCGATCAGTTCCGCGTAGGCATCGGCATCCAGCAATTCCTGGAGCTCTTCCCGATCGCTGAGCTTGACGACGAAAATCCAGCCATCACCGTAGGCATCCTCGTTGATGGTTTCGGGCCGGTCGCTGAGAGCCTCGTTGACCGCAACGATCTCGCCACTGACCGGCGAGTACACATCCGATGCAGCCTTGACCGACTCGACGACGGCGGCAGCCGTGCCAGCCTGGGCGGTATCGCCGACATTCGGCAGCTCCACATACACGAGGTCGCCCAGCAGGCCCTGGGCATGATCGGAAATGCCGACTGTCGCGGTGCCGTTGTCTTCGACGCGCACCCACTCGTGGGACTTCAGGAAACTCAGATCGCCGGGTATTTCTTTCATGGCTGCATTCCGCAATGAGTCAAAGGTGAGGTTGGGTACGACACGGGGATTCTATCAGCAGGTCGGCACCGGCAATCATGGGTGCCTTTCTCCTTTGGGTCAGGCCAATACCGCCTGCCCTTCGCGAACGAAGGGAACCTTGACCACGCGCACGGGCACTTCCCTGCCACGGATGTCCACGCGCACGGAGCCGGGCTCACCTGCCGGGATGCGTGCGAAGGCGATGGCCTTGCCGAGCGTGGGTGAGAAGGTGCCGGAAAGGATTTCGCCCTGGCCGTTTTCGGTCAACACGGCCTGGCCATGGCGCAACACACCCTTCTCGTCCATGACGATTCCCACCATGGCGCGACCAACACCGCCATCTCGCTGCGCCTGCAACGCGGCGCGACCGATGAAGTCGCGGCCGTCGTCCATCGAAACGGTCCAGCCAAGGCCGGCTTCCCAGGGCGTGATCGTTTCGTCCATGTCCTGTCCGTACAGGTTCATGCCGGCTTCCAGGCGCAAGGTGTCGCGCGCGCCGAGTCCAGCCGGAGTCACGCCCGCGGCCAGCAGCCTGTTCCACAGATCGACCGCTGAAGCTTCCGGCACGATGATCTCGAATCCATCTTCGCCGGTGTAGCCGGTGCGTGCGATGAACAATTCCTCGCCTGGCAGCGCGACGAACTTGCCGAGCTTGAGCGCCGCGCTCGCCGCGTCCGTGGGCAACACGGAAGCCGCCTTGGTTCGCGCCTGCGGTCCCTGCACGGCAATCATCGCCAGGTCGCTGCGCTCACGAACCGAAATGCCGAATTGACCTGCGTGCCGGTTGATCCAGGCCAGGTCCTTCTCGCGGGTCGAGGCATTGACCACGGTGCGGAAGTGCGACTCGTCGATGAAATACACGATCAAATCGTCGATCACCCCGCCTTGCTCATTGAGCATGCAGGAATAGAGCGCCTTGCCAGGCTTCTTGAGCTTGCCCACGTCGTTGGCAAACAGGAATCGAAGGAATTCTCGGGTGCGTGGACCGGCAAGATCGACCACGGTCATGTGCGAGACATCGAACATGCCGGCGTCGCGTCGCACGGCATGGTGTTCCTCTATCTGCGAACCATAATTGAGCGGCATGTCCCAGCCGCCAAAATCAACCATGCGCGCACCGAGCGCACGATGCGTTTCATTGAGTACTGTCTTGCGGGTCATGGCAATGGGCCTGTCGGGGAGTCGCCGATTATAGGCAATCGGCGCATCCCGCAGTTTGGCCTTCCCGCTCCAGATCCGGGACGAACCGGATCAAACGGCTCAGGCGGCAGCCACCACCTTCAAGGTCACGCCCTGCACTCCCACCACCTCCACCAGGCTGCCGGCTTCGCAATCGGCGCCCTCGACCAGCCACACGGTGTCTCCAACCTTGACCTTGCCACGGCCGTTGACGATGGCATCAACCACCATCACCCGACGTCCGATCATGCGATCACCCTTGCGGTTGAGCAGGGGCTGGTCGTTGCGCAGTTCGGCAGCCGGCCGAATGAACTTCCAGTACACCACGCACAGGGCGAGGGCGAGCGCGGCAAACACGATGGCCTGGGCAAGGAACGGCATGCCGGGAAACACCAGCATGATGATTCCCATGACTGCGGCGGCAAGACCGATCCAGAGCAGGAAATAACCCGGCGCGATCAATTCGGCAGCGATCAGGCCAAGTGCCAGCAGCCACCAGCCGTAGCTGTCGATGAGGTTGGAGAAAACCGGTCCCATGTTTGCAACTCCTCAACGCATGACTGGTGCAGACGGCCGTGGCGGTGGCGGCGGGTTGGACGACTTGTCGAAGGAGCTCTTGGCGATTTCCGCAATGCCCGCAAGCGAGCCGAGGATCCCACTGGCTTCGAACGGAAGCATCAGCATCTTCTGGTTCGGCGAGCGCGCCATCTCCTTCAAGGCCTCGACATACTTGTTGGCGACGAAATAGTTGATCGCATTGATATCGCCGCCGGCAATTGCGTCGGACACCGAGGTGGTCGCCTTGGCTTCGGCCTCGGCCAGGCGTTCGCGTGCCTCGGCTTCGCGGAAGGCGGCCTCCTTCTTGCCTTCGGCATCGAGGATGGCGGCCTGCTTCTCGCCGTCGGCCTTGAGGATGGCGGCCTGGCGCAATCCTTCGGCTTCGAGGATGTTGGCGCGCTTCTCGCGCTCGGCCTTCATCTGCTTGGCCATGGCATCGACCAGGTCGCGCGGCGGCGTGATGTCCTTGATCTCGATGCGGGTGACCTTGACGCCCCAGGGATGGGTGGCCTCGTCGACCACGGTCAAGAGCTTGGCATTGATCTCGTCGCGCTTGCTCAGGGATTCGTCCAGGTCCATTGAGCCCAGCACGGTGCGGATGTTGGTCATGATCAGTGCCAACGAGGCGCGTTCCAGATTGGCCACCTCATAGGCGGCCTTGGCCGAATCAAGCACCTGGTAGAAGACCACGCCATCGACGCGCACCACCGCGTTGTCGCGGGTGATGACCTCTTGCGAGGGCACATCGAGCACCTGCTCCATCATGTTGATCTTGTGGCCGATGCTCTGCACCACCGGCACCAGCAAGTGGAAACCCGGCGTGAGGGTGTGGGTGTACTTGCCCCAGCGCTGCACAGTCCACTCGTAACCCTGCGGCACGATGCGCACCAGCTTGGCCAGCGCAATGAACACCAGTACAACGACGACCAAGCCGATCAGGCTATCCATGACCCACTCCCTATTTGACATGTGCGTGGGTGCAATCTAGCAGGACTCGCGTCCGCACGGAAATTCAGGCGCCCCGGGAAGACTCCGGCTGCGGCAAGGCCAGGCTCACGCACAAGCCGCCCTCGGGTCGATTGGCCAGATGCAATCGACCGCCGTGGGCTTCGGCGATCTCGCGCGCAAGCGCAAGACCCAGCCCGCTGCCGCTGCGCTTGGTCGAGTAAAAAGGCAGCAAGGCGTTGGCCAGCACTGTTTCGCTCATGCCGGGCCCGCGATCGCGCACCTCGATGCGCAGCTCATATCCACGCTGCTCGATGGCAAGCTCGATGGCCTGGGGATCGCCGCCGGACTCGATCGCATTCTTCAGCAGGTTGATCAACAACTGTTCAATTTGCGCACGATCAAACCATGCGTCCTTCGCCGGCGGTCCCACCACCAGTCGAAATGCCGAGTGCTGGCTCAAGGCATTGAGGAACGGCTGCCACTTTATGGCCCCGGGTTGCGGCAACGGCAATCGCGCAAAACGGGCGTAGCCCTGCACGAATCCACCCAGATGCGCTGCGCGCTCCTCGATGGTGTCGAACACGGTGTCCAGGCGATCCAGCGCGCCCCGCTTCACCATTTCGCGCCCGCTGTGCGAAAGCGAACGGATCGGCGCCAGCGAGTTGTTGATTTCATGGCTGACCACGCGGATAACCTTTTTCCAGGTCGCCACTTCCTGGCGCGACAGCTCGCGCGTCATGCGCCTGAGCAGGATCAATCGATGCGTGCGCCCTTGCAGGTTGAACTGGCGTTGCGACAAGTGAAAGGTCTCTTCCTCTTGGTTCAGCTCGACGCTGAACAGGGAGTCCTCGTTGCCCGACAGCGCCTCGGCCAGGGCTGGCGGCGCTTCGGCCAGCACGTCGCCGATGCTTGAGCCATTCAAGGCACGGCCACTGTTGAGCAAGGCGCGCGCGGCCAGGTTGGCGTAAACGATGTGCCCACCCGGTTCGACCAGCAACAGGGCATTGGGCGTGTTCTGCACCACGGTATCAAGCAGCAGCTCGCGCTGGAAAAGATTCTGGCGTTGTTCGCGCAGCACGCGCCCCAGCTCATTGTGGGCATCGACAAGATCACCCACTTCATCGCGACGCTGGTTGCGGATGGAAAAGCTGAAGTCGCCATCGCCGAATGCCGACACGCTGCCGGCCAGGGCGCGGATCAACATGGCAACGGGTCGTGCGAGCACGCGCGCCAGCAACAAGGCGGGCAGCAACAACACCAGAATGGCGGCAACCACTGCCCAAGGCATCGAGCCCAGCCCATGCCAGGCCGCGACCATCACTGCCGCCGTGAGCACCGACCAGAAGACCAGGGCCGCGGCCAGTTTTCCTTCCAACGAGAAAAAACGCATGCGAAGCGGACCTGGATCGGGGAAGGTCAAATGATCCACGTTGCGTGGCGAGGATGCACCTGGCAAGGCGCACTTTGCTGCCGGTGCATCAGGACTCGATACCCATCTTTTCCATGCGCCGGTACAGAGCCTGGCGGGAAAGGCCGAGATCGGCGGCGGCCTGGCTGATCACACCGCGTGCTTTCTGCAACGCGGCTTCGATCATCGGCTTGTCCGGTTCGGCTTCAGCCGGCAGGCGTACACCACCAGCTCGCTGCGGCACCAGGGCAAGATCGCGTGCCTGGATCACGCCGTCGCTGCACAAGAGGCTGGCACGCTCGATGGCATTCTTCAGCTCACGCACATTGCCCGGCCAGGCATGCGCGCTCAGTGCGGATCGCGCGCTGGCGTGCAGGCTGGCCCGGCCGCCGAGGAAATGCTCGGCCAGCGGCAGGATGTCATCGCTACGTTCGGCCAGCGGCGGCACGCGCAGCTCGATCACGTTCAAGCGGTAGAAAAGATCTTCGCGGAACTGGCCCTCGCGGATCAGCGCAGGCAGGTCCGCATTGGTGGCGCTGATCACGCGCACCGAAACCTGTCGGGTCCGGCTCGAACCCAGTCGTTCGAATTGACCGGTTTCCAGGATGCGCAGCAACTTCATTTGCCCAGCCAGCGGCAGGTTGCCGATCTCGTCGAGGAACAGGGTGCCGCCATCGGCGACCTCGAAACGTCCCTCGCGCGCACGATTGGGAGCGCCGGTGTAGGCGCCCGGATCGGCGCCGAACAATTCGGCCTCGATCAATTCGTGCGGCAGCGCTCCGCAATTGACCGTGATGAAGGGCTTGGCAGAGCGCGTCGAATTGGCCTGTACGATTTCCGCAATGCGTTCCTTGCCCGCACCGTTCGGACCGGTGATCAGAACCGGCACGTCGGCGCGTGCCACCTGGCAGGCCAGCTCAACCACACGCTCCATGCCGCTTGAGGCAAACACGATGCCGCGCAGATCGTAGCGGTCATCAAGCTGGCGACGGCGACGGCGACGCTCTTCGCGAAAACGCGAAACCTCGCGCGTGGCCTGCGACAACTCCAGCAGGTTTTCCACCGTGGCCAGCAGCTTGTTGTCATCCCAGGGTTTGCCGAGGTAGTCGCTGGCACCGGCCTTGACCAATTCGACTGCGGTCTCCAGCCGCGTCCATGCGGTGAGCAGGATGATCGGCAGATCCGGATAGTCGGCACGGATCGCCCGATACAGAGCGATGCCTTCCTCGCCCGAGGTGGTGTCGGCACTGAAATTCATGTCCTGTACGACGAGATCAATGCTCTCGCTCGCCAGCAGGCTCAAACCTTGCTCGGGCGACTCGGCGCCCACGGTGCGGATGTCGTGCAAGCCGAACAGCAGTTCCAGTGCCGTTCGTACGGACGGATTGTCATCGATGACAAGTACGCTTCGCATGGTGCGGTTCTTGTTGGGTCGCGGCGACATGGCTGCATGGATGCAGTTGGTCGCAAAAGGGTTGCAGGTTTGGAGGAAGCCGGAACGCGGGACGCTGTCGATTGGTTGCGATGGTAAGGGATGCGGGACGCGGGAGCGCTTCTTCCCTCTCCCGCTGGCGGGAGAGGGTCAGGGTGAGGGTGGTACAACACGCAAGCGAAAGATTTCAAGCAAGCCCAAACCCCACCCTCACCCGCCGCTGCGCGTCGGCCTCTCCCGCCAGCGGGCGAGGCGGAAAAGCAGGGCTTCCCGATTCCCGAATCTGTCAACCGCGACAAAGAGCCCGCTCTCCCGGTCTGATTTGTTACCCATCACGCAGGTCTGCACACAAATCCCCCCTCTCCCGCTGGCGGGAGAGGGTCAGGGTGAGGGTGGTACAACACGCAAGCGAAAGATTTCAAGCAAGCCCAAACCCCACCCTCACCCGCCGCTGCGCGTCGGCCTCTCCCGCTGGCGGGAGAGGCGAAAAATCTTCGCGTCCCCAATCCCGAATCCCGGCCGTCCTCACACACTCCGTGTGGCGATTGCCGGCGGAACTCTTGATGCGCGCACGGCCGGTCCGAGCACGGCGATCTGACCCAGCGCCCACAGGCAAAGGAACCCGATCGGCACGTAGTACCAGGGCAGCTTGGGCGATTGATAGGTCTGCATCATCCACAGGCTGAACGCATAAGCGAGGATTGCGCCAAGCACGAGACCGAGGCTGGTGATGATGAAGTTCTCGGTGTGGAAGTAGCGCAGGATGTCGAACTTCGTCGCCCCCAATGCACGGCGGGTGCCGATCTGGCGCGTGCGCTGGGCCACCCAGAAGCTGGCCATGCCGACGATGCCCAATGCCGTGATCGCCAGCAAGGCAAAGATTACCGTGCCAAGGATGATGGTCATGGCGCGGTCGCTGGCGTAGGCATCCGCACGAAAGTCCTGCATGCTCTTCAGCTTGCCGATGATTCGGCTCGGATTGACCTCGGCGAGCTTCTGCTCGACTGCTTTCATGACTTCGTCGCGTCGCCCCGGCTCGGTACGCACCAGGTAGCGCGATGAGTTTCCATAGGTCATGTAGACGGGCGCGAGCGTGGAATACTCCACTTCGTCGCTGGACATCCACGGCTGCTGCATGCGCTCGACGATGCCGATCACGGTGCTGGGCTTGTCTCCGGTGAGATAGACCTGCTTGCCCAACGCACCGCCCTCCGGAAACATCTTCTCGGACAGGGCCTGGGTCACGATTATCACCTCGGGCTGCGGGCGATCCCCGAATGTCACATCCTGGACTTCTTCAGGCTTGAAATCGCGCCCGCCGATCAGGTTCAGACCAAAAGTCTGGACGGCACTGTCATTTACCAGATAGAACGCGGTACCCGCCGTCGAAGTCTTTTGATCCGGCTTCAGACTGATGCCCTCGCCCCAGCCGCCGTCGCTCATGGGGACCGAATTGGTGGTAGCAACGGAAACAACGCCCGGAACCTGACGCATGACCTCGAGGTCGGACTTCATCACCGCGCGCGCATCGAAGCCTTCGCCGAATCCGCTGCTGCTGAAGGTGAAGGTATCGCTTTCGTTGACGCCGCTGGGTCGATCCATGCGATCAAGACGTTGGCCGATGATGAACAGGGCATTGCAGACGATGGCCAGGGTCAAGGCTACCTGCAATCCAATCAGGATCATCGAAACCTTGCTGCGCATCAGGGCGGAGAGAATGGGTCTGAGTTCCATGGCTTAGGGTCCGGGATTGGGGAATGGGGAATGGCCGGGATCGGAGATCGGAGATCGGGGAAAAGCACGTGTCGCAACTTTGGGAGCGAGGCAGAAAACTTGGACTTGGGTCCTCGAACTCGAAACCGCGAGACGGAAGACAGGAGCCTCAAGCACCCTACCCCGATCTCCGATCTCTGATCTCCGCCACACCATCACACTTTCAACTGCGCAGCCGGTTGCACGCGACAGGCGCGCCAGGTCGGGTAGATGCCAGCGAGCAGGGCTGCGGCGATGGCCAGCACGATGGTCAAGCCGGTCATCGTCCAGTCCAGGTGCGCCACGGTCTTGTATTCCGAATACAGCGCACGCACCGCGATCAGGCCGAGGCCGGTCAACAACAGGCCGAGCACGCCACCGCTCAAGCCCACCACGCCCGACTCGATCATGTACTGGCTGAATACTTCGCGTCGGCTCGCACCCAGGGCGCGGCGCAGTCCGATCTCACCGGCCTTGCGGGTGAACTTGGCGAGCAGCAGGCCCACGGTGTTGACCAGGCACACCACGAGGAAAGCGAAGGCCAAACCGGTTTGCACTTCCATGTCGCGCGAAACCACTTCCTGATCGGCCATCCAGCCGTTCACGTCAAGCAGGCGGTTGTTGAGCGGGCGCTGGAATCGACCCAGCTTCTTCTGCTCATTGACGTAGTTGTCGAGGAATGATTTGTATTCATCCAGTCGTTGTGCGGAATCCAGTTGCGCCCACATTTGTATCCACACGCAGTCCGAATCGAGATAGGCATCCCAGCCATCCCCCGATGGACTGAAGCAACTGTTGTTGCCGGAAGCGCGTTGCTTCAGGTCGATCGCCGTAGTGAACGGGATGAAGAATTCGTCAGGGTCGGCAAACGCGCCGTTGGTGACGTCGTAGTAGCGGAAGCGCAATTTCCAGTCATCCAGTACACCGACCACGCGGTAGTCGTTGCCGTCCAGGCGCACCGATTTGCCGACGCTGTCCTGGCCGCCGAACAGCTTCTCGTTGATCTCCTTGCCGAGCACGATCACGCGCGCATGGCTGGCATCTTCCGACGCTCCCCAAGGGCTGCCAAAGCGAAACGGTGGCTCGAACATGCCAAAGAAGTCGGTGTAAGCCACGCGCCCCAGCGCGCGGAACGGCTTGATCTCCGGATTTTCCGGCTGCACCGGCAGCGACAGCTTGTACATCGCAGATTGCTTGTCCGCCTTGCCCGCCGTCATCAAGGCCATGGCATCACGATAGGTGACCTGGTCCGGCGGTCGACCGTCATCGTAGTAGGGCTGGTTCACGTCCCAATTATCGAGCTGCACGTAATGCAGCTTGTCGCTTTTCCATGGAATCGGGTCGCTGCCCATCAGGTGCAACACGGTCAGGGTAGTCATGCTCGCGGCAATGCCAAGACCGATACCGATGACCATCAATGCGGTCAGAACCGGATTGCGTTTGAGACTGCGCAGGCCAAGCTGGAGGTAGTAGGAAAACATATCTGGACTCGGGGGTTGGGAGATCAGAGATCAGAGATCGGGGGAAGAGCTGGAAGCTTGGCAAGCTTGGAGTCCAGCGCGAGTCGTAGGCGGGTGAGCATGCGGGACAGTCGCTCAGTTTTGACTTCAAGCTCGGCAAAGGCTTCAGGCTGCAACCAAGCAAGGCGCGAAGAGATTTCCAATTGAGTTCTGAGCTCAGCCAACGAGCCGGCTGCGAGCCCAACAAAGCGCAGGTATTCGCGCGTGGTATGTCGTGCATGACCTTCAGCAATGCACGAAGGAACCGAAACAGCAGCACGTCTCACCTGGCTGATCAATCCATATTTTTCGTCAGCGGGAGAGTCTGCGGTGGTTCGATACACGCATTCCACGAGTTCCATGGCCTGTTGCCATACCTCTAGATTGCGGAAGCCTTCACTCATGCGACGACTTCCCCGGATCTCCGATCTCCGATCTCCGCCCCCCGCAATCGCGGCTCCTCGTCAAAGTCGGTGACTTGCCCATCAATCACATGCACATTGCGTTGAGCGCGCGCCGCGAGTTCGGCATCGTGGGTGACCATGACGATGGTGGTGCCCTGACGGTTCACTTCTTCCAGCAGCTCCATGACGCCGCGAGCCATCAGCGAGTCCAGGTTTCCGGTCGGCTCGTCCGCCATCAGCAGGCGCGGTGAGCCAGCCAGCGCACGCGCAATCGCCACACGCTGCTGCTGGCCGCCGGAGAGTTCCGAGGGGTAGTGCTTCAAACGCGAGGACAGTCCGACGCGGGACAAAGATTCCTCGATGCGTTTCTTGCGCTCGGCGGCTGCGAATCCGCGATAGCGCAGCGGCACGTCAACGTTGTCGAACAGGTTGAGATCCGGAATCAGGTTGAAGCTCTGGAAGATGAAACCGATCTTCTCGTTGCGCAGCTTCGATCGGGCATTGTCATCCAGGCCGCGCACGTCGACACCATCCAGCCAGTACTCGCCACCGGTGAACTCCTCGAGCAGACCGGCAATGTTGAGAAACGTGGTCTTGCCCGAACCGGATGGTCCGGTCACCGCGACGAATTCACCCTCTTTCACGTTGATCGAGAAATCACGCAACGCGTGCGTCTCGATGAGGTGGGTGCGGTAGACCTTCTGCAGGTGGGTCATCTTCAGCATGTTGGAGATTCCTGTTTGGACTGTGTATTTGGCGAGATTGGGGGCAACAACGAGATCGGAGATCAGAGATCAGGGAAGAGCGGAGCTACGGCGTCTCTGACCTCTGATCTCTGATCTCCGATCTCGGACATCCCTGATCCCGGCTATTCAAGCGCCACCTTCTGCGCGCCCTTGAACTGGTCGGTGCCGGAAATCACGATGCGATCACCCTCCTTGACGCCACTCAAGATTTCCACTGCGTTGAGACTGGTGGCGCCAACTTCGATGGCGGTGCGATCCGCCACCTTGCCGCGCACGACATAGGCAACGCGGCCACCGCCGGTGTCGACAAAGGGTCCGCGCTCGACCATCAGCACATCGGGATGTTCGTCCATCAACACGCGCGTGGTCAGGCGCTGGTTCTGGCGCAGACCGGCCGGCTTGCCATCGCTGAAGCGGATGCGACCGCTGACCTGGCCATCGACCACCTGGGGCGACACCGCGCTGACTTCACCTGCGTAGACTCGCGAGCCGTCGCGGATTTCCGCGTTCATGCCGATGGCCAGCTCGTTGGCAAACACTTCCGGAACCTTGATCTCGATTTCCAGAGCGCTCAGGTCAACCACGCTGAGCAGCGGCGCGTTGGCGGCAACGTTGGCGCGTTGCTGCACGATCAACTGACCCACCTGGCCATCCACTGGTGAGCGCACCTTGAGTTCATCGACCTGGCGCTGCAGGTCTTCGGCAAGCAGGCGCTGACGGTCGAATTCCAGTTGCTTGCTCTTGAGTTCGAAAGCCAGGCTCTCGACGTCGAGATTCATTTCCGCCTCGGCATTGGCAACCGTGATGTCGGCCTTGGCCAAGGCATCCCTGGTACGCAACAGGTCCATCTCGGACATGGCACCGGCATCAAACGCGCGCTGCGTGCGCTCGACCTCGCGCTTGGCGGTCTGCCGATCGATCATGGCCTGGTCGAGCACCTTCTTGGCCGCCAATTGCTGTTTGCGATGATCCAGCCGCGCGCGCTGCACGGCGATATCAAGGCTGTCGCGCGTGGCTTGCTCCTGGCGCAGGCGATTGTTCAATTCCGGGCTCTGCACTTCGGCCAACACCTGGTCCTTGCCGACCTTGTCGCCAGCGTTCACCAGCAAGGTCACCGTGCCGGCACTTGGCGCGTAAACCGTCGGGCTGATTGCCGCAACCACGCTGCCCTGCACCGAGACATCACGCACCAGGGTGCCGCGCTTCACCTCGGCAATGCGCAAGCGTTCCATGCTCGCCGCCGAATCCGAGGAGAACAGGCGGGCAGCGGTTGGAACCACCAAGGCAAGCAGCGCAACAACGGCAACGACGCCGATGCCAAACTTGATCCGGCGCCGTGCCTGGTTCGGCTCGTGCTTGAGTTGCCGGTCCTGCGCCGAGGTGTCGCGAATCATTCCTTTACTCCACGGCAGTCCCGCATGGCTGCCCATGCACCTGCTTCAGCAAGCGACGTGCCAAGCATCAAGACATTGATTTCACTGGATTTCGAGTTGCTGTCCCTGTGTGCGGACAGTGTCCGCGCCGGGTTCGCGGACAGGCACGGACACGGCCATTGCCAGCCCTGTCGGGAGCATCATGGGACGTCCTTGCGACCATTTTCCGCAGCAGCGCATCCAAACCCTCCGTGAGCGCCACCAGCTTCCAGATCGAGATTCCCGATACCGTGCTGGCAGGCGCGCGGCGCGGCGACCTGCGCGCTCTGGAAACCATCTATCGGGCATTCGAGC
>SHNG01000050.1 GCA_004295005.1 Gammaproteobacteria bacterium
AACATCAACACGCCGGGAGTCGGTCAACAACGCAACGAGACCTGCCCTTCCGCTACCCATTCAGCGGACGGACGCTTGTTGCCTAGTTGACAGCGGAGGCGAAATGGCGACCTACAACCGACCTGCAAGCAAACGGCAAGGTCACGCAAACCAATGAATTACTGAATCAGGCGCAGAGTCAGCGGGTAACGATAGCGCACGCCGTTGTTGGCGTTGACCGCGGCAATGATGGTGAAGATCAACCAGTAGAAGAACAGCACGAAGCCCAGGGGCACGGCCAGCACCAGCCCGATGCCAACGGTGACGATGGAGAACAGCACCAGGGCTATCCCGGCAATGAGGATGGTGATGTTGAAGTTGAGCGCTTCCTTGGCCTGGTCCCCGGCAAACGGCAGTGTGTCGCGCTTGATCAGCCAGATGATCAAGGGGCCGATCACGCAACCCAGGCCGCTGATGAAGGCACTCAGCGCCGAAAGGTGCCCGAGCAAGGCCCAGGTGCGCTCTTCGCCAACCGGTGCCACGACTTCGGGGGTGCTGCTGGCTTGCGGATCGCTCTGGACGTTCATGGCCTTCTCCATTCGGGGAATCGCAGACGAAGAATGGTTGCTGGCGCCGTCCGTTTCAAGGCCGGGAAGTCACGATCCGGCAACGGTCATGCGTTCAAGCAGGATGGATCCGGTCAGCAAGTGCGAGCGCCGATCCACATCGCTGCCGATGTCGACGATGTTGGCGAACATGTCACGCAGGTTGCCGGCAATGGTGACTTCATCGACCGCATGCACGATCTCGCCGTTTTCCACCCAGAAACCCGAGGCTCCGCGCGAATAGTCGCCGGTCAGCAGGGAAACGCCCTGGCCCATCAATTCGGTGACCAGCAGGCCGTTGCCCATGCGCTTGAGCATGCCCGCGAAATCGAGCTCGCCGTGACCGACCAGGACATTGTGCACACCACCGGCGTTGCCGGTGCTGGTGAGCCCGAGCTTGCGCGCAGAATAACTGCCAAGCACATAGCGCGTGAGCTGGCCATCCCTGACCAGATCGGAGTCGCGCGTTGCCACGCCTTCGCTGTCGAAATTCGCCGATGCCAGACCGCGCGCAAGCCGAGGGCGCTCGACGATGTCGACGAAGGAGGGAAACACCCGCTTGCCGATGTGATCGACCAGAAAACTGGCCTTGCGGTACAGCACGCCGCCGCTGACCGCAGAAATGAAACTGCCGATCAGACTGCGCGCCACCTGAGCGGAAAACAGCACCGGGCATTGGCGCGTGCTGAGCTTGCGTGCACCCAGGCGTGCCACGGTGCGCTCGGCAGCCTTGCGACCGATCAGGGTCACATCCGGAAAATCATCGGCACAGCGCACCGTCTCATACCAGTAGTCACGCTGCATGCCGGCTTCATCCTCGGCCAGCAGGGCAACGGAAACCATGTGCCGGGTATCGCGTTCACGTGAAAAGAAACCGTGCGAAGTCGCGCCTACGCCCAGCGAGCTTCCGATCTGTACGGTTGCGCCCTCGGAATTGTTGATGCGCGGATCAAACTCGCGACCGGCAGTCTCACAGCGCAGGGCCAGATCCGTGGCGGCCTCGATGTCGATCTGCCAGGGATGCCAGAGATCGAGATCGGGAAACTCATGCGCCAGCAAATCGGCATCGGCCAGACCATTGCAGGGGTCCGCCTCGGTATGGCGGGCGATGGCGCAGGCATGCTCGATGGTCTTCTCGATCGAATCCGGATTGAGGTCGGCGGTGCTTGCCGAGCCCTTGCGCTTGCCGAAGTACACGGTCAGCGAGAGGCCGCGATCACGATTGTGCTCGATCGATTCCACCTTGCCGAGCCGCACGCTCACGTTCAGGCCGACGTCCACGCCAAAGCCGAGATCCACCTCGCTGGCACCCTTTGCCTTGCAGCGACGCATCACATCGGAGGTCAGTTCCGACAGCCTGTCGAGTTCCGCCATGCTGTCATCGGAATTGGTGATTGCCTGGTTCACGCCTTATCCTTCCCTACTGCGCGGCACTCGCGCGCCACCTGAAAATGTCATTGACGATGTCACTCGACGAGATCGAAAACGAATTCGATGGGCCCAGCCGCAGCCAGTTGCGTCGCGACGCCATGGCCATATTCAAGCTGGCCGAAGCCCTTGCCCGACTGAGTGACGCCCGGCTCACCCGCATTCCCCTCGACGAAACCCTGATCGGTGAGATCCGCCGCACCCGCAACATCCATCAACCGATCGCGCGCAAACGCCAGACCCAGTACCTCGCCAAGCAGTTGCGCGGGCTCGACGATGGCGAGATCGATGCGGTTCGACTCGTTCTCGACGGCGATCGGCAGCAGTTTCATCGCGAAGCTGCCGCCTTGCATCAACTCGAAGCCTGGCGCGACCGCCTGATTGCCGAAGGCGATCCGGCCCTCGATGAATTCCTGCTCCAGCATCCTGCTGCCGATCGCCAGCACCTGCGTGCCCTCATTCGCCAGGCCGGTCTTGAAGCCAGTCGACAGAAACCGCCGCGCGCCGCACGTGAACTTTTCCGCTTGCTGCGCGACATGGCGCCATCCACCTCGGGCTGAGGCCGCGCAAGCCATCAGGCTGCCGTGCCACCGACGGTGAGATTGTCGATGCGCAAGGTCGGCTGGCCAACACCGACCGGCACACTCTGGCCATCCTTGCCGCATACGCCCACGCCTTCATCCAGCTTGAGGTCGTTGCCGATCATCGAGACCTGCTTGAGTACCTCGGAACCGGCGCCGATCAAGGTCGCACCCTTGACCGGCCGGGTGATCTTGCCATCTTCGATCAGGTAGGCCTCGCTGGCCGAGAAAACAAACTTGCCGTTGGTGATGTCCACCTGGCCGCCACCAAAATTCACCGCATACAGACCGCGCTTGACCGAACGCAGTATCTCGTCCGGCTCATGCTGTCCGGCCAGCATGTAGGTATTGGTCATGCGCGGCATCGGCAGATGGGCAAAGGATTCACGACGACCGTTGCCGGTCGCCTTCATGCCCATCAGTCGCGCATTGAACTTGTCCTGGATGAGTCCCTTCATGATGCCGTCCTCGACCAGCACCGTGCATTGGCTGGGCGTGCCCTCATCGTCCACGCTCAAGGATCCACGCCGACCGACCAATGTGCCGTCATCGACAATGGTCACGCCGCGCGCGGCAACACGCTGACCCATGCTGCCCGAAAACGCCGAAGTGCCCTTGCGGTTGAAGTCGCCTTCAAAGCCGTGGCCGATGGCCTCGTGCAGCAGCACGCCGGGCCAGCCCGGCCCCAGCACCACGGTCATGTTGCCGGCAGGTGCATCCACCGCGTCCAGATTGACCAGCGCCGAACGCACCGCCTCGCGGGCGATGCGGCGCGCGCGATCATCCTTGAGCAGCTCGACCAGATCGTAACGTCCGCCACCACCGCAACTGCCGGATTCACGCCGACCATTCTGCTCGGCAATCACCTGCACGTTGAAGCGCACCAGCGGCCGCACATCCGCCGCCAGCGTGCCATCCGATGCAGCCACCAGCATCGTATCGACGGTGGCCGATATGCTGACGATGACCTCGCGCACGCGCGGATCCAGCGAGCGCGCATAGGCATCGATTTCGTTGAGCAGGCGCACCTTGGCCTCGCTCGACATCGAATCGATAGGATCCAGCGCCGGGTACAAGGCGCGCGCAGAGGTGATGGCCAGCGCCTTGCCGGTACCGGCCGCGCCTTCGCGCGCGATGGCGCGCGCGGAACCCGCAGCCTCCAGCAAGGCAGGCATGATGATGTCATCGGAGTAGGCAAACCCGGTCTTCTCACCCGACTGCGCACGGATGCCGACACCTTGCTCGATGGAGTGGCTGCCTTCCTTGACCAGACCGTCTTCAAGCATCCACGACTCGCTGCGCGAATGCTCGAAATAGAGGTCGGCCGAATCAACAGCCGGACTCATCAGACGCGCAAACACGCGATCAAGATCGGAGGCCGCAAGGCCACCCGGGCGCAACAGGCGGTTTTCGGCCAGCGCAATCATTTCGGACATGTGAGGCAGCCTGGTCGCTGGGTAAGGTCGCACGATCTGGGGGCTCTTGCTGGAGAAACAAGCAAGGCAATCGCAACTCATTGTCTGAATTGCCATTTTCTTGCCGAACCCATCCCATGGGGGCACCTCTCGGAGCACTGGCGGGCGCCGGGGCAAGAGATCAGAATTGCCGCGTTTGGCACTTCAGGGGGAAATGGAATGTCGGCATCAGGTATCCGATTCGTCCCTGACTACCCTGCCTTGGCCATTTTGGTTGGCATCCTCGCTGGCGTTGTCCCGGCTCTTGCCGCGAGCCCCATGTCGCCTGACCCCGGACCGGAAACCAATCCATTGGGTTCGCCAACCGCCCCCACCTTGCTATATCTCAACCGTTGCGCTGGCAATTGCATCGTACACGGCGGTCCTGACAGCGCGGTCAACAACGCGTCCTCGCTCATTTCAGGCACCCGAACCCTGCTTGGGTTTTCCTACGGCGATGAATCCTGGAACGCGTTGGTGAAATGCGCGCGTCGGGTCTACGCCCCGTATCTCATTGCCGTTACCGACACCGATCCTGGCAATGTGCCACACCGCGAGGTGATGATTGGCGGCACACCGGGAAACCTCGGCTTGTCCAGCGGAATTCTTGGAATTGCCCCTTGGGCCTGCGGCACTCCACTGCTCAACACGATCGCGTTCGTGTTTTCCGCGGCTCACGGAGACAACATCCCCGAATTGTGCTGGACCGCGACGCATGAGTCGGGGCACTTGATCGGACTTGACCACGAATTCCATCAGCCGGACTCGATGAGTTACGACGCCCTGACCACCCAGTTCAAGCATTTCACCAATTTCGACTCCGAGTGCTTCGATCAAAACACGGGCCAGCAGACCCCTTGCTACTGCGGAGTCGCTTCTACCCAGAACACGGACTTGCGCCTGGCTACCGACCTGGGCCGTGATCGCGTGTTTTCCGATGGCATGGGTGAAGATCCGTGGGAACTGCCGCCTCCCTCGCCCTCGGCGCCTCTGGTGAACCGCTCCCCGCTTTCGTGCGGAACCCGCACCGACCGCGCCACGTCGCTACCTCTGGCATGGTGACCGGATTTCTATCCGAGGTCTCAGAAACGACAAACGTGTACGCAGGCAAGCTCGCATTCGTCCCTCATCCGATCCTTCGGCTTCCACAGCGGGTTGTCAGCAAGACCCGGGTGGTGGGATAGACATCGACGACTGCACCCGGCAATTCACGCAAGGTTTCACACGCGTCGACGAGTGACATGCCCGATGCGGGCGGGCTGGCCAAAGCCGAGCACGCGTCCAGCAGCAGGAGAATCTGCGGCCTCGCAACCGGATCTGCGGTATTGGCAGCAGCATTCATCCCGGCCAGTGCACTGCGAAGCAGAGGTACAGCTTCCTCACAGCGATTGGCTCCGACCAGAAACGCCGCCAAGGGTACCTGCCAACCACGCAATGGGATTTCACGGGTCTTGCCCACGGTCTCGGCCATGGCAAGCGCTGCGCGATACCGGGGTTCCGGATCGGTGCCCTGCACTTCCTCGGCAATGGCCAATTCGCGCAGCGCCACGGCGGTGGCTGCCGACGATTCGCCTTCGCGCGCCCTCTGCAATTCAACAGCACTACGCTGCAACTGCACCGCCTCCGCATGCCTGCCCTGGAGTCCCACGGCCGTGGCCAGATTCTGCAGGTCGTGGGCGCCTTGTCCGTTGTCCTTGCGCTTGCGCGCAAGCACCTCACGCAAATGCGCTTCAGCATCAGCGGCGCGGTTTGAGTGGATGAGGGAATAGGCCAGGTTGTTCTTCGCCGTAAGTGTATTGGGATGATCCTCGCCCAATGAGGCAGCAAAGCGCTGCAGCACTTCCTCTTGCAGGGTCACCGCACCGGGAAAATCGCGACGTGCTACGCGGATCAAGGCGAGCATGTTGAGCGCTTCGCTGATTTTCGGGTGGTCCGCCGGCAGCGACGCTCGACAACTGACGAGTGACTCCTGTGCCAGCCGCGTCGCATCATCAAGGCGTCCCTGGTCGGCATACACCCCGGCAAGATCAATCTGGGTGAAGGCAACCAAGGGATGCGACGGACCAAATACCGCAATACGGATTGCCAGCGCACGCTCAAGCATCCGTGCGGCCTCGTCCAGGTGTCCCGAGCCTGACAAGTGCACACCGAGACTGGCCAATGTCGTCGCAACCTCGACATCGTTCATTCCAAGCACGCGCTCGCGGATGGCCAGCACGCGGCGATGCAGGTCCAGCGCTTGCGTACGCCTTCCCATGTCGTCCAGGTTGCCGGCATAGCTGTCGAGATAGCGCGCCGTCTCAATCGAATTTTCCCCGAAGCGCCGTTGCGCTGATTGAACGGCCTGCGCAAGATGCTCGTCGGCTGACTGGAAGTTGCCCAGGCCAACCTGCAATGCACCCATGTGCGCCAGACTCTCGATGATCACCGGGTCATCGCGTGCAAGCAGCGCGGTACGCAGATCCAGAGCCTCGCGCAACAATGGCTCGGCGCCCGCATAGTCGGCCTTCAAGCGCAGGATTTCCCCCACCTGATCGAGACTCTCCGCCATTTCCAGCGACGCGGCTTCGGCACGTCGCAGTTCAAGCGCGTCGGTTGCCAATGCGAGGGCACGGTCGTAGTCGCCCAGCGCCGTGTAAGTCGCTGAAATGGTATGCAGCATGCGGGCGCGAACAGGGGGTGACAGATGCGACATCGAACGCAGTCGGGCATTGCCTTGGTCAAGCAGATCCTGAGCACTCAACTTTGCTCCCCGCGCAACCGTGGGATCTGCGCCCTGGAACAGGCTTATGAGGAACTGCGTTGTCTGCCGGGAAGTCTCCGCCTCACGCACCTTTGCCCGCGCCTCACGCAGGGCAAGTACGGCACCCATGCTTACGGCGACGACTACCGCCGCCACCATGGCCAGCGGCCAGCGCCATTGCCATGCGGTCTTTTTCAGGCGTTCGCGCCGGCTGCCGACGCCACTGCGCAGCGGGCGACGCGCCAGCCAATCGGAAAGATCGTTGGCCATCACGATCACGCCCGCATAGCGATCAGAAGGCAGCGGCATGAGGGCCTTGTCCAGAATGTGCCCCAGGTCGCCTTGCTGCGCCCGTTCGCCATCCGCCGCTGAGCGCACGAGCTGACGCAGCACTGCGCCCAATTGATAGACATCCGTCGCCGTGGTTATGTCACCGCCTTCGCGTTGTTCAGGCGCTGCGTACGCCGGCGTCATCGCGCCCCAGGTTCGAGTCATCTCATTCTTCTCGACATCGAGAAGGCGTGCGATGCCGAAATCGAGCAAGCGAGGCCTGCCGTCCTTGTCGACCAGGATATTGGCAGGCTTGAGGTCGCGGTGAATCACCAGGTTGCGATGCGCGAACGCGACGGCTTCACACACTGGCAGGAACAGGCGTACGCGTTCTGCGGCGCCCAGATGCCGACTCTCGCACCAGGTATCGATGCGCTGCCCATCGACATACTCCATGGCCAACCAGGGATGCCCATCCGGACCCACTCCGCCATCGACCAGATGTGCAATGTGCGGGTGAGACAGGCGAGCCAGAATCTGTCGTTCGCGAAGGAAACCGCGCGCAAATCCAGGCGACCACGCACCATCGCGCACACGCTTTATCGCAACCTGCTGATCGAAGCCACCTTCCACGCGCCTGGCCAGCCACACCTCGCCCATGCCACCCAGCCCAAGTTTGCGCTCGGCGCGAAATGGACCCATTTGTGGCAGTGCAAGCTCGTCTGCAACCACCAAATCCGCTTCATCCGTGTGCCGCACCAGCGATCGCAATTCAGACTCAAAAGTCGCATCGCTCGCCGACAGGCGCACGATTTCTGCGTCGCGTTGCGAAAGGTCCATCTCGATCACGCGATGAAATGCACTGCGCAATCGCGCAAAGCGCTCGCTGGCACCCTCTGGTTGCAGGTTCATGCCTGTACTTACGTCATGCGTGCGCAAGTCTGACATCAGGCTTCCAGGCGCTGCCGCAGCCAGGCGCGTGCAAGCGCCCAGTCCCGATAGACGGTGCGTTCATCGACTTCCAGCAAGCGGGCGACCTCGCTCACTTCGAGGCCGACGAAATAGCGCAGTTCGACAATCTGGGCCATTCGCGGATCAAGCTCCGCCATCGCGTCAAGGGCCTGGTCCAGTGCCGGCAGGTCCGTGGGCGTATCGATGGGAAGCGCCATCGCTTCAACGAGATCAGCGCGACGCCAGTGCCCGCCACCACGCTTCTCGCGTTGCTGGGCGCGCGCGCGATCGATCAAGACCTGCCGCATCAGCTTGGCCGCCGTGGTGAACAGGTGCTTGCGATTCTCGATCTGGATTTGCCTGGCACCAAGCAAGCGCACGAACAGATCGTTGACCAAGGCGGTCGGTTGCAAGGTTTCGTGGCCCGCATTCGCGCGCAGCTCATGTGCGGCAATGCGCCTAAGTTCTTGCCAGACTTCGGGCAGCAAGGCGTCCAGCGAAGCGCCGTCACCCTCCTGCCACCGCCGCAACAAGCGGGTGATTTCTCCATCCGGACTGCTCATGGCACCTCCGGAGTCGATTCTAGCCGTACATGTCAGGTTTGCGCCGCAACGGCGTAAGTCCACGGAAAGGCGCGTGTTGCGCCCCAGCCACAGCGGAGGACCACCATGGCATCGACCCATTGTTCTATATCCCTTCCCGGATTCGCCCGGCTTTACGCCACACCCCAAGCGCAAAAGACCAAGTTTTCGGCGCTCTTGCTGGGCGCATTGGCCCTGTGCCCATTCGCGCATGCAGACAACGTGGTTGTCGGCAACGGAACTCCCGCCAGTTGCACGGAGGCCGCGCTCAACGCCGCGATGTTTCAACTGGTGGTTGGCGTGCAAGGTCCGGGGGGCGTGCTCACGTTTTCCTGCGGTGCCGCTCCCCACACCATTGCCCTGACTTCCACGAAATTCCTGGAAGGCCAATGCACCATTGATGGCGGAGGTCTGATCACCCTCAACGGCCAGGGCATCACACGACCCTTGTATATCAGCGTGACCAATCCCGAAGATCAAACGGCCGTGGAACTGCGCAACATCACCTTGGCGAACGGCCGCGGCGACTTTGGCGGCGCGGTGTACCTGGGCGAGAACGCCAGCCTGAGCGTGCTGCGCACGACCATCCGGAACTCCAGCGCCGAATTCACCGGCGGTGGAATCGCCGCTGCCGGCAACTCCTTGCTCAACGTGGCCAATTCAACGTTCTACGACAACCTTGCGGTCTCGGGCGGAGCCATCGTCAGCTACGCAGTCGCCAACATCACCGACAGCTCGTTTGAATTCAACACGGCGAATGACTCCACCGGGGCAACCAGCGCCGAGGGTGGCGCGATTGCCAGTTTTCTCGGGAACCTGACCGTGAATCGCAGCTACTTCGGCAGCAACTTGGCGGATTTTGGTGGGGCCGTCTACAAGGAGAATGCAGAACTCAACCTGCTCGGCTCCCGCTTTTTCGACAATTCCGCCTCCAGCGGTGGCGCCGTCTATTTGGAATCACTGAGCAGTCCCGGCGAAATCGAAAACAGCCGGTTCGAGGAAAACACCGCAACCTTCTTTGGTGGCGCCATATCGGCGATCAATGGCATGGATGTGTATGGAAGCCTGTTTCAGGAAAATCAGGCCGAATTTGGCGGTGCCATCAGTCTCTATCCACAGCTCGACAGCGAAATCGCCAACAGCGCCTTCATCGCAAACCATGCCGGATTCTCAGGAGGTGCCATTGATGCCGCAGGAAGTGGCAGCGGACCAGTACCGCCCAGACTGGACCTGTTCCAGGTAACCACGAACGGCAACAATGCCGATGTCGCCGGGGGTGACCTTAGCCTGCTTGGTGGTTTCCCCCTTCGTGTCAGCCTTGCCTACTCCACCTTGATGAACGCCAGTTCCGCAAGTGGCAGCACCCTGAACATTGGCGATGGCTCCAGTGTGGAAGTCTTCGCCAGCATGATCTGGGCCAGCAATGGTGCCGCCTGCACCGTGGAAACCGGCGGACAATTGCTCACCTTCGACTACAACCTGGCGCCTGCCAGCTGCGGATTTGGTGCCGCACACGATCTCTTCGTATCCGGCTTCTCACAGCTTGGACTGGCTCCACTTGCCGACAACGGCGGCCGCTTCCCCACATTCCTGCCACAAGCCAACAGTCCCGCAACGGATCGAGTGAGCGCCTGCGTGTTCAAGGGAGGTGACGCGCGGAGCCGCCCTCGCCCCATCGACATGGATGGCAATGGCAGCGCCGACTGCGACACAGGAGCAGTGGAGCGCCAACTCATTGAACTGGTGGACGACCGCATCTTTGCGGACGATTTCGAGTAACTCCGAGGGCAGTTTCTCTGCACCACGGGCGGCAAGGTGAACTAGCGTCGCCGGATGGCTGCTTCCGCAGCGGCTGGGTAGCCATTCTGGCAATCCACCCCATCGCGTCAGGTTTGCGCGGCAACGGCGTATGTATCTGGAAAGCCGGCATCCGCCGTTGCGCTGGAGAGCAACATGTCACGTTTCGCATTCACCCTGGCCTGGCTGGCGCTGGCACCCTGTGCCAACGCCGCAACGTTTCTCGTCGACACGACCAGCGATGACGGCAGCGCACCGTTCCAGCTTTGCGATGCCAACCCCGGCAATGCCAACTGCTCACTGCGCGGCGCCATCACCCTGGCCAATGCCAGCCCAGGCACCGACAGCATCACCTTCGAAATTCCCGCTGGCGATGCTGGGTATGTGGCCGTCTCCGATCACTGGCGCATCGCCCCGGCAAGCACGCTGCCGCTGATCCAGGACACGCTGAGCATTGATGGCTACAGCCAGCCCGGTGCCACAGCCAACACGCTGGCACCGGATGAGGGCGGCAGCAATGCCGTGCTGAAGATCGAGCTGCACGGGTTCGGCAGCAGCTCGCAAGCCGGAATCGATGTCGGCAACGGAAATCCGCTGCTGCATTTGCGCGGCTTGGCCATCAACAATTTCCAGATCAACGTGCAATTGCAGTCGCCCGGCCCGAATGTCGTCGAAGGCTGCTTCATCGGTACCGACATCACCGGCATGCAAGGCATGGCCGCCAGCAACAATTCCTACGGTATTCGCCAGCGCGGCGCAGCGCTGATCGGCGGCACTACAACCTCCGCGCGAAATGTCATCTCCGGCAATGGCTACATCGGCCTATGGGACGAAAGCGCAAACTCGACTCTCCAGACCAGCCAGGTGCAGGGCAACATCATCGGCCTGGGCGCGGACGGCAGCACTGTTCTGCAAGGCCAGGACTACGGCCTGTACGTGACCAACCCCGTGCAGGGCAACGTCATAGGCGGAGACAGCGTGGCCGCACGCAACCTGGTCTCGGGCATCGAGACCAGTGCAGTCTACATTTCGACCAACGCCGCGGCCGCCAATGCCAATCCAGTGCGCATCCAGGGCAATGTGTTCGGTACCGACTGGAGCGGCACGCTGCCGCGCCCGAATGGCACCTTTCCTTCCTCGCCCTCCCAGCCGCAGCCAACCATTGTGATCTTCCGCAGCGGTGAATGCGGCGTCCTGGTTGGTGGCGACTCTCCGCAGGAAGGCAACCTGATCGCCCATGGGGCGGCGGCAGGCGTGCTGGTTTCCACCTGTACCGGCGCAGCCATTCTCGGCAACGGATTCCACCGCAATGCCATTGGCATCGATCTGGCCCCTTCCAGCAATGCCGACGGCGCCACGCCAAACGATGCGGGCGACGGCGATAGCGGCGGCAATCGTCTGCAGAACACGCCTGTCATCGAGAACATCGGCTATCTCGACAATGGGGCGACGTTGCAGATCGACTATCTCGTCGACAGCTCGGCGGCGAATTCCGCCTACCCCCTGCGCGTGGACATCGGCGGTGGATCGAAGGGACAAATGGAGATCATCGCGTTCACCGACAACATCGCCGAAGTCGACGCACAGACCTTGCGAAGTGTCAGCGTGCCGACGGCCTCGCTCGGCGGCCACGCGTTGGTGCTTCTTGCCACCGATGCGGATGGCAACACGAGCGAATTCACCTCGGACGCCCTGTTTGACGACGATTTCGAGGATTGAGTCGAACCAGCGCGCATGCAGCGCCCTGGATGCGGTCAAGCAGGCCCTGATCACCCTGCCAGCGCCGCACATTGCGTACGCAGGGCAGGCGCATCGCCCCGCCTGCCCTGCGCGGCGGCAGGGACAAACCGCTACACTACGCGCCCTTCCTTCCGCGTCGACCCGCCGCATCCGGCCCTCGACGCACCGAGCAATCCATGTCCGACCAAGCCACCGACGGTGCCCCAGCCGTTCCCAACTTCAAGCAACTCGCCTTGGGCGAAGCGCTGCAACGCGCATTGGCCGATGTGGGATACGAGTCGCCTTCGCCGATCCAGGCCGCAACGATTCCACACCTGCTTGCCGGCAAGGACGTGCTCGGTCAGGCACAGACCGGCACCGGCAAGACCGCTGCCTTTGCCTTGCCCATCCTCGCCAAGCTGGACATGCAGCAGCGCAAGCCGCAGGCCCTGGTGCTGGCGCCAACCCGCGAACTGGCGATCCAGGTGGCCGAGGCCTTCCAGCGCTACGCCGTGCACATGCCGGGTTTCCATGTATTGCCAATCTACGGTGGCCAAGCCTATGGCCCGCAATTGGGTGGCCTGCGCCGTGGCGTGCACGTGGTTGTGGGTACGCCGGGGCGGGTGATCGATCACCTGGAACGCGGCTCGTTGGACTTGTCCGAATTGAAATGCCTGGTGCTGGACGAGGCCGATGAAATGCTGCGCATGGGTTTCATCGATGATGTCGAGGCGGTGCTGAAAAAAACCCCGCCGACCCGCCAGATTGCGCTGTTCTCGGCCACCATGCCGACCCAGATCCGGCGCATCGCGCAGAACCATCTGCACGAACCGACCGAGATCACGATCAAGTCGAAAACCACGACTGCGGCGAAGACACGCCAGCGTTATTGGCTGGTCAGCGGCATGCACAAGCTGGATGCGCTGACCCGCATCCTCGAAGTGGAGCCGTTCGATGCCATGATCGTGTTCGCACGCACCAAGGTCGCCACCGAGGAACTGGCCGAGCGCCTGCAGGCGCGTGGCCTTGCAGCCGCCGCGATCAACGGCGACCTGGCCCAGGCCCAGCGTGAGCGCACCATCCAGCAGTTGAAGGACGGCAAGCTGGATATCCTGGTGGCCACCGATGTGGCCGCGCGTGGACTGGACGTGGAGCGCATCAGCCACGTGCTCAACTACGACATTCCCTACGACACCGAATCCTATGTGCACCGGATTGGTCGCACCGGGCGAGCGGGACGCGAGGGTGACGCGATCCTGTTTGTCACTCCGCGCGAGCGCAACATGCTGCGCCAGATCGAGCGAGCGACGCGCCAACCCATCGAGCCGATGGATCTGCCTTCGGTGGATACCGTCAACGACAAGCGCATCACGCGCTTCAAGGACCGCATCACCACCGCACTGGCGGCGTCCGATCTTGCCGTGTTCCGCAGCCTCATCGAGCAATACGAAACCGAACACGACGTGCCCGCCATCGAGATTGCCGCTGCGCTCGCCCGACTCGCACAAGGCGACAAACCACTGTTGCTGGAAGCCCAGGCACGCAAGCCGCAACGCGAGTTTGATCCGACCGCACAGCGTGAACGCAAGGCATTTGCCGAGCGCTCGGAGCGACCGCGTCCGTCAAACCGCAGTGAACGTGGCGAGCGCGAGCCACGGGATGCGCGCCCGGCTTTCGAGCGCAAGCAGCCCGCAGCGTATCCGGGTGATCGGCAGGAAAAGCAAGCTGCGCGCGCTGGCTCCTTTGCCGAAGCCGAGCATCGCCCAGCCGAGCAAGGCATGGAAACCTTCCGTGTCGAAGTCGGACACATGCATGGGGTCAAACCCGGCAACATCGTTGGCGCCATCGCCAATGAAGCCGAGCTCGACAGCAAGTACATCGGCCGCATCACCATCCGCGAAGACCACAGCCTGATTGACCTTCCCGAAGGCATGCCCTCCGAGGTGCTGCAGATCCTCAAGAAATCATGGGTTGCCGGACAGCGCCTGCGCATGAGCAAGCTTGCGGAAGGCGCACCTTCTTCCAGATCGAAAGAACCCTCGGATGAGCGCCCGCGATCACCACGCCCTGGCGGCAAGCCGCCCCACAAGGGCAAACCTGGCGGTCATTTCAAGCACAAGGCAAATCGCGAATAGCAACGCTCGCGAGTGGTCAAGGCGCATCAGGTCTGGAACGATCCTGGCTTGACCCGCCGCGGGGTATCCGGCTCAGCGAGAGTCCTGCGTGCTGTAGCCGCCTTCGATACCCTTGGTGGCAATGGCCACCGCATCGTGCGCGTGCAGGCTTTCCAGGTGCGCCGCGCGCAACCAGAAATCAACGATGCGTTCATCGCCTTCAAGGGTCTGCTTCAGGCGACGCGCGGCATCCTCGCAGAACATCAGGTTCTGACCGTTGAGCAAGGCAAACGCCTGCTCATCCTCGCGCTTGACGGCTGTCTGCACTGAAGTCCTGAGTGCGCCTTCGATGAGGTCGATCAGTTCGACGATTGGAAACTCGAAACCCGCAGCCAGGCGCACGCGCACCCGCGCGCTGCTGCGCTGGCTGTGCGGCGTGGCGCGGATGCCCTGCTCGCTGCCGAGCCAAGCCAGCACCTTGTCACGCTCCAGCGCCTGGCCCGGCACAAAATCCGCCGCAAATTGTTCCTGGATCAACTGCCGGGCCAAGGCAGCCGAACAGGGACACGTGCTGGAGTACAGCGCCTCCGTTTCCAGCTCGAAGGCAAACGCGCTTTCGTGAAGGGTTGCCGTGATTCGCACGGGGTACGAACGCCATCCGCTGTTGTCACTGGCCAATGCGGGCCGACGAATCATTTGTTCGAAACGGATGTCGATGCGCGCACGATCCGAAAGCTCGGCATGCGAGTCGAGGAAATCGCGAAGCAGCCGACGCAGGGTGCAGGGTGACAGCGCTTCGCTCGGCAAGTGCCTGTCGAGATGCAGGTAAAGCCTCGACATGTGGATGCCGCGGGCGCTGGCGTCCTTGAGGTTGACC
>SHNG01000151.1 GCA_004295005.1 Gammaproteobacteria bacterium
ACGTTGGGCTGGGTCTCGCTCCAAAGCTCGGTGCCGCCGCTTTGCACGTCGTACAAGCGAAACGTGATGGCCAGGCTGGCCGAGATTGGATCACCGTTCAGGTCGGCGAGGTTGCCCTGGAATCCGAGAGTCGATGGTGGCGCAGCCCAGGTCAACGGGCTGAACAGCAGGAGTAGCAGGATGATTCGCAGGCGCTTGCACATGGATGATTTCCCCCTCGGTCACGAAATTTCACGAATGGATCGAACGGCAGGTGTCGCTGCAGCCTTCGTCCCGTCCCGCGTCAAGGCCAACCCCGGCCACCGTTGAGCGGGGCGTTGACACGGCAGTTGCGCCGGCAGGCGGTTTCCGAACGCGAGTGCCGGTCAAGGTGCCGCAAGGCGGTTTCCCACAACACCCTCCAAGGGGCAATGGAAAATCCGGGAAAGATTCTGATACTTTCTGAATGCGGTTCAGAACAGTGACTTGCGCATGCTGATTCCGTCAGGGGAAAGGCCTTCGCCAAAGGGCTGGAGGCTTGGGGACATCGAGATCGATACCGCTCGCGCCCAACTGGCGTGCCGCGGGGTGCCCGTTGTTGTCGATCGCAACAGCTACCGGGTGTTGCTGCACCTCGTCGAGCACGCGGGCGAGGACGTGCGCAAGGAAGATCTGCTGCGTGTGGGCTGGCCGGGTCGCGTCGTCTCGGAAAATTCGCTTGCCAAGGCGATTGGCAAGCTGCGCCAAGCCCTGGGTGACGACAAGGCAGCGTTGATCCAAGTGGTGCAGGGTTACGGCTATCGCCTGACGGAAGCAGCCGAAGCCCTCGCTTCGGCCACACCGCTTGCTGCAGGGCCCTCCACCGCATCCGCATCAGTGCGCAAACGGTCGATTCCCTGGGGGCCTGCCATTTTCGGGATGCTGATCTTGCTGCTGGCCTTGCTTGCGCTGAGCTACGCGCTCAGGCCCCACATCGAGGCTCGGTTGGCAAAGACGAGCACGCTGCGCCCCAATACGGGCGAAGATGTCGTTGCCGTGCTTCCCTTTCGCAGCCTTGATCGGGACGATCCCCTGGACCTGTTTGCCGACGGCATTGCCAATCACTTGCGAGAGAAGGTGTTGAGCCTGCCGAATGTTCGATCGATCACCCGTGCTGAATCCGTAGCCTATGCCAACGACCCGCGCGATCCCGCTGAAATCGCACGCGATCTCGGTGCCAACCTGATCGTTACTGGCACGCTGTCGATGCGCGGCGGGAACCTCGCCGTTCAGTTCAACATGACGGACACTTCCGGCCGAATTCCCGCGCTTAGCCGCGTGTTCGAACGGCCTCCATCCGACCAGGCCACCCTATTGGACGACCTCTACACCGCGCTGCTTGACGGCATTGCCCAGCGGCCGGGCGGCTACGATCCCGATGGAGGCGGCACCCGGAATCCGGAGGCCTATCGCGCTTTCCTCGGGGCGGCCACGTTGTTTGTGGGAAGCCGCGACATCAACAACCAACGGCGAGCTCTGGTAGCCCTGGAGCAAGCCCTCAAGCTGGATCCCGGGTATGCCGATGCCTGGTTCATGCTCGCAGACATCCTTGGCGGTGGCGGTTACTGGGCAGACAGCGTTGATGAGCTGGTCGCAGGACGCAAGCGCGCGATCACGGCGATGAATCGCGGTCTCGCGATCTCTTCCGGCAATCCGCATGACTATTTGGTCCGCTCCGAAATGCGGCTGCTCTATCTGTATGACTGGAAAGGCGCCTGGGCCGACATTGAGGCGGCGCGACGGCTCACGCCCAAAGGCGAATCGTCTGCACTGCTGGTTTGGAAAGCGCGCTACCTGGCTTCGGCTGGACGCATCGAGGAGGCAATAGCAACCGATTCGCGCGCTGCCGTGCTGGATCCGCTGTCCGGTGCGTGGCGCAACCAGGGCTGGCACTACCTGTCACGACGCGACACCCGCAATGCGCGCGCGGTTTTGATGCTTGCGTTGACGAATCAGCCGGAAAGCGCACACATCAATTTCTATCTGGCCCTGTGTGACATCTTCGACGGCCAGCCAAGCGCGGCACTCGCACGTCTTGAACACTCCTCCACGCTGTTCCGTCTCGTTGGCACCGCCATAGCCGAGCACGAGATGGGGAATCGCGTGGCATCGGAGGTCGCGCTCAAGAAGCTGACCGACCAGTTCGCCATCCCCGATGGCTACTGGATCGCCACCGTGCATGCCTGGCGTGGCGAAAGCGATGAGGCTTTTGCGTGGTTGCAACGGGGCATGCACCATGGCGACAACAACGTAATGTACATACCCTTCGATCCGCTGCTGGAAAACCTGCACAAGGATCCGCGCTACGACGATCTCTTGCGCCAACTGGAAATCCCCGAAGATCCCGAATTCAGGGCACAGGAAACGGCGCACAGATAGTCAAATGCAGGCGGATCGCCCCACTCGACGGCCCGATTCACCGAGCCACCAATGTCGAGGCGAATCGACTGCGGTATTCGGGCATGGTCTTCACGGGATTGACGGTTTCTATCGATGCAACTGCCCGCGTGATTCCGGCTGGAAGGAAATTTCACGGATGCGCAGGCGCAGCGAGCGGCCACCGGGAACCTGCCAGTCGATGGATTCACCCACGCGAAGTCCAATCATGGCGATGCCGACCGGCGCAAAAATCGAGATGCGATTGGTCGCAGCGTCCGCGTCGCGTGGATAGACCAGGGTCAGCTCGCGGGTTTCACCACTGCTTTCATCGACGACGGTGGCGGTCGAGTTCATGGTCACCACGTCGGCCGGCATTTCCGCAGGATCAAGTATGGCCGCTCGTTCCAGCTCTGCGCGCAAGGCGGAGGCACCGCTGCTGCTGCGGTGCGGCTCGATTTCCAGCAGGTCCTCGATGCGTTCAAGGTCGAGACTGGAAATGGTGATGGCGGGGCTTTGATTGTTCACGACAACTCCTGGATTGGATCGTGGTACTGGCATCGGGCAGGGGTGCGCGGACTGCGCCGCTCTTGCCTGATCGCAATTATGGGTGGTGACGGGGCGGTGGTCCTGCATCGGGCTCCAACAGTCCGCCTGGCAATTGTCGCAGCAACTCGGCGAAATCGGTCAGAAATGCATGCATCGCCGAACTCTTGCGCCAGACCATGGCGATGTGCCGGCTCGGTGGTCGCTTGCGGAACTGCACGAGGTGGATGTGCTCGTTTGCGGGAATGGGCGGTTTCACCGCCAGCATCGGCAACAGGGTGATGCCGACCTCCGCTGCCACCATCTGGCGCAATGTTTCCAGACTGGTGGCGCGGAAGCCGCCTCTTTCCGCCGCCCCAGCCAGTTGGCAGACCTCAAGCGCCTGTTCGCGCAGGCAATGGCCATCCTCAAGCAGCAGCAGACTCTGGTCTTCCAACTGGTTGAGACTTATCGAGCCTTGCCTTGCCAGCGGATGGTCCGTGGGAACCGCAAGAACAAAAGGCTCATCGAAAAGGCGTTCGAAATGCAGGTGCGCATCGTGCACGGGCAGGGCGAGAATGCCGGCATCAAGGCGACCTTCGCGAAGTTGACGCAGGATCTCCTCGGTCTTTTCCTCGACCAGCAACAACTCCAGGCGTGGGTAGCGCTCGCGGATGCGCGGCACCACATGGGGCAGAAGGTAGGGCCCAAGGGTCGGGAAGATACCCAGGCGCAGACTGCCCGATTCCGGGTCGAGTGTTCGCCGCGCAATCACCTTGATCTGTTCGATCTCGTTGAGCACCTCGCGTGCGCGCTTGACGATTTCCGTGCCGACTTCGGTAAGCAATACCTTGCGCGGGGTGCGTTCCACCAACGCGACGCCGAGTTCCTCCTCCAGCTTCATGATCTGGGTGGACAGGGTGGGCTGACTGACAAATGCAGACTCGGCGGCGCGCCCGAAATGCTTGTGATCGGCCAAAGCGACCAGATATCGAAGGTCACGCAGGTTCATGGGGCCTTGTTGTGATTGATGAAGGCTATTGATCGCATGTTAACAATCAATTGGATTGATTGATACGGTTTGCCTAGAATGCCTGTCCGTGGCCGGTTGATGCCGGCTTCCCCTCATCTCAACCCAGCTAGGAGTACCGCAATGCTGACCGTCGGCGACAAGTTCCCCGCATTCAACCTCAAGGCCACCGTTTCCACCGAAAGCGTCGAGAAGGCGTTTGCCCACATCAGCAACGACACCTACAAGGGCAAGTGGCTGCTGGTGTTCTTCTATCCAAAGGATTTCACCTTTGTCTGCCCGACCGAGATCAAGGGTTTCGGTGATCTGAACAGCCAGTTTGCCGACCGCGACACCCAGGTGCTCGCTGCCAGCACCGACAGCGAGTTCGTGCACCTGGCCTGGCGCAAGGACCACAAGGATCTGCGCGATCTGCCGTTTCCGATGTTGGCCGACACCGCAAAGCGTCTGTCGAGCGCGCTGGGCATCCTCGATGAGGAAGAAGGTGTGGCCAAGCGAGCCACCTTCCTGGTCGATCCGCAAGGCATCATCCGCTTCGCCTATGTGACCGACGGCAGCGTGGGCCGCAATCCGCAGGAAGTGCTGCGCGTGCTGGATGCCTTGCAGACCGACGAGCTTTGCCCGTGCAACTGGCACAAGGGCGAAGACACGCTCAAGGTTGCCTGATTGAACCGGAATTGACCCGACTGCGGTGCGATGTCGCGCATGTTGAACGCGGCAACATCGCCCCCAACTCGGGTTGACGCTCTCCAGGGCAAGCAATTGCCCGACTGTCAGGGCGACGCCGTACTCCCCCTCCCCTCGGCGTCGTCCCCGGGCGGCGGTTTCCTCCCCGAACCCGCCGCCCAACTTTTTGAATCGACTTGATTGATCGGGCATTGCACCGCCGGGTGCGGCTGCCCGGCACAAACAGGAGCAACGCATGAACCTCAACGACATCAAGACCCTTCTGCCGGACTATGCAAAGGACCTGCGCCTGAACCTGGATTCCGTGCTGTCGGAATCGGGGGCTCCCGGCCTCGTGCAAAAGCAGATCGCAATTGTTGCCCTGGCCAGCGCCATTGCTTCGCGCCATGCACCGTTGACCCGCGCCCTGCGCGACCATTTCGGTGAAGTGCTGAGTGAGGCGGAAGCCAACGGCGCCCGCGCCGCTGCATCAATCATGGGCATGAACAACATCTACTACCGTTTCGTCCACCTGGTCGAAAACGAGGAATACGCAACCTTGCGTGCAAGCCTGCGCATGAACGTGATGTCCAACCCGGGGTGCGAAAAGATCGACTTCGAGCTGGCTTCGCTTGCCGTGTCCGCAATCAATGGCTGCGGGATGTGCATGGCGTCGCATGAAAAGACCTTGCGCAAGCATGAGGTCGCGGCAACCTCGATTCAGAGTGCAGCGCGCATCGCCGCCGTGATCCATGCCGTGGCCGTGAGCCTCGAACAGGCGCAAGCCGCTGCCTGATTCCAGGGCCGGATTCCCTTCCCCGGCCAGCGGGGAAGGGCTGGCAATCCACGCATCGCCGCCAGCCTGATGTGAAACCCATGGAATCACGACTGCGTGCGTGATCGCATCGATTGGACGTGCAGTAAGATGCGCGCAGTCCACGATGCGGATGTTCCCGATGAGCGATGCCCCAGGCGGCCCCCCGAATTACGCCGAAGTCCCCGAGCGCGGCACTGCGGACAACCTGCTGCGCACTGCCCAGCAACACCATGTGCAGTTGTCTGCAATGGCCGACACCAAGGCCAACATCATCATCACCGTTTCCTCGATCGTGCTGACCCTGTCGCTGGGGCGGCTGAATGACCCGCAGATGCGCATTTCGGTTCTGATCCTGGCATCGTTCACCCTGATTGCGTTGCTGCTGGCGATACTCGCCGTGCTGCCGAAGTATCGACCGTTGCGGCTGCGCAACGATGAGCTTCCCGAGAATTTCAACATCCTGTTCTTCGGTCATTTCGCCGAGCTGTCGCAAGAGCGCTTCCTTGCCGAGATGAACAAGTACCTGCTGAAGGATGGCTCGCCCTATCGAATCTGGGCAAAGGACATCTACTCGCTGGGGATCTACCTTTCCCACCACAAATACCGCTATTTGCGCTACAGCTACCTGTTCTTCCTTGCCGGATTCGTGCTGGCCTGCCTGGAGCAAGGTTGGCGGCTGCTGGTTCGGGCCTGATCCGGACAAATGGCATTTTGCGTGAACCATTGATGCGGGCTGCAAACAGGCGGATTCGCAGGGCGCAGCTTGAATCACTGCATTGGAAGCAAGCTGCGCGCCACGACCGCATGAGTGTTCCCGGTTGCGAGCCGGTTCATTTGAGTGACAGCCCGGATAGGCAACCCCGTCCGGGCAGGATCCACGTTGCAGACTTGCGTTTCCGTCATTCCAGGGAGATTGAGCATGCGTGCATTGATCCTTGTGGCAGGACTTCTGGTTGCAGGCGTCACGCAGGCAGCCGCCGACATTCCCGCCCAACTCGAGGCTTGGCGAAGCTGGGTGCAAAAGGGCGAGGAATTCCGGCGCTGCACCCTGATTGCAAATACCTCAGCCAGCTCTGCCGATGAATTTGCGTGCATCTGGCCGGGTGTGCTCACAATCAACGCCGACACCCATGGGGCGAATCTCTCGCAGGATTGGAACGTCGAGATCGAGGCTTGGGTTCCGCTTCCCTTTGACGAGGAACATTGGCCGCAGGAAGCGACCGTTGACGGCAAGCCGGCGGTGATCCTCAACCGTGATGGACCGCAGGTGTGGATGGAGCCAGGCGAGCATGTCCTGCGTGCCCGACTCGAGTGGTCGGAGCGGCCGCAGGCCCTGCAGGTGCCTGAGGTCATTGGTGTGGTCAGGCTGGTGGTGGATGGCAAGACGGTTGCACCCCTGCAGCGCAGTGGCGACCAGCTCACACTCGGGCGTGGCAAGGTGGCTGCAACCGAAGCCGACAGCCTCGATGTACGCATCTTCCGCCGTTATGTCGACCAGATTCCCGGAGAGTTGACCACGCGCATTCGCATGGAAGTCTCCGGACAAGCGCGCGAGGAAGTGCTTGGCCCGGTGTTGCCCGATGGTTTCATTGCCGTGTCGCTGGACAATGAGGAACGGCCCGCGCGCCTCGATGACGCCGGCATGCTGCATGTGCAGGTGCGTCCCGGCACCAACACGGTCACCCTTGCCGCGCGTGCAACCGAACCGCTGGACAAACTGGTGGCGCGCCTGCCGGAGGCAAACCGGGTCGATCAGGAAATCTGGAGTTACCAGTCCAATCCATTCCTGCGCGTTACCGCAATCGAGGGTGCAATCCAGGTCGATCCCGCACAAGCCAACGTGCCCGAGGAGTGGCGAAATTTGCCGGCCTTTGCCCTCGACAACGGGGGCACGCTCACCATCGAGCAGCGATCACGCGGCCTTGATGCCAACGCCAGCAATCGCCTCAGCCTGCAGCGCGAGGCCTGGCTCGATTTCTCCGGGGATGGCTGGTTTGCGCGTGATTCGATCAACGGTTCCATGCAAAGTGGCTGGCGCATGGACCTTGCCGCGCCGTACACCTTGCAGCGGGCGCAGTCCGCAAGTGGCGGCAGCGATGCGCTGCTGATCACTCAAGGTTCCGCACCGGGCAGCAGCGGCGTCGAATGGCGCAATCCCCAAGTCGACCTCCGCGCCGGTGTGCGAATCAATGGCAGCGCTGGCCGCTTGCCGGTCACCGGGTGGAACCAGACCTTCGATTCCGCGGCCATTGCCCTGCATCTGCCTTATGGCTACCGCTTGATTGCGGCCCCCGGCGCGGATCAGGCCAGCGGCAGTTGGTTGTCGCGCTGGACCCTGCTGGATGTTTTTCTTGCAGCGATCATCAGCCTGCTTGCATTTCGACTGCTGGGAATGCTCGGCGGCATGGCGGCATCGGCCTATCTCGTGCTCGCTTACCAGGAGGCCGGCGCACCGTTGTGGACGCTGTTGTTGGTGTTGGCGCTGTCAGCCCTTGTACGCGCCCTGCCCAAAGGACGTCTTGCAACAGCCGGAAATTGGATGCGGGTTGCGGCACTGATCGTTCTGGCGGTTTTCGCCTTGCCCTTTGCCGCGGATCAGGTGCGCTACGCCCTGTATCCCCAACTTGAGTCCAGCCACACGCCGGCAAGCTTTCAGTTTGGCAACGACATGAATGTTGCCAATATGCCAATGCAGGCCGCCTCGCCAGCGCCGGTCCCTGAAGCCGCCGACATGAATCAGGCTGCGCAGGAACCGGAAAGAAGTGCGGAGAAACTGGAATCAATCATGGTCACGGGGTCCAGTATCGGCCGAGTGGACATGAAGGCAGCCAGCCCCAAGGTGGCCATACAGCGTGCCCGCATCAACAACCGCTACAGCAAGTCGACCGTGGTGCAGACCGGCGCAGGCGAACCGGGTTGGCAGCTTGGCAATCGATATCAGTTGACCTGGAGTGGTCCGGTGCTGGCCGATCAGAGTGTTCGCCTGCTCATCGCATCGCCGTGGCTGGTGCGTCTGCTGCGCGTGGTTCTGGTTGCGGTGCTGGGCATATTGCTGTGGCAATTGCTGCGCAATCGATCCGGCGGCGGTGCGCTGCTGTCACGCTATGCCAAGGCGGGGTCCGTGCTTATGCTTGTCTCGCTGGCCGGCGTGAGCCAGGCGCAAGCCCAGACCTTCCCTCCGCAGGAAATGTTGCAGGACTTGAAAGCCCTGCTGACCAAGCCCCCGGAGTGCGCGCCGAGCTGCGCCAGCATTGCCAATGCCTCGGTGAGCGCCAATGGCGATGCATTGCGCGTAGCCATGGAGGTTCACGCGCAAGCCCGGGTCTCCGTGGCCATTCCCATGGACGACAAATCCCTGGTCCTTGAATCGATAAGCATCGATGGTGTTGCCGATGCGAAGCTGGCAAGCATAAGTGGTGCAACCAGCATTGCAGTTGACCGCGGCGTACATCGCGTGGAGATTCGCTACACGGTGGGCAGCGATCGGGTCGAGCTGGCATTTCCCGAGCAGCCAAGGCGGATTCTCTTCGAAGGTTCCAATTGGTTGTCCAGCGGCATTGTCGAAGACCGCATGCTGACGGAAACGCTTTCACTTACCCGTTCACGCGAGGCCGGCGATGCGGCGGCGGAAAACGTCGAACAACGCTTTCCACCCTATGTGCGCGTGCATCGCACGATCAATCTCGATCTCGACTGGAGCATCGACGGCACCGTCGAGCGCCTGGCGCCGGACGCGGGAGGCTTCACCGTCAGCATGGCGGTGCTGGCCGGCGAGCATGTGCAGACTCCGGGACTCAAGGTGCAGGATGGCAAGCTCACCCTGGCCATTGCCGATGGCGAAGATTCCGCATCGTGGACCAGCACATTCGACCAGGTATCAAGCTTCAGCCTGGTGGCGCCGGAGCTCGGCACCCAGGCCGAAGTCTGGCGTATTGCGGTAGGTCCGACCTGGCATGTCGAATTCGCAGGATTGCCGGAGACTCCGAATCCTTCGGCAAACAACCAGCCCGACTACCACGTATTCGAGTTCCATCCCTTGCCGGGTGAAACGCTGACGATGAAGGTGCAGAAGCCAAACCCGTCGACGGGTGCCATTCGTGCCATCGATTCCTTGAACCTGGCCAGCGCCGTCGGACCGCGCTCGCGAGTCCACAGCCTGACCATGGACATGCGCGCAAGCCAGGGGGGAGAGCAGGCCATCAGTCTGCCGGCGGGCGTGGAGTTGCTGGGCGTCAGCCGCAACGGCGAAGCACTGGGATTGCGCCTGCTTGAGAGCAAGCTGAGCTTGCCGCTGAATCCCGGCGCGCAGAAGTTCGAGATCCGCTTCCAGGACAATCAGCCGGCAGCAAGCCGTGTCAGCACTCCGCTGGTTGATCCCGGCTTGCCTGCGGCGAACGTTGGCTTGTCCATCGATGTGCCGAATGATCGCTGGCTGCTGGCGGCCTTTGGCCCCGCAGCCGGACCCGCCGTGCTGTTCTGGGGTGAACTGGTCGTAGCCATCGTGTTGGCCTGGTTGCTGTCGCGCTGGCGCACGGGCAGCCTGCGCTTCCATCACTACCTGCTGCTGGTGCTCGGCTTCTCGACCTTCTCGTGGATTGCATTGCTGGTGGTACTGGCCTGGCTGTTCGCAATGGAATGGCGCTCAAGGCATGTGATCGGGCGCAACTGGAAATTCAATCTGGCCCAGCTTGGGCTGGCGGCCCTGAGCCTGGTTGCCCTGCTGGTCCTGTTTGGCAGCATCCAGAACGGACTGCTGGGCAGTCCGGACATGGTGATCCGTGGCGAGGGTTCATGGGGCCAGCACCTGCAGTGGTTTGCCGACCGCAGCGACGGCGTGATTCCGGAGGCCAGCGTGATCAGCCTGCCGCTGTGGATCTACAACCTGGTCATGCTGGTGTGGTCCTTGTGGCTGGCCTGGGCGGTCGTCGGCTGGGCGCGCAAGGGATTTGCGGCGTGGATGCAGGGTGGCTACTGGCAACCCTGGAGCGAAGCAAAGCCCATCGAGATCGACACGCCTCCCGCGCCGCCGCCTGCGGTCTGATTCATGGCCGACACCGTGAATGGGCTGCTGCGCGAGGCAGCAGCCCAAGCCGATCCCGAGTCGCGCCATGAGGCGGAGATGTTGCTGGCTCACGCACTCGGCAAGGATCGCGCCTGGTTGTTTGCGCATGCCAACAGCGTTCCCGATGCGCATGCGCTGGTGCGCTTTCGGCAATTGCTGGCAGCCCGGCAAGGCGGTGAGCCGTTGGCCTATCTGCTCGGCAGGCGCGGCTTCTGGACGCTCGAACTTGAGGTGAGTCCGGCCGTACTGATACCGCGCATGGAAACCGAACTGCTGGTCGAACTTGCGCTTGCGCGAGTTCCGCGGGATTCCGGGATGCGCATTGCAGACCTCGGCACCGGTTCCGGGGCCATTGCCTTGGCCGTGGCCAGTGAACGACCGCTTTCTCGGGTGTTGGCCACCGATGCCAGCACCGCGGCACTGGAGCTTGCGCGCAACAACGCACTTCGCTGCGGCATCGACAACATCAGCTTTGCCCACGGCCACTGGTTGCAAGCGCTGCAAGGGCAACGCTTCGGGTTGATCGTTTCCAATCCGCCCTACATTGCCGAAGGCGACGCGCATCTCGAACAGGGGGACCTGCGCTTCGAGCCGGTTGCCGCATTGGCTTCCGGCGTTGATGGCCTGGATGCGATACGCGAGATCGTGGAGGGGGCGCCACGATGCCTGGACTCCGGTGGCTGGCTGCTGTTGGAGCACGGCTACGACCAGGCATCCCGCGTGCGTGAATTGCTGGCCGGCAACGGGTTTGGCGAAGTTTGCAGTTGGCAGGACCTGGAGCGGCGCGAGCGCGTCAGCGGCGGGCGTTACCGATAAGGCGAATGGACACTGCGGCCTTCTGCATTCGATTGCATTTGCTTATCCATTCATGCGGATCAATCGGTTCGGGGAGCTGGATCGTGTTGATCCATTGATCTGCGATAATTCGCCGCTTCGCAAGTTCGTCCACCGATGCCCTGACAATGCCGAATCAGAGCCACCTCGATCGCCTTGAAGCCGACAGCATCCACATTCTGCGCGAGGTGGCGGCGGAATTTCGCAATCCGGTGATGCTCTATTCCATCGGCAAGGACAGCTCGGTGTTGCTGCATCTGCTGCTGAAGGCCTTTGCACCGGGACGGCCGCCGATTCCGTTGCTGCATGTGGATACCACCTGGAAGTTCCGCGAGATGATCGCGTTTCGCGATCGTCGTGCCGCCGAAACCGGCTGCGCCTTGCACGTCCACATCAACCCGGACGGCGTGGCTCAGGGCATCGGCCCGATCAGCCACGGCGCCACCGTGCACACCGACGTGATGAAAACCCAGGCGCTGAAGCAAGCACTGGACCAGGGCGGCTACGACGCCGCCATCGGTGGTGCGCGCCGTGACGAGGAAAGATCCCGCGCCAAGGAGCGCGTGTTCAGCTTCCGCAGTGCGCAGCATCGCTGGGACCCGAAAAACCAGCGCCCCGAGCTGTGGAACCTGTACAACGCGCGCATCCACAAGGGTGAATCGGTGCGCGTGTTTCCACTGTCGAACTGGACCGAGCTCGACATCTGGCTGTACATCTATCGTGAAAACATCGAAGTGCCCTCGCTGTACTTCGCCAGCGAGCGCCTGGTGGTCGAGCGTGACGGCGCGCTGATCATGGTCGATGACGAGCGCCTGCCGCTGCGCGACGGCGAACAGCCGATGCGGAAGAAGGTGCGCTTCCGCACGCTCGGCTGCTACCCGCTGACCGGCGCCATCGAATCCGACGCCGACACGCTGGAGGCCATCATCCAGGAAATGCTGGTGTCGCGAACCTCCGAACGCCAAGGCCGGGTGATCGATCACGACCCCGCCGCGTCGATGGAAAGGAAAAAGCAGGAGGGCTATTTCTGATGGAGCCGGGATTCGGGAATCGGGATTCGGGATTCGGCAGAGGCGGCATCCAGGCCTTGACCAGCCAATCATTTCCCCTCGTGGATTCATGCGATGGAAACAAGGCGTCGCTGAAAACCCCCGATTGCTCCAACTCCGTCATTCCGGCGAAAGCCGGAATCCATTGTGCTCAACATGTTGCGTGGAAAATGGATGCCGGCTTTTGCCGGGAAGACCGTTTGTTCGGCGTTGCCTTCAGTGCCCTGATTCTGCGCGCGGTCCGAGGAATGAACCAAGTCGGGAAGGAAGCCAGGAGATAACGCTGTGACGAATCCCCAATCCCCAATCCCGAATCCCGGGCATTCCGTCGCCGTCTACCTTGCTCGCCACGAAAGCAAGAGTCTGCTGCGCTTCATCACCTGCGGCAGCGTCGATGACGGCAAGAGCACCCTGATTGGCCGCTTGCTGCACGATTCGAAACTGTTGCTGGACGATCAGGTTTCGGCGCTGGAGTCCGACAGTCGGCGCTACGGCACGCAGAACGGCGAAATCGACTATGCCTTGTTGGTCGATGGCCTCGCCGCCGAGCGCGAGCAGGGCATCACCATCGATGTCGCCTATCGCTTTTTCGATACCGCAAGGCGCAAGTTCATCGTCGCCGACTGTCCCGGCCACGAGCAGTACACCCGCAACATGGCCACCGGCGCTTCCACCGCCGATCTCGCCGTGGTGCTGGTTGACGCGCGCAAGGGCCTGCTCACGCAAACCCGCAGGCACAGCTACATCGTGTCGTTGCTGGGCATCCGCCATGTCATTCTCGCGGTGAACAAGATGGATCTGATCGACTACGACCAGGTCGCCTTCGAGCGCATCGCTGCCGACTACCGCGAGCTGGCCGCCAAGCTCGGCATCGATCACGTCCACTGCCTGCCGCTGTCGGCGTTGAAGGGCGACAACGTGACGGCACCCGGCGAGCGCATGCCCTGGTACCGCGGGCAGACGCTGCTGGGCCACCTCGAAACCATCGACACGGCGGGTGAGCGCGAAGAACGCCCGTTCCGCCTGCCGGTGCAATGGGTCAATCGGCCCAACCAGAATTTCCGTGGTTTCTCCGGCAGCGTCGCCAGTGGCGCGATTCGCGTCGGTGACGAAGTCATCGTGCTGCCTTCCGGCAAGCGCACGAAGCTGGCCGGCGTGCTGAATCCGCAGGGCAGCGCCGACTTCGCCAGCGAAGGTGAAGCGGTCACCCTGACGCTCGCCGACGAGGTCGACGCCAGTCGCGGTGACGTGATCGCCAGTGCCACGCATCCGCCCGAAATTGCCGACCAGTTTGCCGCGCATGTGCTGTGGTTGCAGGATGCACCACTGCTGCCGGGGAGATCGTACTGGCTGAAGATCGGAGCACGCACGGTCGGCGCCCAAGTCACCGAAATCAAGCATCGCATCGACGTCAACAGCCAGGCTGAACTGGCCGCCAAGCGCGTGGCATTGAATGAAGTGGCCTATTGCAACCTGATGCTGGATCAGCCGATCGCATTCGAGCCTTATGCCGGGTGTCGCGCGCTTGGCGGCTTCATCCTGATCGACCGCCAAAGCCATGCCACCGTCGGCTGCGGCACCATCGACTTCGCCCTGCGCCGCGCCAACAACATCCACTGGCACGCACTGGAAATCGACCGCAAGGCGCGTGCCGCCAGCAAGGGCCAGCAACCGGCCTGCCTGTGGTTCACCGGGCTTTCCGGCTCAGGCAAATCGACGATTGCCAACTTGCTGGATCGACGCCTGCACGGCATGGGCTATCACACCTATGTGCTGGACGGTGACAACGTGCGCCACGGCCTCAACAAGGATCTGGGCTTTACCGACGAAGACCGCGTCGAGAACATCCGTCGCGTGGCTGAAGTCGCCAAGCTGATGGTCGATGCCGGTCTGATCGTGCTGGTCAGCTTCATCAGCCCGTTTCGCAACGAGCGGCGCATGGCGCGCGAACTGTTCGCTGCCGGCGAGTTTCTCGAAGTGTTCGTCGACACGCCACTGGCACTGGCCGAACAACGTGACCCCAAAGGCCTGTACCAGCGTGCCCGCGAAGGCAAGATTCCCAACTTCACCGGCATCAGTTCGCCTTACGAGCCACCGGAACACGCCGAAATCCACCTGCCCACGGCGGAACTCAAACCCGAACAGTCGGTGGAACGCGTGATCGCCCGATTGATCGGCGAGCCCTGAATGCGCCTGGGCTCAACCCGTGCTGCGCATGCCGCTGATGGCGGTCAGTTCCGCAAAGCGTTCGCGGATCGCGGCTTCGATGCCGCCGGCATCCAGGCCTGATTCGCTGAGCAGTTCCTCGCGGCTGGCGTGCTCAAGGAAGCGATCCGACAAACCCAGGTGCAACAGGGGAATGGTCACGCCATTGGCTGAAAGCAGTTCACCCACGGCAACGCCGGCACCACCGGCAATGGCGTTGTCTTCGAGGGTGACCAGGGCCTCGTGGCTTGCGGCCAGCTCCAGGATGAGCTTCTGATCCAGGGGTTTGACGAAGCGCATGTTGACGGCAGTTGCGTTGAGCGCTTCGGCAGCCTTGCACGCGGGTGCAAGCAGCGCACCAAAGGCCAGCAGGGCGATGCGTTGTCCACGCCGACGGACTTCCGCCTTGCCGATGGGCAAGGG
>SHNG01000015.1 GCA_004295005.1 Gammaproteobacteria bacterium
CAACCTCGTGGTTGCCCCGAAGCCGGTCACGATCAGCTTGTCAGGGCTTGGCACGTTTGCCTATGACGGCAATGCACATGCGGCCACTGCCAGTGTCAGCGGCGAGGTGAGTGGATTCCCGGCCACGGTGGATGTCAGCTATAACGGTGGTTCAACACTGCCGCTGGCGGTTGGCAACTACAGCGTGCTGGCTGTGCTGAATCCTGCTTCCAGCAACTACAGCGCCGATGCGGCCAGCGGCCTCATCAGCATCATCCCGGGCGCAGCCAGTGCATTGCTGGCCAATGGTGGCACCAGTTTCACGGGTGTTGCCGGCCAGGCGTTGGCCGGTCCGCTGCCATCGGTGCTGGTCACTGACATCGGCGGCAATCCGGTACCAGGCGTCACTGTCACCTTTACGGCTGGTACGGCCAGCGGCTCGCTGAGCGGCGCGGTGCAAGTTACCAATGCCAGCGGTATTGCCACCCTGGGCGGCTGGATCCTGGATGCCACGCCAGGAACCGATTCCGTCAGCGCGAGTGTGGTCGGTATCGCCACGACGGTCGATTTCACCGCGACCAGCACGGCGGCCAGCGGTGGGCTCAGCGTGACCATCACCGATGGCCGGACCTTCGTCCAGTTCGACCAGGTGTTGGGCTACACCATGACCGTCGGCAACAGCAGCAGCTCGAACCTGGCGGGTGTCACCGTCAGCAATACCCTGCCGGCCGAGCTGGATGCGCCCACTGCGGCGTGGACCTGCATTCCCGTCAATGGCGCTACCTGTACCAACAGCGGAACCGGCGGTGTGAATGACACCGTCAATCTGCCGCCGGGCAGCAGCGTGGTCTATCTGCTCGATGCGGCTGTGGTCAGCGGTGCAGGCGAACGCATCATCAACACCATCGAAGCCACGGGTCCGAATGGTCCGGTCAGTGCCAGCGACATCACTGACATGGTGCTGTTCCGCGACGGATTCGAGATGGGTGGCGATGGTGCGCAAGGCGTTGGCGGCGGCTGGCTGGAATTCGGCGAACTCGACGGCAGCGGCAATGTGGTGTTGCAGGTCAAGGGCGATGAGCTGGGCTCCCTGCAGCGCACAACCCTGGTTGCTGCGGTCGATGGCAGCTTCCGTATCGAAGCGGTGCGCATCAGCGATCGCATCTGGGTGCGACTTGTGGCGGGGGCTTCCACGGGCATGAGCGCCAGCGCATGGAGTCCGCTGCTGGCGGATCAGGTATTGATCGCGCTGGAAGGCAGCACCGTGCTGTTGGCTGGAGCGGCCAATGACCTCGCTCTCGGCCTGGAGCATGGCGGCAGTTTCCCGTTGCTGCGCGCAACGCACTGACCGCGTGACATCCCGCAATCGCGTCCACCCCGACGGTGGGCGCGATTGCGCAATCCGGCCCGGCCAGTCGCCCGCCGACAACGCGGATCATCTTCTGCCCATTTGCGGTTTGTCGAGGTACCCGGCAGAGCACTGATGAAGGCCGAGCAGGTAGTGCCTTGAATCCGTTCATGGTTCGACTGCCTCACCACGGGCGGATTCTGCCAATTCAGCGTTGCCTTTGAACGCACGCCGGCTGAATTGCTCCTGCCCGCACTCATCGGGCAATCCACGCGTCCTGTGCGAAAATGCGCGGCTGGCTCCACCGCCGTGCAGCCATCACACAGGAGATGATCCATGCGTTTTTCACTGACCCTCGGCTTTTGCACCGCCATCGGGATGCTTGCTGTGCAAACGGTTCCCGCGACGGCAGCCGACCCTGCTCGTGCCCAGGCCATCATTACCGCCACGCCGGGCAACACCGTCTTTGGCATGCTCAATCTGGAGCAGGGCGAGGGAGGTGTGCGCATCAGCGGCCTCGTGCGCGGTTTTTCCGCAAGCACCCGGCATGGATTCCATGTGCTGGAAACCCAGGACTGCAAGCTTGAGGATGCGCGAAATCCCGGCGTCCATTGCAATCCCACGGGGCGCAACCACGGAGATCCATCGCGCAGCAATCATCATGCGGGCGACTTGCCGAATGTGGATGCGGATGCGCAGGGCAACGCGGTGATCGACATCACCATCATGGGCGTTACCCTTGCAGCCGGCGAAACCAGTCTGCTCAATCATGCGATCGGCTTCACTCAGCGCAGTGATGACTACACAACGCAGCCAAGCGGTGGATCCGGGCCGCGCATTGCCTGTGGCGTCATCAAGCCCATTTGATCTGTCCTGGCGGTGGAGCAAGCGGCTGCCTCAATTGCAAACCCCGCAGTTGCCCGCTGTAATTGGCGGATTCCCGATTCCCATACTTTTCAGGTGCAACCGATGGCCATCATCCGCATGAGCGAGCTGGATCTCGCGGGCAAGCGTGTCCTGATCCGACAGGATCTCAATGTGCCGATCGAGGACGGGCGCATCACCTCCGAACAGCGCATCACGGCGTCATTGCCGACCTTGCGCCTGGCCCTGGACAAGGGCGCCACGGTGCTGGTCACCTCGCATCTGGGCCGGCCAAAAGAGGGCGTCTGGAGCGAAGCGGATTCACTGGCGCCAGTGGCCGCGCGCTTGTCGCAGCTGCTCGGGCGCGATGTGCCGCTGGTTCGTGACTGGGTGGATGGTGTGGACGTTGCGCCAGGTTCCATCGTGTTGCTGGAAAACTGTCGCATGAATGTCGGCGAAGGCAAGGATGACGAGGCGCTTTCGCGCAAGTATGCGGCGCTATGCGATGTGTTCGTGATGGATGCGTTCGGAACCGCGCATCGCGCGCAGGCCTCGACGCATGGCGTGATCCGTTTCGCGAGGGTTGCCTGTGGTGGGCCCTTGCTGATGGCCGAATTGGATGCACTGGCCAAGGCGCTGGAACACCCGATGCGACCGCTGTTGGCGATCGTGGCTGGCTCAAAGGTTTCAACAAAGCTCACCCTGCTGGAAAACCTCATCGACAAGGTTGACCAGCTCATCGTGGGTGGCGGCATTGCCAACACCTTCCTGCTCGCAAGCGGACATGCAGTCGGCAAGTCACTGGTCGAGCCGGATCTGGTGGATACCGCCAAACGAATCATGGCGGCAGCCAAGTCGCGCGGCTGCATCCTGCCGATTCCGACCGATGTGGTGGTTGCGGATCGCTTTGCCGCCGATGCCGGGGCGACAGTCAAGGCCGTCGCCGAGGTGGCCGATGACGACATGATTCTCGACATTGGCCCGCAGACGGCTGCCGCGTATGCCGCGCTGATCGACAAGGCTGGCACCGTGGTCTGGAATGGTCCGGTCGGCGTGTTCGAGTTCGATGCTTTTGGCAAGGGCACGCAGGCATTGGCTGAAGCCATTGCACGCTCGCCGGCATTTTCCATTGCCGGTGGCGGGGATACCCTGGCGGCCGTGGACAAGTACGGCATTGCCGATCGGGTTTCCTACATTTCCACCGGTGGCGGTGCCTTCCTCGAGTTTCTCGAAGGTCGCGACTTGCCTGCCGTCACCGCATTGCGCGCACACGGAGCTTGAGCGCGCGTCCCGCTTGACAGCACATGGGCGACGGGCTTCAAACCGGTAGTGGCGAAGCTGTGGTAGCGTCACCGCTTGCCGCCAACGGGAGCCGCTGAATGTCCGAGCAATTGCGCCGTACCCGCATCATTGCAACGCTGGGGCCGGCCACTGATGCGCCCGGCATGTTGAAACAGGTGCTGGAAGAAGGCGTCGATGTGGTGCGGCTCAACTTCTCGCATGGCAACGCCGACGACCATCGTGCGCGCGCGGCCGTCGTTCGCGCCGTAGCGGCGGAACTGGGCCGGGAAGTGGCAATCCTCGGTGATCTGCAGGGGCCGAAGATTCGCGTCGAGAAATTTGCCGAAGGTGCTATTCACCTTGAAGCGGGGGCAGCATTCACCCTGGACTGTCGGGTGGATGCCGCGCCGGGTGACAAGCGCCGGGTGGGTGTCGGTTATCGCGGGTTGTGGCGCGACATCAAGGCGGGTGATCGCCTGTTGCTGGATGATGGCATGATCGTGATGGATGTGGAGTCCATTGCCGATGAGCAGGTGCATTGCCGGGTTGTGCTGGGTGGCCGCCTTTCCGATCGAAAGGGAATCAACCGCCAGGGCGGCGGTCTTACGGTAGCCGCGCTTTCCGACAAGGATCGTCGGGACATCACGCTGGCTGCGGAACTGGGCGTCGAGTTTCTGGCGGTTTCGTTCGTCAAGAACGCGCAAGACGTCGAGCTGACGCGTTCGTTGCTGCGCAAGGCGGGGGGTGAAGCCGCCATCGTTGCCAAGATCGAGCGGGCCGAAGCAATTGCTGCATTGGGCGAGATCATCGATGCCAGTGATGTGGTGATGGTTGCGCGCGGCGATCTCGGTGTTGAAATCGGCGATGCCGAGTTGCCCGGCTTGCAGAAGAAGATCATTCGCGAATCTCTGGAGCGCAGTCGGGCGGTCATCACCGCCACGCAGATGATGCAATCCATGGTGGATTCACCGATTCCCACCCGCGCCGAGGTTCTTGATGTGGCCAATGCGGTCATCGACGGTACCGACGCGGTGATGCTTTCTCAGGAAACCGCCTCCGGAAAGCATCCGGAAAAAGCCGTGGCCGCCATGCGCCGGGTTTGCCTTGGCGCGGAACGCCAGTTCGAACCCAGCATAGATTTTGGTCCCACCTTGCGCAGTCTGGATCGCACCGATCAGGCCATAGCCCTGGCCGCCATGTTCCTTGCCGGACGCGTCGGGGTCCGCGCCATCGTGGCCTTGACCGAATCCGGTGCCACCGCGCGCTGGTTGTCGCGTCATCGCTCGAGTGTTCCGATCTATGCGCTGTCACGCAACGCTGCGGCACGGCGTCGCATGTTGTTGTTCCGCGATGTCTATCCAATCGAGTTCGACCCACACGATGTCGGCCCGATGCTGGCGGCGCGCGAGGCGATCCAGCATCTGTTCTCTCTCGGCCATCTCGCCGAGAATGATCGCGTGATCCTGACCACGGGCGACCATACCGGCCAGCTTGGTGGCACCAACACCTTGAAGCTCCTGCGTGTCGGCCCGGACGGCATGGCCGAGGGTTTGGGTGATCTTTGAAGGATTCGCTATGCTCGGGCTTTCAGCAGTGGAGTGGATGACGTGAACCTGTGCCGATGCATTTTCGCAGTCGCCTGCCTGAGCGTGGCATCGCTGGCCTTGGCAGAAAACCCGGTGCGCTCGGTCAAGCCTGAAGACCTGGAAAAATACTGGGTGATGATGAAGGACTCGGTGCAGGGTGATGCTCCGCTGGGTGGCAAGAACATGAACCAGCCTGGATGTGCGGCGGTTTCCTTCATCGTCGAGGGCAATGGCCGGGCCAGCAACATCACCATCGAAAAGGTGTATCCGGAGGGCGGCCTCGGTGAATTTGCAGCGAACATCGCTGCCAATCTGGAATTCCTGCCCACCATCCCCAATGCTGGTCGCGACCGGGTGTTCAGCTCGATGATTTTCCCATTCAACCTGCCGGCTGATTCCGCCGCGCGCACCGCGGTAATGCAGAACTGCGTGATTCCGGCCAGGAAGTGGAAACCCCAGCGGCCGGTTGGACGCTGAGGCTGGGATTCAGGATCCGATGCTTTCCGCCTCTCCCGCTGGCGGAAGAGGGAGAACAGCGTCAGGGATTCGATGCTTTGCACCTCTCCCGCTGGCGGGAGAGGTCGCGCGAAGTGCGCGGGTGAGGGTGGAGCCTGGGCTTGCCCGAAGCTTTGCGCTTGCGAGTTGCATCACCCTCACCCCAGCCCTCTCCCGCTGGCGGGAGAGGGAGAACAGCGTCAGGGATGCGGGATTCGATGCTTTACACCTCTCCCGCTGGCGGAAGAGGGAGAACAGCGTCGGAAGCGGCATTCCCGAATACCTTCTCCCCAATCCCGAATCCCGGCCCGATCGGCTGCGAATGCAGCCGATCTGGCCTATACTCCGCGCCCCGATTCCCCATCCTGGCTGACCCTTTCCGGGTTGGCTTACTGCGTTTGTCTTGCGGAGCGTCTTTTTCATGAGCATCGAGCAACTTGAAAGCATCGCCCAGGCCATGGTGGCCCCGGGCAAGGGCATCATCGCCATCGACGAATCCAACAACACCATCAAGAAGCGTTTCGACGCGGTGGGTGTGCCCAACACGGAAGAAAACCGTCGCGCCTATCGCGAGATGCTGCTGACCACGCCGGGCCTCAACCAGCACATTTCCGGCGCCATCCTGTACGACGAAACCATCCGCCAGTCGACCAAGGCCGGCGTGCCCTTCACCAAGATCATGCTGGATGCCGGCATCCTGCCAGGCATCAAGGTGGACAAGGGTCCGTTCCCGCTGGCCGGCTTCCCGGGCGAGCTGGTGACCGAAGGCCTTGACGGCCTGCGTGATCGCCTGAACGAGTACGCCAAGCTCGGTGCCAAGTTCGCCAAGTGGCGCGCAGTCATCACCATCAGTGGCGAAGCCCCCAGCGGCACCTGCATCGAAGCCAACTGCCATGCCCTGGCCCGCTATGCGGCCCTGTGCCAGGAAGCCGGCATCGTGCCGATGGTCGAGCCGGAAGTGCTGATGGACGGTGCCCACGACATCGACGAATGCTACGAAGTGACCGAAGCCACCCTGCGCAGCCTGTTTGCCTCGCTGTACGAGCAGAACGTGATGCTGGAAGGCACCATCCTGAAAGCCAGCATGGTGCTGGCCGGCAAGGATTGTCCGGAACAATCCGAGGTCGAGGATGTGGCTGATGCCACCATCCGCTGCCTCAAGGCGGCCGTGCCGGCCTCGCTGCCGGGCATCGTGTTCCTCTCCGGTGGACAGTCGGACGAGTTCGCAACGGCCAACCTGAATGCCATGAACCAGCAGGGCCCGCATCCATGGCCGCTGTCGTTCTCCTACGGCCGCGCCATGCAGCAGGCGGCATTGAGCCTGTGGGGCAAGGATATGGCCGCCAATTTCGCCAGCGCCCAAGCCATGGTCGCGCAGCGCGCCAAGGCCAATGGCATGGCGGCACTTGGGCAATGGAAAAAGGGGATGTGAATTTCGCGGTCAACGCGAAATCGTGATTGAAACGGGCACCTTCGGGTGCCCGTTTTCGTTTGCAGGCCGCAATCGAACCGTAGAGCCGAGCTTGCCCGGCTGCGGCGAGGCGGCAAGCGGAGCAAGCTCCGCTCCACACCAAGCATGAGGGAATGATGTAGCCGAGCTTGCCCGGCTGCGGCGAGGCGACAAGCGGAGCAAGCTCCGCTCTACACCAGGCATGAGGGAATGATGTAGCCAGGCATGCTCGGCTTGCGATCTGCCGGTCAGCCCAAGAAGCGCAAATTCGCCTGGTTGAATTCGGATAGCGAGGGGAAGATATCGGCGATCTCGGTGGCGCTCAGCCCGAACCATGCCGCCATGGTCGCGGCGTACTGATCGACCGAGGTGGTGGGGATGATCTGGCCGAATCCGGTTTCATCCGGGTTGTTGTCGTAACGCAGCGAGGGCATGGCGCCATAAAAGCGTTGTCCGCGCACTGCGCCGCCCATCACGAAATGATGGCCACCCCAACCGTGATCGGTGCCGTCCACGTTGACGCCCAACGAGCGCCCGAAATCCGACGCGGTAAATGTGGTGACCGAGCTTGCAACGCCGAGTTCTACGGTTGCATCGTAGAACGCCTTCAGCGCCTGCGAGAGCTGCGAGAAGTTCCATTGCTGGTCGCCAACCTGGTTGTTGTGGGTGTCGTAGGCACCCTGTGAAACGTAGAAGATCTGGCGCGACATGCCGAGTGCGGCGCGCACCTGGATCAGGCGCGCCGCCATCTTCAGTTGCGAACCCATGCGGGTGTCGGGAAATACGGTGTTCAACGCTGGGGCTGTGGACAACGCCGCATCGATCACCTCGTAGTTGGCAATCGAGTCGCGTGTGCTGTTGGCGAATGAGCGCTCGAACACATGTTCCTGGCTGTCGGCGGTCAACAGCGCGTTGTAGGCGGCAAAACCATCCTCGTTCGGCGGAATCACCCAGGATTCCGGCCCGTCGCCGAGGTAGCTCAGTTTCTCCACGCCCTCCGGTGACATGCCATAGCTGCTGACGATGTCACCGCGCTGGAACAGGTTGTTCTCGGCAAGGGAAATGCACAAGGGTACCGACCCGGTATTGCCGGTGTAGAGGCGGTCCGCCATGCGCCCACCCCAGCCATTGGCATTGGCGTCATCGGGGCGCGAGGATTGCCAGTAGATTGACTGGTCTGAGTGCGAGAACAACTGGGGTGGCACCGCCACCGTGCCTGCCTGGTACTCGGCCTGGGTAATCGGATGCAGCAGGGTGCCGACGTTGCCGACGATGGCGACCTTACCGGTGTTGAACAACTGCCGCATCTCCGCCAAGGCTGGATGGAAGCCGTAACTGCCGCCGTCACTGGGCGGTCCACCGGGCAATCCAGGCTGCACGGCCAAGGGCAAAAGTGCGTTGGCCTGAATGGTGGCCTGGTCGAAGGCTACGCCACCATTGGCAATCAGCACCGAGCGTGAGCTGCGGTAGTCGGCATATTGCGACGCGCTGAATGGGACGACGCTGTTGAAGCTGTCGTTGCCGCCATTGAGGAATATGCAGACCAGCGCCTTGAAATCGCCGGCAGGAAACGTGGTGTGGCTGGCCGCGGCAGCCAATGCACGCAGATTGCCGAACGCACTGCAGATGCCGGCGCTGCCGAGTGCAGCGATGCTGTTGCGCAAGAAACGACGTCTATTCAGGCCCATTGCAGACTCACTTCTGGATCGAATATTCGGGTGAATTGAGGATCAGGTACAAGGCATGCTGGATGCGCTGGCGACTGAGGGGACGGTTCGGTTCATCGTCCAGTGCGTTGAGCCGATTGAGCAGGGTCTGGCGCATGAATGGCGACATCTGGCCGGACATGAGCAACAGGCTGTAGCGATCCAGCAAGGCACCCGGATTGCTGTTGGCCAGCGATGCATCGCGCAGGGTGTTGAGTTTCATCACCGCGCCATGGCCGTTGGTCCAGCAACTCTCGCCTTCGGAGTAGAAGCAGAAGCTCAGGCTGAACAGGCGGTTGTTGGTGCTGACGATGTTGCTGTCGGTGAGGATCTGGAACTCCGGGCTGTACAGCGCCAGTGAACTGATCTCGCCGCTTTGCCGATAGTCGGGCTGGAAGAAGTTGAAAACCGACGGCGAGCGCAATGGCCCTTGTCCGTACCAGTCCTCGATTCCCGGATACGGACTCAAGGTTTCAACACGTCCAGTTTCGGTGCGTGCTTCCATGGCCCGCCACAGCTGGGTGTTCTTCAGCAGCGGCTCACGCAGCTTTCCAAAGATCGAGGGATACTGCCAGGGGCCGTAGCGTGCTTCGCTGTCGAGCAGGATCGCGCGCAACACGGCCTTGAGGTCGCCGCGCACGCCGCTGCCATTGTTGTTGAAGGCATTGGCCACCCGTTGGATGTAAGCCGCTGATGGATTGCTGGTGACCAGGCGCTGGATCAGGCGGCGCGCAATGAACGGCCCAACGTTCGGGTGTTCGAAGATGTTGTCGAGCGCCAGGTTCAATTCCGCTGTGGCATTGCCACCGGCCGGCAGTACACCGCCCGGCAGATCGACGCCGGGGTAATCCAGCAATTGCTTGTTGCTGGTCGAGTCGTGGAAGGCCTCGACCGGCTGCATCGGCAGCTTCCACGACGGTATGTTGTGGTCATAGCGACCACAATTGCTGTAGTTGTTCTCGTCGCAGCACACATAGGTGGTCGGTCCGCAACCGGTGTTGTTCCAGTTCCATCCGGTGAACACGGCGGCAAACCCGGTGACCGTGGCCTGGTTGTAGGTCGGCACCGGTTGTCCACCCACCAGCACCGGGCTTCCGTCGGTATTGAGTTGCACCAGGCCGATCGAAAACAGTTGCAGCACTTCGCGCGCATAGTTTTCGTCGGGGCGGATGTTGAGCGCGCTGTTGGCCTTCTGGTTGGCCAGATGGGTGAGGTAGATGCCCATGGCCGGATGCAGGGTCACATCCTCGAGCAGGTCACGGAAATTGCCGAAGGCATTGGCCGCGAGCATGTCGTAGTAACTGGCCAACGCCCAGGGCTCGTAGGTGAGGGTGCCGTTCTTGCTGGAGACGACGAAGATTTCGCTCAGCGCAAAGGCCATGCGCTGACGCAACTGGTCGGTGGGAATCACCATGCCGCGGCTGGGATCGGGCGTGCCCACCGAGTTGATCGACCAGATTTCCATGCGCGTGCTGTCGGTAACGGTGTTGTTGCCGTCCGGCACTGGAGGCAAGCCTTCCACCCAGTCGAGATAAGGCACCTGGGTGGCCACGGGCGCGGCAAACTGCTCGTTCAGCCAGTTGCGGTAGCCCACCGCGCGCAAATGGGCGATGTCATAGAAGGTCGGGCCAAACGTGGCCTGGGTCAGGAAGCGCGCGGCATCGGCATCCTTGTACGGACCGACATCGGCTGCTTCGAATCCGCTGCGCATGCCCGCATCAGGCCGATGGCTCAGGCCTTGTGCCACAGCGCAGGCGGGAAGCCCGAGGACAAACAGCATCAAGCAATAGGCGACACGGCTTTGCATGTGAACCCCCACAGCACGAGGCTTGCATACTGGACCGGTCACCTGGCGCAAACCTTGAACCCGGGCACAGTGCAGCATCGTGCGCGCCAAAGTTCAGCCCTGCAAGCAATTGGAATCACAAATGACGGGTGAACTCGGGTGCCTCGCCCCAGCGGTCGTGCAGGCCATCGACGTAGGTGATGGGAATCCGCGAGAGCTCCGCTTCGTCGACTTCTTCCAGGCAACCGATGTTGATGCCATACATCGTGCCGATTGGCGTGTCGTTGCCCACGCCGAATACGCGCACGCCGCAATGCCTGCAAAAGAAATGATGGTTCCTGCCGGAGCCGAAGATGTAGCGCGTGAGCTCGCTTTCGCCCGAGAGCATGCGGAACTGCTCAGGCCTTGCCACGGCGGGCCAGAAGCGGTTGCGACGGCAGATCGAGCAATTGCAGCGGTAGCTGGATTGGGTCAGGTCAATCTGCACTTCGATGGCGACGCGGGAACAGTGGCAGCTTGCACGATAGGTTTTGACCACTGCAAATTCCCCCTGAACGTTTGGCGCCGGCCATTGCTGGATGCGGGCAGCGCATCCCGCAAAGCGCTGCTACTTCTCGATCAACTGCTTCAACACGACGGCCTGATTGTGCGTCTCGTCCTTGGCTGAATAGACAAGCGTGAGGTCGCCGTCTGCTGCCAGCGCCTTGAGTTCGGCAAAGGCGGCGTTGCCCTTGAGTTCGGCACGATAGCGCTTCTGGAACTCGGGCCAGTTGGCCACTTCGTGATGAAACCATTGGCGCAATTCGGTGGACGGCGCGACCTCCTTCAGCCACAGGTCGATGCGTGCCTTGGCCTTGGTGATGCCGCGCGGCCACAGGCGGTCAACCAGCACACGCTTTCCGTCCGCCTTGGCTGCCGGCTCATATGCGCGCTTCAACATCACCTTCATCATCATTCTCCTCGGCGCCGAGTGGACCACGTGCAGGCGAACCTCATCCGGGTACCGATGGGTAGCTCGGCAAGCCATCCATGATCGAATAGTAGTCGCCCTTCTCGGCCGTGTAGACATGCAACTCGGTCTGCGTATCGGTATTGCCGTCGAAAGCGCCCATGAAAATACCGATCCAGTCCTTGGCGGGCGGGTCGAAAAACAGGGAGCTGCCACAGATGGAGCAGAAACCTCGTCGCACCCTGGCGGAGGAAAAATACCAGGTGATGTGCTCACCGCCGACAATGTTCAGTCTGTCGCGTGGGACATCGGTGCTCACTGAAAAATGGCCGGAGAACTTGCGACACTGGATGCAATGGCAGGCATCCGGAGCCTTGAGCTCCCCGGAAACGGTGAACTTGACCGCACCACACAGGCAGGATCCAGGTTTCATCCAATTGCTCCCTTTGCCGCTCGCAACATGCAATGGGCTCCGGCACATCGCCGGGGACGATCATGCAATCTACTCCAATCCGCCTTGCAGGATAAGGATCAGTCCGTGACCTCTTGCGGAGCGCGCATGTTCCTTGCGTAGTATCCGGAGGGATCAAAGCAGCAGACCCGCCCCTTGCCGGTGGCAAGCATGGACACTGCATCGTTTGTCCGCTTGCTGCGCGTACGCGGCTGCTTTGCCGACTCGATCCAGTGGATCCAGTCCACACGCGCCAGCGTGGTGGTTGCGTTCCATGTGGCAAGCGCATCGGGGGATGCGTTCAGCAGCGTCTGCAATGCTTCGGGGACCAGCGGCTCCGGCTCCTGCTCGACTGCAACCAGTTCAACGTTGACCTCGCTGCCAGCCTTTGCCCGCGCTGCCTTGAGCAATCGCTTGTCCACCTTGAGCCAATGGCTCAATTTGCCATCGGGCTCCAGGGTGACCAGGAAGGGAGCGCCATTGATACGACCTTGCACGGATGTCCTGCCACGGCGTGGCAGCGATTCGCTGACCTCGCGTGGCAACACCAGGAACCACCACGGTTCATTCGCAGCGGGTTCCGCGGCCTGCTTCAGTACGGCAGTGAACGAAGTCATGCGATCCGTTTTGATTTCTTCCCGTCGTTTCATGCGAGCCGGCATCAGGATTCCTTCGGGCTGAACCGTGCGAAAACCCGGGCCCCGGTCCCGTGTTGTACAAAAGGTGGATTGCGCATTCGTTTCATCCGGACATCACCTCTCCGCGGAACATGAAGTAAACCGCGCCGAACAGGCACAACCCCGCCCACAGATAGTCGAGTTTCAGGGGCTCCTTCATGTACAGCACGGCGAATGGGACAAACACCGACAGCGTGATCACTTCCTGCAGGATCTTGAGTTGTCCAAGCGACAAGACCTCGTAGCCGATGCGATTGGCAGGAACCTGCAGCAGGTATTCGAAGAAGGCGATGCCCCAGCTCGTCAGTGCGGCCACGATCCATGGTTTGCTGCCAAGGTCCTTGAGATGCGCATACCAGGCAAATGTCATGAACACGTTGCTCAGGGTCAGCAGCAGAATGGTCAGGCTGATTGCGCGCATGGCATTTCCGTGGCCGGGTGGAATGGATGCGGAGTATGCGTGCTCAAGCGATCCAGCCGCGTGCAATGGCACGCCGACTGAGCAGAACCAGCAGCACACCAACCAGCAACACGATGCCTTGCAGGATCACCGCCAGGGAACCGGCCAGGGCTGCGCCGTCGATCAGCAGGAACATGGCATAGTCCTGGACAAGGATGCCGATTAGTGAAAGCGCGAACAGGGCGTAGGCCCACTTGCTTTTCATTAGCAGGGCAATGCAACCCAGCGCACCACCAACCACAGCCACGGCCGTCGCAAGCACCGACCAACCGGGACGTGCGGCGTACATGGCCTGGTGGGCTTCAGGAAGCTTCGCCACATCATCCGCGCTGAGCATGAGGTCACCGGCAAAGGCCATACAGCCGAGCAGGTTCCAAAGCAGTGCAACAACGGCGGTGATCCTGAACCACAAGGGTGATTTTTCCACGGGAATCTCCGGAATCTTGCTGCGTGGCGGGATGATCCTGTCAGCGCTGCATCGGTTGCGTGTGCAGGACCGTATCGGTGTGCTGATGGAAGGACGCTATGGAATCGCCATCGAACTTCCAGACGTGCACAAACGGCGCCTTGAAACTCTTGCCGGTGGCCTTGAAGGTCGCGCTGTATTCGCCGATGGCAACAACGGTTGACCCTTCGCACACGAACTCGGCAGGCGTTGCGGTGAAGCCTTCCCACTCGGCGCCGATGCGGGCAAAGACACGCTCCAGAACTGCCTGCGGTCCGATGAAAACCCCGCCATAGGGTCCGCCCGCGGCTTCAGTCCAACGCACGTCGGGTGACAGCACGCCAAGCACCGAAGGCACATTGCCCTCGGCAAACGCCTGGTACAGGCCGCGAATGACTTCCCGATACCGACTCATGAATCCTCCTTTCCATTTTTGCGAATGCGAAGGCCGCCAAGGCGGACCCATTTCCGGAACGAACGATCAGCCGCATGGATGATCCTCCGCGTCGAACGGATTGAAAAGGGGCGGTACCGAATGGCACTGACTTGACCCGGGGAAGTGCGAAAGCCCGCTCCCTTCCCCCTTGCGGGAGAAGGTGGCGCGAAGCGCCGGATGAGGGGAGCGCAGCGCAGCTACGTAGAACAGCGCCTGTTTCCCCTCTCCCCAACCCTCTCCCGCAAGGGCAGAAGGAGTGTTCCAAGTTCAAGTCAGTGCCATTTTGGGCTGTACCATTTGCGCGCACCTCAACAAGGAAAACCCCGCATGAACCTTGCCCATGCCCGCTTCATGACCCGCCTGGGTGGGGCCCTGGCATGTATTTGCACAGTGATCGTTGCAGGTGTCCTGGCTTGGCATCGGGGCATCACGCTGACCATACCCGCGGAGCTGACGATTTTCATTGCGTTCGTGTTGGGTGGCAGCGGACTGCTGGTCGCCTGGATTGGGTGGCGCACATTGCGCTTGTCAAATCCGGATCGGGCCATTGCTCGCTGGAGGGTGGGCGAAGTCGACTGGCGGCGCTATCAGGAAGCCTGCCGCATGCGCGAGGGCATGGCAGGTGCCTTGCCAGGCTCGGTTGCGCTTGATTTGCAGGTTCCCGTGCAGGGCATCGAGGTGATTGCGCTGCCCAAGGGGTTCACCGTGGGCGATACCTTCCATGAATTGGGAACGCTGGGTGCGGATCTGATCGATGCCCGCGTCGTCGATTCGCCTGTCCCCATGTTTGAGTTCAACGTGATCTACGCAACCGGAAAAACCAGCAGCGTGCGTCGCGGCGTGCGAATTCCCCTTGCCGGTGGGGAGACATGGACCCAGCGGGTCGAGGATCACTGGCTTGCGCGCGAACCCCTGCTCAAGTTGAGCACGCAGGATCTGCTCTTGCGCGAACGTGGCGGTTTTCGCCTTGCGATGGGCGGGCTGGTGTTGCTCCTCGTCATCATTGTGGGCTTTGTCTATGCGCAACCGCCGGCATGGGCGGCGCTGGCACCCATCGCTGCGACTGGCC
>SHNG01000009.1 GCA_004295005.1 Gammaproteobacteria bacterium
ACGGTGGAGAACCCGCTGACGCAGACGGTCTACACCAACCTGATCACGCCGACGGGCGGCAGCTGCGCGCCGGGCGCGTGTGAGGTGGATACGCCGACGGCTGCGAACATCACCCTGCTCAAGGCGCTGACCGCCGAGAGCGGGACCGTGGCAGGTGTCGCCGAGCCGGGTGAAACCTTGACCTACACGATTACCTTGACCAACAACGGTGGCGTGAATGCGACCGGCGTCGGTATAACCGATGTGCTGGATCCGAATGTCGGCTTCGTGAGTGCCGACAACGGTGGCGTGTTCGGTGCCGGTTCGGTGACCTGGACGGGCCTGACCGTCAATGCCGGCGGCAACCTGGTGCTGACCGTGCAGACACAAGTCGCGGATCCGATTGCCGCTGGGGTGACGCAGATCCTGAACCTGGTCCATGTAACCGGTTCGACCCCGCCGGCATGTCCGCCGAGCGGGCCACAGTGCGTGATCACGCCGACACTGGCCAATCTTGCGGTAAGCAAGGTCCTGTCCGGCGAGAGCATCACTGCCGATGGCATTGCCGAGCCGGGTGAGGTGCTGACCTACACCATTACCGTGAGCAATGCGGGTGGTACGGTTGCACTGAACACGATCATCAATGAAGTGGTGCCGCAGAACACCACCTTCTTTGCCGACTCACCCAATATCTGGGTCGGTTGCGTTGATGGATCGCCGGCAGGTACCGCATGCGACACGATCGTGGACGTGCCGGCGCAGTCGGGCGGCACGCCGGGGACGATCAGTGTGGACTTCATGGTGCTAGTCGATGATCCGCTGGCGGTGGGCGTAACCTCGATCTTCAACGCGGTCGCACTCAACGATGAAACACCTCCGGACTGCGTTGCGTTGCCGGGCAGCCCTGGTTGTGCGGTGGTGCCGACGGCGAACCTGCGCTTGACCAAGGTGGTGGATTCGGTCACGCCGACCGGACCGGGACGCTATCGCGTGACCTATCGCATCGATGTCGTGAACCTGGGCGGCTCGGCAGGCAGCTACACGCTGACCGACACCTTCGGGTTCCCGGGCAGTGGCGTGGTGTACACGGGCAATGCGCAAGTCACGACGACCGGTGGCACGATCAACCCTGCTCTGCCAGGAGGGCAGTACACGCCGTCGAATGGCACCATGGTGCAGATATCCGACAACGGTGTTGGACTGGCCATCGGTGCGACGCATACCTATACGGTAAGCGTGCCGATTGGCGTGCAACCGGGCAATCTGCAGGGTGGAACCTGTACCGGCACAAGCGGCAACGGTTTGTACAACTCGGCATCGATTACCGGAACGACCAGTCTCGACAGTGCTGCCTGCGCACCCGTGGTGGGCGACGTACCGCTGATTCACCTGGTCAAGACCGTTACACTCGGGGTGGATGCCGATGGCGACAACTACGGTGATGTGGGCGATGTGCTGGAGTATGAGTTCACGATCAGCAACCCGGGGGCCTTGCCATTGACCCCGGTGCAGTTGTTCGATCCGCGACTGCAGAGCCTGCAGTGCGATCCGCTGACGATCGGAGGCCAGCCGTTGCGTGTGATTCCGGGAGACGAGCTGTACCACGACGAGTTCGATATCGCCCTGGGCGGTGCGTTGCAGCCGGGTGATGAGGTGCATTGCACAGGCACTTACACGCTGACCGCAGCCGATGTATTGCGCCGACAAGTGGTCAATACCGCGACGGCGACGGGCACGGCAGTGGGCGGCCCGTCGGTCTCCTCGGTATCCACGGCAATTTTCACGATGTTCCCCTGAGGACAGGCAGATGAATGGACAACTCAAGTCGATAGGTACCCTCAACCTGCTTGCCGCGATGGCCGTGGCATTCACGGCCCTCCCGGCTGCTGCGGGGACGCTGAACATCAACCAGGCGCCGGTCACGGCGCCTGGCCACGGCGCCGGCGCCTTCGGCTTTACCGTCAGCAATGTCGGTGCCGGAGATCTTGCGGAAGTGCGCCTGGTTTCCGACAGTGGGCACGCCATCGATTGCGGCATGCAGACGGTACAGCAGGGTGGGGACTTTGCTCCCCTGGTGCTTTATTCGGGCGAAAGCCTGAATTGCACCGCCTATCCCTTGGCGCAGCCCAGCCTGCGCAACGCCAATGTGGTGGTGCTTGCGCGTGATATGGATGGAAAGCGGGTGCAGCGCTCGTTGAGCTTGATGCGACCGACAGGAGCACCGGCGCAAGGGTCGGTGGTGCTTGCCGGGGGTGGCATCCACATCGATGGCAATTCGGATGGCTTGCTGCAGGCGGGCGAGGCGATCAACTACGACTACACGGTGCTCAATCTCGGCTCGCTTGCACTTTCCGCCTTGGCGGCCACCGACATTGATGGCGCGGTGACTTGTCCAACCACGCTGGCGATTGGCGCGTCGATGACCTGTACGCGGGTGCATGCGATCACGCCCGCCGAGGCTGGTGCCGGCCTGGTGTTCAACCAGATCGATATTGCCGGCGTCGATGCGAACAGCGATGCGGTGATCGCCGGCGATTTCGTGGTTACCCAGAATCTGGGTGGTGATGCCGGCATCCGCGTATTCAAAATCCCCTTGCTGTTTGACGATGTCGACAACAGCGGTGTTGCCAGTATCGGAGACGTGCTGCGTTACACCTTCGTGATCAAGAACGACAACGCGCAGACCCTGGCATCGGTGAACCTGATCGAACCGGATCCCAGCCTGATCGACACCCCGATCACCTGCAACCCGACCACGCTCAATGGTCAGCCGTTCGCCGCATTGGGTAGTGCCGTGCTGCTGTCGAACGATGTGGAACTTTGCCGGGCCGATCACACAATTACCCCGGCCGATGCCGTGGCGGGCTCGGCGGACAATCTCGTCGAAGCGACGGCACAGCCCGGCATTGGTGGGCCCGTGCAGGGCACCGGCGCTTCGGCCGTGGTGATTCCGGCAGCGCCTGCCGGAGAAGTTCTTGAAGTCGATGCCAATGCGAATTGGGCGCTGCTGATGCTCTTGACCCTGATCGTCCTGATCGCCGGTCGCAGCATGCGCCAACAAGAAGGCTAAGCCACGGCCGACCGTCGCAAGACCGTCGGCCAGGCAAATCGGGTCTGCAGGTACGGCATCACGGGTCCTGCGGCCGCAGCTGCAGGCCGTTTCAAGCCGAAACCACATCGTGGGTCGTGCCTTGGCGATTGGCCGGGTTTTGGCCAATCCGGCACCCATGTCGTTTTCGTCATTCCAGAACGTATTTCGTTGTGGACTCCCTGACGAGAACGCACATGAAACGCATCGCCTTTGTCCTGCTTGCCGTGCTTGCAGTGAGCACTCATGCACTAGCCGCAAGCTTCACCGTGACCCTTGAAGCAGACCTGATCGATCTGAATGCAGGTAATGGCTTCTGCAATGTTCTGCCGCAAGCAGGCCCCGGCCCGTGTTCCCTGCGCGCGGCAATCATCGAGGCCAATGCCTTGGCAGGTACCGATTCGATTGCCCTGCAAGCCGGGCAGGTCATCGTTCTGAGTCAGGATGGCGACGACGAGGACAGCGCCTACAGCGGAGATCTGGACATCACCGGCAACACCCAGATCCTGTTTCTGGCTTCCGGTGAACGTCCCCTCGTCGATGTCAATAGCCTCGAACGGGCGTTCGATGTGATCTCCGGCAACCTGACCTTGATTGGCTTCGTTATCACCGGTGGCGAGATGACGGCCAATGCGGGATCCGTCGGCGGTGCCATCAACATCCGAAGCGGTGCAGGAATCGTGCAGCTTTCGCTGCTGCGTTTTGAAGACAATCTCGCCGTTGCCGGCGGAGCCATCTACAACAATGGCGACAGCACCACCGTGAGTGCCTGCGACTTCCGCCACAACCTGGTGCCTGCTCCCTACATCCTTTCGGGTGGGGCCGCCATCTACAATCGCGGCGGGCTGGTGATCGATCACAGCTCGATCTGGCAAAGTGTCACCGAATTCGAGGATGACGCAACCGCAATCGTAAATCTCACCTCCGATGGTCGCAGCCTGACCGTGAGCAACACCACGATTGCCGAAAACCGCATTGGCATCAGCAGTAACCAGGATTCGCCGCTGTACGTCGTCAACTCGACGATTGCGGCCAATTCCCAGATCGGTGTTTTCATTTCCGGAACCGGCGGGTTCTTCCAGATGCGCAACAGCGTAATCGCCAAGAATGCCGAAGACTGCCAGATTTCCGACGAAGCGGTACTCAATCTGGATCGATACAACATGGATTCGGACAATACTTGCGAGTTGTCCGCAGGCAGCTCCAACTACCCGGGCGTTGAACCCTATCTGACGCCCCTGAAGCGACATGGGCAGTTCACCGCCGCAAGCTGGCCACTGACGATCAGTCCGATGCTTGATTCGGGCCATCCGGTAGTCGGTGCCATCGGTTGTGAAGCCGATGATCAGTATTTCGTCGATCGCCCGATCGACTTCGACGGCAACGGCAATGCTCGATGTGACGTTGGCGCCATCGAACTGGACAGCGACGTGATCTTCTTCGATCCGTTCGACCGCTACTGATCTGCCGAGGCAACCTCACACACGGCGCCTGGATGCCATCATGCCCGCGCAGGCAGGGCAAGCTTGCGGGTTCATTGCGGTCCGACGCGCTGTGCGCGTTTCGTGAACGTCTTGGCATGGCGGACAGAATCCCCGATGTCGTTTTGTGCACAAGAGTTCGTATTGACCTGGTGGACCCACCGACAAGGACCCCTGTCATGCGCACCTCTCGCAACCCGCTTTATCCGTGCCTGCTTTGTTTGCTGCTTGCCCTGCCGATTTCATCTGCCATTGCGGCCAACTTCACCGTGACCCTGACTGGTGACGCGGTGGACCTGAACGCAGGCAATGGCTTCTGCAACATATTGCCCCAGGCCGGCCCCGGCCCGTGCAGCCTGCGTGCCGCCATCATCGAGTCCAATGCCCTGGCCGGTGCCGATACGATTTCCCTGCAGGCTGGCGAAGTCATCACCTTGAGTCTTGCCGGTGCCGGAGAGGATGCGGGCTACAGCGGCGACCTGGACATCACCGACAACCTTTCCATCCTTTTTCTCGCTTCCGGGCAACGACCTGTCGTCGATGCCAATGGGCTGGAACGGGCGTTCCAGGTGTTGTCGGGAAACCTGACCTTGCTCGGCTTCGACATTACCGGCGGAGATGCCAGCGTGCCCGGTGATGGGTTTGGCGGGGCCATTGCCGTCGGTTTCGATGCCGGAAACGTGGAACTGGCATTCATGCGCCTGTATGGCAACCGCGCCCAGTTCGGTGGAGCCCTGTACAACGATGGCCCGGACACCGAGTTCTCGGCCAGCGAGGCTTACGACAACCAGCACGTGACGGGTTTCCCGGACAGTTCCAGCAGCGCGATTCGCAATCGCGGCACGCTGACTATCCAGAACTCCAGCATCTTCGACAACAGCGGTGAGGGAGGCAATGGCGCAATCGCCGTCGCCAACTTTCCGCCAAATGCCGGAACTGCGCTGATGACCATCATCAACTCCACGATTGCAGACAACATCGGCATCGGCGTGGAAAGCGAGGACGCCAGCACGCTGGTGGTGCGCAATTCGACGATCGTTGCCAACAGCGCGACGGGAATACGCATCCAGGGTGCCGATGGCACATTCCAGATGCGCAATAGCGTGATCGCAAAGAATGACGCACAGGATTGCACGATCTCCTCCGATGCAAGCCTGAACCTGGATCGCTACAACATGGATTCGGACAACACCTGCCGACTGTCGGATGGTTCATCGAACTATCCGGACGTGGAACCCTACCTGACGCCGCTCAAGCGCCGAGACGGGGCGACCATGGCAAGCTGGCCGCTGACCATCAGTCCGCTGCTGGATGCCGGACACCCGACCATAGGATCCATCGGTTGCGAAGCCGAAGACCAGTATTTCGTCGATCGCCCGATCGATTTCGACGGCAACGGCAATGCACGTTGTGATGTTGGCGCCATTGAGCTGGACAGCGACGTGATCTTCTTTGATCCGTTCGAGATCCTGTGAGCCGGGTTGCACTGAGAGCCGCGCTGCGGGTGCCGACCGCTGCCCTGGGCGGCAATCGGGCCATCGGTGACAGGCTTCAAACATTGCGATGCGTCCAGTGCGACAATTTCCCGGTGCTCCGACCGACCCGGAGCGCCGGAGCTGCCCGCATGCCGATCCAAGCGACCGACCTCGCCGAACAGTTGTCCATCGAGGGTTTTGGCGCAGCAACCGATTTGCGCGAATTGTTGCCGTCGGTCTATGGCGATCTAAAGAGAATCGCCCATGTGCAGTTGTTCAGGCGCGTGCCTGGCGCCAGCTTGTCCACCACGGTGCTCGTGCATGAAACCTGGATGAAGCTGGCCCGGCAGAACGCTGCTCCCGCACTGAGTCGCGCGCATTTCATCGCGCTGTGCGCTCGGGTCATGCGCCAGATCCTCATCGACCGCCTGCGGGCCCGAGCAGCGGAAAAGCGTGGAGGAGGCGAGGCAATTCTGTCGATGGACGACTCCAGTGCCGTTGAGCCGGCCCAGATCGAGGCACAGTTGGGTTTTGCCGAGGGTCTGGGCGCGCTGGCCAAGGTGGATGCACGTCTTGCCCGCCTGATCGAACAACACTGGTTCATCGGGCTCGATGCTGATGAGCTGGCGGAACTTCACGGCGTCGGCTTGCGCACGATCCAGCGCGAGCTGAAGCGTGCGCGAGCCTGGATCGGGGAATTGCTCGCGCCATGAGCGGGGACTCCCCAGTCAGTCGCTTCCACGAGATCGATGCCCTGCTGCAGAGCGCGCTCGACATGGATGCCGACGAGCGCAATGTGCTCATTGAGCGCGTTGGGCGAGAGCAACCGGAGATTGCCAGCCACCTGCGCGCCATGCTGGCTTGTATTGATGCCGTGGATGACCCGCTCGACGCGCTGCTCGATCAACACCTGTGGGCGGAACTTGCCGATGATCCTGCAGCAGGCCAGTGCTTCGGCTCCTGGCAGGCTCGCGGCACGATTGCACACGGCGGCATGGCTCGCGTGTTGTTTGCCGAGCGTGCAACTGGTGGCTTCGAGCAGTTTGCCGCCATCAAATGCCTGTGGCCAGGCCTGGCATCGCCAGAGCTGATAGCCCGATTCGAGCAGGAGCGGCAAATTCTGGCGCGCCTGGATGATCCGCGCATAGCGCGCCTGCTGGATGGCGGTGTTCGTGCCGATGGCATGCCGTGGCTTGCCTTGGAGTATGTGTCAGGGCGCAGCATCGACGAACATTGCAATTCGTGTTGCCTTTCCATTGATGAGCGCATCGGGTTGTGGGATGAAGTTGCCATCGCGGTGGCCTCCGCTCACCAGAGGCTGATCGTGCATCGTGACCTGAAGCCCTCAAACGTGCTGGTCAGTGAACAGGGCTCAATCAAGTTGCTCGATTTCGGTATTGCCAAATTGCTTGATGCCGAAGGGTTTCCTGCGGCGGCGCCGCCAACCCGCATCGAGGCACGTGCGCTGACTCGTGAATACGCAAGTCCGGAACAACTGCGTGGCGATGCCATAACCACAGCCAGCGACGTGTTTCAGCTCGGCGTGTTGCTGTTTGAATTGGTGTGCGGCGCGCGTCCGTTTGTCGACACGCGGCGATGCCATGCCGAGGACGAAGCGCTCTCATTGTCTGCGGCCATTGGTCAGGACAACGAGGCTGACGCGCATGCTGCACAGCGCGCCACCACCAGTGCGCGCTTGCGGCGGCGCTTGCGCGGGGATTTCGATGCCATCCTGCAGCGCGCGCTGGCCGTGTCGCCTGCTGCGCGCTACGGTTCCGTCGATGCCATGCGCGAGGATGTCGATCGCTGGCAGCGTGGCGTGCCGGTCAAGGCGCGTCGCATCGGCCGCTTGCGTCGCAGCGGCAAGTGGCTGCGTCGCCACGCCTGGCTGGCGGCCGGCATCGTCTGCGTGCTGGGACTGACATTGACCTATGCGATCAGCACACTCAGGCAGGCGCAGGCGCTTGCGCGCGAAGCCGGCATCAATCGCACGGTGCGCGATTATCTGGTGGGTTGGTTCCAGGCAGCCGACCCCGGCGGCACGCAGGGGCAAGATCCGCGTGCCAGTGAAATGCTGGTGGATGGCCTGGCCCGAGTGCGCAGGGATGTGACGATCCAGCCCGAGTTGAAGGCGGAGATGCTCAACATCATCGGCGAGATCCATCTTGCCCGCGGGGAAATGGCACAGGCCGAACCGATCTTGCTTGAAGCCAACGCGCTGTATCGGCAGTTGCCCTCAGCCGAGGATCGCCTGCGCGGTTCCAGTTCCAGCAGCCTGGCCTTGCTGCTGCATTACAGCGGCCGCTACGCGGAATCCGCAGCGATGTACCGGCAGGCGCTCGACGAGCGCATCGCCGCCTTGGGATCGAAATCCTACTGGACCATTGTCACCCGGCAACGCTTCGCCGATGTTCTGCACAGTCTCGGCTTGTACCGGGAGGCCATCGTTCAACTCGATCAGGCGCTGGAAGATGCGCAGGAAACGCTGGGTGACTCCGATGCCCTGGTCGCTGTGCTCGAAAGCGGCCTTGCCAATGTCGATCGCGACCTTGGCCGTCAGCGCGAGTCGGCTGAACGCTATGCCAAGGCACTCGTGGTGCAAATGGCTGCGCATGGCGAAACACACCCGAACACGGCTTCGAGTCGGTTGGGTCTGGGGCGTCTGCTGCTGGATCAGGGAAACTATGGCGATGCCGCAGGACAGATCAATGCTGCATTCGTGACTTTCCAGAAAACCCGGGGCATGACCACGCCATCGACCGCTTACTGCGAGCGTGTGGTTGCCCAACTCCTGGAAGCAAATGGTGATCTGGAAGGTGCAGCAAGCCGACTGCAGCGCCTGGTGAAATCCATGCGCGAACAATTGCCGCCCGGACACATCATCACTGCGTATCTCGAGATCGATCTTGGTTTTGTGGAGCTTGAGCGCGGCAATGACGGACTTGCCGCGGAATGGTTTGCGCAAGCCGAGCGCAACTTCGACGCGATTCAGCCCGAGGGGCATCCGCGCCGCATCGAGATTCTGCTTGGGCAGGGCTTGCTTGCTGCACGCCAATCCAATCCGGCCAAGACACAGGCGCTGCTCGACGCCGCTTGGGCGCAGGCCGTTCGGCAACTGGATGCGGAACACCCCCTTTTCGCCGCGATCAACCTCGCCCGAGGAAAGTCCGGAAACGACTCCAGCCGATCTCCGGGCTTGGCCAGCCTTCGCGTGAGCCGGGCGCTTGCGTCGTCGGCAACGCCCCTGGCGACACGTTGAGCGAAGCGCGGGCTCCGTTGGCCCTCTCGCAGGCTTCCGCCAAGTCAGGGGTGGACCCTGCGCGATCCAAGGCATCCGAGCCGGCCAGAGCTTGACCCGACGTGTGCGCATTTTGCTCTGGCACGCGTGCTGCTACCATCGCCCGGCTCCGTCGCTGGACGGATATTCGGGGAACAAGCATGCGCAAGATCGTTTTCATCCTGTTGGCCACGGGCGCGCTGATTGCGCTCGCGACGCAAATTCAAGGTTGGCGCGCCGGAGTTGAAGGCGAAGAAGACGGCCGGGGTCCCTGGCTCAAGCCGATGAAGGGTGATTTCTGGGCGCATCGCGTAGCCTATCCCACCATGCATTTCAGCCCTTCCTGGTACGAGGATGCGCGCCCCGCAGACCGGCTGATACGTGCGGCGGTGCCCGCCGGCGAAAAGAGCTACCGGCGCAGCGCGGATTCGACGCTCAGCCTGGAGCCGCAGGCCTGGACGTTCCTCGGGCCGCTGCCGTTGTTGAACAGCGGCGTGGAAGTTTCCGGGCGCACCAATGTGATCGCGGTGGATCCACGGGGTCCCGACATTGACGGGTTCTACACGGTTTTCGCGGGTTCGGATGGCGGCGGCTTGTGGAAATCGACCAATTGCTGCAGCGCTACCACCACTTGGCGCAATGTCACCGATGCACCCGAGATCCAGAGCATAGCCATCGGCGAAATCCACATGGAGCCCTCCAATCCGGATGTGATCTATGTCGGAACCGGTGATCTGCGCTTCGGTTCGTTTTCCTTTGGTACCGCCGGAGTGCTGAAGAGCACGGATCAGGGTGAAACCTGGACAGTGCTCGGCGCGGATGTGTTCACCCCGTTTTATCCGCCATCGGCGACCCTTGGATTTCCGCAATACCAGGCTGTCGGCAAGGTGCGTACCAGTCCACATGATGCCGACACGATCATCGTCGGTACCAAGACCGGCTTGTACGTCTCCAACAATGCAGGCATCGACTGGACCGGGCCGTGCTACACCAATGCCTACTCGACCCAGCGCCAGGACATCACCGGGTTGATCGTGCAGGATGCCGGAGGCGGAATTGCCCGATTGATCGCAGCGGTGGGAACGCGAGGCTTGCCCACGCCGGTGCAGCCGGACTTGGCCAATCTGGGTGCAAACGGCGTCTACAGCGCGAACCTGCCTGCCAACGGCTGCCCGGCTACCGGGGACTGGACGCTACTCAACAACGGCTGGCCTGCGGGAACCGGCAACGGTGACCCGACTGGCAAGAATCTCGGTCGCATCGAAATTGCCGACGCCCCCGGCAATCCGGCCATCCTGTATGCCATGGGTGCCAATGCCACCAACAGCAGCGTGCTGGGTGTCTGGCGCAGCAATGACGGCGGTGCCAGTTGGGTGCAACGCGCCTCAAGCTCCGGCATCCAGTCGGGAGGTTGTTCGAATGCCAGTGGTGGCGGCAGCCAGATGTGGTACGACGCCGGACTCACGGTGGATCCAAACAATCCGGAAACGGTTCTGCTCAGCGGCGTCGATATGTATCGCTCGACAAACGGCGGCACCACCTTCCAGGACATCACCTGTGGTTACGGCAGCGGCAACGTGCATGTCGATCATCATGCGCGTGCCTTCATGCCCAACGGTGCCGGAGGATTCGACAGCAACAAGGTGTTGAGCGGCAGCGACGGCGGTGTTTTCTACACCACCAATGCGCAATTCGGCAGTGGCGGATCGAGTGCCGCGAACCGGCCGACTTTCATTTCACTGAACCGCACCATCGGATCCATCGAGCTGTATTCCGGAGACATCACCGCGAATTTCGCGACGGCAGGCAATCCGGGCGCCAGCGCAGGAGCCCAGGACAATGGCAGTGAATTTGCGCGCTGGCCCAGTGGCAACCAGGAACCGGTGCAGTGGACCGTGCGCAACGGTGGCGACGGCATCTATACGCGTATCGAACCGGTCAATGAACAGCGTTGGTACTACTCCAGCCAGAACGGCGCCGTCGTGGTTTCGCAAACAGGCCCGAGTGGCGGCACCAGCAATGCGACGCCTGCACAATCGGGATGGGGTGGAGACACCCTCAGCTTCGTATTTCCGTTCGAGTTGTACCGCTATGGCGAACTCGATGCTCCCGGCAGCGGATGCAGCACCAGTATCGGATGCAGCTACATGCTTGGCGGTACCAACCGTGTCTGGGAAACCCTTGAAGGTGGCATTCCGCGCACCAGTTGGTACCCAAACAGCCCGAACCTGACCAAGAACACGCTCGGCAACCGGTCCTTCATCAACCAGCTCGCACACGCGGTGAAGACGCCCAGCGTGGTCGTAGTCGGTACAAATGACGGCAATGTGCAGTTTGGCTACAACCTCAACCAGGGCGTCGCCGACTCGGCGAGCTGGGTCAACCTCACCGATGGCAATGCGGTGTTGCCGAATCGCCCGGTGATGGATGTTGCCATCGACGTGGTGGATGCCGGCAATCCTTCGGCAGGTGCGGTGGGTTATGCCGTTCTCGGCGGTTTTGACCAGAACACGCCATCAACGCCCGGGCACGTCTACCAGGTGACTTGCCAGAACAACTGCACCACGTTTACCTGGCGCAACGTCAGCGGCGGCTTGCCGAACATTCCGGCCAATGCGGTTGCGGTCAATCCACTGATTCCCAATCAGGTGTTCGTTGGCACGGATTGGGGTCTGTACTACACGGATGATGTCAGTTCCACGACTCCGCAATGGTATCGATTCGAGGGTGGGCTGCCACACGTGATGATTTGGGACATGGCCATCGATCGCGGCTTCAGCACGCTGGCGATATTCACCCGCGGACGCGGTGTGTGGGCGTGGCCGCTACCGAGCGGCCCGGTCGACATCATCTTCCAGGATGGATTCGACGACTGACGGACGCCCTGGGGCCCGTGCGGCAGAATGACTTCTGCCGCGCTGGCTACTGGCCTGCGCTGTTCACGAACGTCACCGGAAAAAGCCCGCAACCTTGGAATTGCAGTCGCACCGCTTGGTTCATTGAGGCAATAGCGTCAGCCGGGAAAAGTACAAAAGCACACGACTGGAACCGCTCGGAACCGCTGCGCTCAAGGGTTGACGGGGGGAGTCCATACATTGTTAGCCGGCAGGCCCTTGAGCTTTTGGCGCAGACTTCTCAAGAGCCTCTGCCATGCGTGTTTGCCAGCCAGGGCCACTGGCTTTCCAACGCTTGATGATCTGAGGTGGCAAACGCAGCGACAGAAGCTGACGTGGGTTCGCCAGCTTTGGGCGACCGCGACGCATGAGCTTTTCGCCGTGGTACAGATCCGCATCGGCGATCCAGTCGTCGGTGATCTCCGGAACGTCCGGATCATGCAAGGTGCGGGGCGAGTTTTTTTGCTTCACGTTCATGGCAATGCCTCATGCTGATGATGCGCCTTGCGGCACCGCGGGGTGTCCATGCGAAAACGACAAGCCGAGAGTCAAGCCAACCAGCGGTGATGAAGCGTGGTTCGCCGTAGTCCTGGCGGTCATCCATGCGAGTGAAATGCGGCCCAGAAAACACTTCATTGGCGCGCAGCATGTCGAGGCTGCGCTCGCGCAGAGTCCATTCGCGCTTGGCTGGGTTGCAGGTAATTCGCACGACATTAACGTAGCTACGATAAATGGACTTGTCAAGTGCGAAATCTGCTGTTTGTGCAGGCAACATCTGAATCAAGCCGCGCCGCGAAGCGGCGGCGGCTTGAATTGTTAGGCGCACCAGAGAGACGCCATGCCCACCCAATCAAGATAAAGGCGAGGACAAGCATGATGCCAACAACGATGAGTGATTGCCAGGACGTATCCTCAACAGTTATAGCGTGATGGAGTGCCGGCAAGTACCCGAAAAAGGTCATATCTAAAGCGGCCAGACAGAGGAATGCCATTAAGAGCTTCCCGTGCTGGCGATACAACCAAGCACGCCAAGTAAGGAAGACGTGCCAAACGACAAGTAGAACTGCTGAAGCTTGAAACCCGAAATGCCGTGCAACATCGAATGGACGAAAATCGCCCCAAGAAGTAGCGACGTACAGAGCATCATTCGCGGCGAACGCAAGAAGTATAAAGGCGATCAAGAAACTGAGATATTTCATGGATCACCTGACTCCTGAGCTCAGTCGCCGCGCGGCGGAAGCCCATGCTACTGCGACACCGCCTCATCCGCGCGCGCGGCTGCAAACATAATTAGAGGCCAGCCGCCTTGCGCAGCGCAGAAATGCTTGCGCGCCCATCCGCTGCCGGCAGTTCTGAAGCGCGGACGCCCGCGATGAAGTCAAAGTGCTCTATCTCAAACAATACTTCGCCACTGGGCATAACCTCTGCGGGACTCCAGAGCGACTCGCCGTCGAACATACGAACGAGTACTAGCTCACCGAGCGGAAAGTCAGCCGAACACCACTCGCCTAGGCGGTAGGGCACGACGACGACGTTCGATTTGACTTGGCCGGCGACAATATCCTTCACCTCAATGGTCGCTTCACCGCAACCACAACTATTGGAAACACAGATCTGATCGGCTGTACACCGAGGCGTGCAACGTGCATGTCCCTCCGGCAGCATGGTGACCTCTGTGACGCGCCCCAACACAACGACTTCCGCAGAATGCGCGGGAGTCGCAGCCAGAAGAAGCGTCAGCAAGGCTGTGTGCATAGAATGTCTGGCCTCTTACTACATATAGACCCCGAAAACGGGGCGTAACACGAATGCTCGGCCTATCTCGTACATTGCGTCAAGCCATTTTCCTATACGAAATCATATGGATAACGGCTCGCCGAGCGTGTGTGGAAGCCTGAACGTAGTCGCGCTATTTCCCGCCGATGAGGGTGTAACGGAATACTCGCTTGATGACTTGAACAATGTGTACTGGCTGATTGGTTGGTGCCTTTTCTTCGGACCGATTGAAAGTTTAGGTTTTGGTTAGGCCGTCTTCTTCCTGGGGCTCTGGAAATGGTAGGCGGTGTTGGGTGGCCGGTAGTTGTTTGCGCTGTGCGGTCGCCGC
>SHNG01000116.1 GCA_004295005.1 Gammaproteobacteria bacterium
GTCCCGGTGATGCTGTACGACGCCAAGCTGGCGCAGCGCTTCGCCAGCGAGTTGCTTGAGGAAGGCGTGTACGTGATTGGTTTCTTCTACCCGGTGGTGCCGCAGGGACAGGCGCGCATCCGCACCCAGATCAGTGCCGCCCATTCCATTGCCCAGATCGACCGCGCCGTGGATTCCTTCATTCGGGTCGGCAGGCGCCTTGGCGTGATCTGATCGCAGCCGTCGGCATGCGACGTTCGCCCGCCGTGCTGAAGCACGACGAGGAACCTGCGCGGCAGCGGGTAGGTCGGCTCAAGGCCAGAAGGGTCGGAGCCGACTCACGTGACACCATTTCGCGACCTCCGCATGAATCCGAGCAGCGTCGGTTCCACGGCTGCGTCGCTTGAACCGGATGGTGTCCCCGCACGTGGTGTAACTGTCGACCATCGTGTCGGGCTGAAGCCCACCAACCCTCAGGTAGCGGGTAGGTCGGCTCAAGGCCCGAAGGGTCGGAGCCGACTCACGTGGCGCCCTATCGCGACCCCCGCATGAATCCCGGCAGCGACGGTTCGGCAGCTGCGCCGCTTGAACCGACCTGCGCTTTTCGGATTCCTGCAACGCCGTCGTGGGCAGGAACCCTTGCGCGCGGCTACCTTGGACATTGCCAAATCGGGAGCCTGTCGTATAACATACGTTATAACTCCCGGTGCCGAGGCGACCATGAAACTCAAGATCACCACCATCGGCAATTCCGCTGGCGTCATCCTGCCCAAGGAACTGCTGGCCCGACTGCGACTGGAAAAGGGCGATGAACTGCTGGCCCTGGAAACGCCGGATGGCATTCGTTTGACCGTTTATGACCCCGCACTGGCCGAGCAGATGGAAGTGGCAGAGAAGATCATGCGCGAGGATCGACTCGTTCTGCACAAGCTTGCACAGTAGACCTTTTCCATGATCGTCTGGATCGAGAAGGCGCTTGCGCTGGCCATCCATGAACGGCAACTTGCCGAGCATGGAGGAAGCCCAGGGGTGCGTGACGAATCCTTGCTGGATTCCGCCCTCGCCCGCCCACAACAAGCCCATGCGTATGCCGATCCACCACCGGACATCGCTGCGCTGGCGGCCACGCTTGCCTTTGGACTTGCCCGCAATCATCCATTTGTGGATGGCAATAAACGTACTGCCCACGTCTGCTACCGCGTGTTCCTGGCTTTGAACGGCGCCAAGCTGATTGCCAACGATGAAGCGAAGTACATCGCCATGCTCAGTCTTGCCGAAGGCAGTCTTGGCGAAACCGAGTTTGCCGACTGGATACGGCTGCACCTCGCGCCTGTGGAAAAAGCTGTGCACGAATCCGGCGCAGGATATCGACGAAAGGCGAGGAGGTAGCAAAATGCAAGAGCGCATCCGCACGCAAATGCGAGCCGCTTCGAACCATATGGATCGCGTGAGACCCGCACAAGCTGGTGCGGTTTCCTGGCTCGTGGCGCTGACTGAACCAACCTGCACCCGGTCAGATGGCGATTTTGGGTAGACCAAATTGCGCCGATTCCACCTTGTTTCAGACGCGATCTCAATCCGACGTTTTTAGATCTCCGCAGCCCCGTGTCAGCCCAAACTCCGATCCACCGATCCATTTCAAGGAGGAGAACAGCAGGCGCCGCACAGATTTTCACAACACCAAACCACGTTGCAACAGTTGAGACCCTGAGTTCCGCAACTAGCCGAGCAGCAGCCTTGAATTGCAGCTCCAGAAGCTTGCGCAGTAGATATCCCAAAAGCAGCCTGAAATATGTCGGAAAAACCGCGCACTACAGGGCATGAAACCTTCTGACCTGAATCATTTAACACCCCCAACAGAGGCAATCCAACCCCGGGGCACGCTTGAATCGCCCCTAACTTCTCCGTAGAAGCCCGAGTTGCGGTGATCGTCAATTCGTAAGTTGGAGCAGTTCGTGCGGCTACACTGTTGCTCAGCGTGAGCTTGGCTTGATCTCCAACATAAACCGTAGCTGACGGCTCACCACGCAGGACAAACTCGCCAGCAACTTGCTCGTAAAATATCGCCTTGATGTCGATAGCCTCTCGCTTGGCATCGGACACGAATGCAGAGGGCTGAACCTTTATCACCAACCGATAGTTGCGGCTGGAATCAACGGGATCTTCCGAAATCAAGTTCGCTTCGGTGCCGCTCGAAACCAATGCCCTTGGCTTCGAGATGATCGTACCATCTCTTGAGACAGACATCTCCACCTGATAGGCCGTATCCGTATTGGAGGAACGCTCATCCGCCACAACCGCAAAGGACATCGAGCCAATAAGAATAGATACAAATACCAATGCTCTTATTTGCATGACGCTAACCATCCTTAAAATGGGACGATGCGAGTGTACCCCCCCCCATGTAAACATTACAACCCGCACTATAATGTTGGATACTTCTACATCACATTCACTGCAACAAGAGCAACTGTGTGCCAAGTAACTGCCGAAGGGGATTAGCCTGCGCGACGCGCATTCAAACATTCAAACCATCCACCTCTTCCGACGTCAGTTCGCGCCAGAGACGCTTGCCCAGATTCCCAAGCTGCAGGGGACCAATGGAAACCCGGATCAGGCGCAGCACCTGAATGTCGAACGCCGCCAGCAGACGGCGAATGTGCCGGTTGCGGCCTTCATCCAGGGTGATTTCCAGCCAGGCATTTTTTTCACCGCGACGAAGTTCGCGCACTGCCTTGGCCAATAGCCGCTCGCCTGCAAGCTCGACACCTGCGCACAAGGATTCGTACAGGTTCGCATCCGGCAGGCAAGCAACCTGGACGTGATAACACTTGTCGACGCCGCTGTTGGCCGCACTCACACGTGCCGCCCACGCGCTGTCGTTGCTGAACAGCAGCAGGCCCTCGCTGGCCTTGTCCAGGCGCCCGACCGGCGCGATCCACGGCAGTCCGGCCCCGGCAAAACAGGCGTAAACCGTATCGCGATCCTTTTCGTCCGAGGTCGTTGTCACCAGACCGCGCGGCTTGTTGAGCATAAGGTAGCGACGCGCGACCGGGCCACCTTCGATGTTGCCAATCTCGATTTTGGCGTCGGCTCGGGTGCGCCGTTCAGGATCACGAACAACCACGCCATCCACGCGCACATCACCCGCGCGCACCAACGCGGCGGCTTGCGTTCGCGAACAGATTCCGCGTTTGCTGATGATCCGCGCCAGGCCGTGACTTGCTGGTTCGGCAGTCGCCCGACTCCCTGAAGGCCTGGATCGTGTGGTCGTGCGTCGCACCTTTCCATCCCCTAAGGAAACTCTGATTAATCCCAATCTTCGTCGTTCCCGCGAAGGCGGGAACCCAGTGACTTTTTCGCAACTCGTTGAAATGCAAAGGCGCTGGATCCCGGATATCGCTTCGCGATTCCGGGATGACGAGCAAAATCAGAGTTTCCCTAAGGAAACTCTGAACAAGTACGGAACTCATTCGTCGCGAGCAAGCTCGCTCCCACAAAATCAAGCACTGGTGGGAGCGAGCTTGCTCGCGACAATACTTGTTCAGACCTTCCCCAAAAAGCAAACAGGGTGCCTAAGCACCCTGTCTGAGCTTGCGAACCGCGTCGTTCACGGCCGCCGCGCGAGTTCCGGATCGTCCTTGCTGCGTGGCATCAAGTCCTGCTTGGTCACGCCCAGCAACAGCAATACCGGGTTGGCGAAGAACACCGAGGATGCAATTCCAATGGCGATACCGATCAGCATGATCAGGCCGAAGTTCTCCAGCGCCGCACCGCCAAGGAAGTACAGGGTGCCGACCGCCAGCGCAGTGGTCACGCCGGTCATGATGGTGCGCGACATGGTCGAGTTGATCGAGCGGTTGAGGATCTCCGCCGGCTCTCCCTTGCGCGAGGAACGGAATATCTCACGCACGCGGTCGAACACCACGATCTTGTCGTTGATCGAGTAACCCACCACCGACAGCACGGCCGCCAACGCAGGCAGGTCGAACTCGCGGCCGGTCAATGCGAAGGCCGCCACCGTAAGCAGCGTGTCGTGGATTTCCGAGGCAACCGCGGAAACCGCGAAGCGCCATTCGAAGCGGATCCACAGGTAGATCGAGATGCCGGCAATCACGAATATGACGGCCACCAGGCCGTCGCTGCGCAGCTCCTCGCCGATTTGCGGACCGACAAACTCGCTGCTCTTGACCTTGGCATCGGGACGTTTCGCCTGCAGGGCCTTGAGCACTTCGACCGCGATCTTGTCGTTGGCGACGTTGCTGGCTTCCTCGGTCTTCGAAGATGTTTCCTCCTCGGAAACGATACGGATGGCGAAATCGTTGGTGCCGCCGAAGGTCTGCACGACCGCGTTGTCGAAGCCGCCCGCCGTCAAGGCTGCGCGCACCTCCGCCACATCCACCGCCTTCTCGTAGGACACCTCGATGTTGGCGCCGCCGGTGAAGTCGAGGCCGTAATCGAGGCCACGCATGAAGATGATGGCTGCGGAGATCACCATGAGGATGGCCGAGATCGCAAGGCTGACCTTGCGCCAGCGCATGAAATCGATATTGCTGTTCGGATTGAAAAGTTCCATGGAAGGTTTCCCGAGATCAGACCGGCAGCGACTTGAGCTTGGACGTGCGTCCAAACACCAGCGCAACAAGTGAGTGGGTGCCGGTGACCGACGTGAACATCGAGGTAAGGATGCCGATGGTCAGGGTGATGGCGAATCCGCGGATCGGGCCGGAACCGAAGGTCATCAGGCCGAACGCGGCAATCAGGTGCGTCACGTTGGCATCGAGAATGGTGGCCCATGCCTTCTCGTAACCGGCGCGGATCGCCGCTTGTGGTGTGATACCGTTGCGCAATTCCTCGCGGATGCGCTCGCAGATCAGCACGTTGGCGTCGATGGCCATGCCCAGGGTCAGCACGATGCCGGCAATGCCCGGCAGGGTGAGCGTTGCCTGGAACACGCTGAGGATGGCCACCAGCAGGATCAGGTTCATCAGCAAGGCAACGTCGGCAATCAAGCCGAACACCTTGTAGTAGAGCGCGACGAAAACCACGACCAGGGCCAGGCCAACAAGTACGGCGGCGACACCCTTGTTGATGTTGTCGGCGCCCAGGGTGGAACCGATCACGCGCTCCTGCACGATGTCGACGGGAGCTGCCAGAGAACCGGAACGCAGCATCAATGCCAGGTCAGACGCACCCTTCATGCTTTCGAGACCGGTGGTCTGGAAGCGGTTGGAGAACACGCCGCGGATGGTGGCAAGATTGATGATTTCCTCGGTGATCTTCGCGCTGCGCACTTCCTTGCCGTCGACGATGCGTACTTCCGGGGTGCGTTCGACCAGCACTACGGCCATGCCCTTGCCGACATTCTGCGTGGTGAAATCCAGCATCTTGCGCGCGCCGGCGGAATTGAGCACCACGGAAACGGCCGGTGTTCCAGTCTGCTCATCAACTGCGCTCGACGCATCCACCAGTTCATCACCGGTGACAATCACCTTCTTCTTGAGCACGGCCGGCGAGCCGTCCTTCCAGTAATAGATGCGCGAATCCGGCGGCACCGATCCGGTACGCACGGCTTCGCCGACATTGGTATTTTCATCGACCGCGCGGTACTCGAGAGTAGCCGTTGCACCAAGCAGCTTCTTGGCCTCGGCGGTGTCCTGCACACCGGGCAGTTCCACCACGATGCGATCGCTGCCCTGCTGCACGATGACCGGCTCGGCCACGCCCAGCGAGTTGATGCGGTTGCGCAAGGTGGCCACGTTCTGCTTGATGGTCTGGTCGGCAATCGCCTTGATGCGCTCCGGCTTGACCGTGACGTTCAGGGTTGGTTGGTCGCCAATCGAGGGGCCATCGATCACATTGAGATCGAGCAGGTCGCGCGCGATCGCCGCGGCGATGGCATCGCGATCGGCCTCGTTGGCAGCCTGCACGATCAGACCCTGGGCCGCGCGCGAGACCTTGGCATTGCGGATTTCGCGATCACGGATCAGCGAGCGGATGTCATCCACGTAACGCTGTTCCTGGGCATCCAGCACGCTTTTCTGGTCCACCTGCATGAGGAAGTGCACGCCACCCTGCAAGTCGAGACCCAGCGGCATCGAGTTGGCGCCGATCATGCGCATCCAGGCCGGCACCGTCGAGGCAAGATTGAGCGCCACCGTGTACTTGTCGCCAAGGTCGGTGCGCAGGGCACTGGCCGCCGCAAGCTGCGAATCGGTGTTGGGGAAGCCCACCTGCAGGCGCTCGTCCTTGATCTCGACGCCATCGAAGCTGATCTTGCGTTCCTGTATGGCCTGCAAGGCGCGTTCCTTGAGTGCCTCATCGACGAGGGCGCCCTTGTTGGCAATCACTTGCACCGCAGGCTGCTTCTGGAACAGCGATGGCACCGCATAGAGGATGCCCAGCGCGGTCACCAGGGCAACCAGAAGGTGTTTCCAGCGTGGATAATCGTTCATTCGTACAAATCCGGTTGAAGCCAGTTACCAATCAATCTGGAAAGGGTGAGCTTGGCGCACAAGGAGCCAGCGTGCATTCACCAGATCGCCACGGCAAATCGCCGCATGATGATCCGGGAAACGCTGCGGGCGGAACCCGCAAATCTCAAGCCTGCTTGATGGTGCCCTTGGGCAGCACCGCAGTAATTGCGTTCTTCTGGATCTTCACACTGACCTTGTCGGCAATTTCCACGGTGACGAAGGAGTCGGCGATGTCCTCGATGCGACCGAGCAAGCCGCCGTTGGTCAGCACCTCGTCACCCTTGGCCAGTGCCGCGATCATGGCGCGGGCTTCCTTGGCACGCTTCATCTGCGGACGGATCAGCATGAAATAGAAAATGCCGAAGATGATGATCAGCGGCAGGAAAGACATCAGGGGATTCGGGGCGGCCGCGCCGGAGGCTGCCTGCGCATAGGCGGAACTGATCAGAAAATCCATTGTTGCTCCAACAGGTTGCAGAATCCGGCAGCGATGGCCGGACACCAAAAAGGTCGCGGATTATGCCACGCCGACCGCGCTGGCGCACGATTCGATGACCCTGCTGGGCTGTGCATCCGCGGGTTCCGGGGCTGCACAAGCGTGGATAGGCGCAAGTCCTGGTGACCCGGTGCCGCGGTAGACTGCGGCTGCGGAGGGACGCGGAATGTCATCATCCTCAACCCAGCCATCGCCCCCCGAGGGGACCAACGCCCTGTTTGCGCAGGTTTACGATCGGCTCAAGGCCATGGCCGGCAAACGCCTGGCCGGCAATGCCCGCGAGACGCTGGACACCACCGCGCTCGTCCATGAGCTTTACCTTCGGGTGGGTTCCAGTGCGGAACTCAGATTCGCCCATCCCAACCAGTTCTACGCCTACGCCGCCCGGGCAATGCGCCATTTGCTGGCGGATCGCGCGCGCGACCGCATGCGCTTGCGCGCGGGCGGAGACTGGATCCAGGTCACCCTCACCGGCAGCGACAGCCGCCTCGCCCTAGACAGCGCCGAACAGGCACTGCAACTGGAAGACGCCCTGCAACGGCTGGCAAATTCGGATGCGCGCGCCGCACAGGTGGTTGAGCTGACCTGGTTTGCGGGCTTGAGCCAGGAACAGGTCAGCGAAACCCTGGGGGTTGCCCGCAGCACCGTGGCCCGTGACTGGCGATTTGCGCGCGCCTTTCTCAAGGATCAGCTTGGGCGGTGACACAACGACGCGTCCTTCGGCGTTTCCCGAATCCGACATGCCTTCGAATATCCCTACCATTCGCGAACTCTTCGAGGCCGCCATTGCGCTGGACGCGCCCGCGCGCCCAGGGTTTCTTGAAAAGCACTGCCCCGACCCGGAGCGTCGCGCACAGGTCGAGGCCCTGATTGCGGCTGATGAAGACGCCAGCGAGCCGCTGCAGGTCGGCGAGATCGATCGCATTGCCAGCGCAATAGGACCCACGCTTCCCCGCTCATCGCTGCCCGCCGGTAGTCGCGTCGGGCCGTTTGAATTGCTGGAGGTCATCGGCGAAGGTGGCTCGTCGACCGTGTTCCGCGCGGTTCGGGAAGTCGAGGGCGTCACCCAGCAAGTCGCCTTGAAGCTGATGCGCTGCAGCCTGTACAGCCCGGAGGCGCAGCGCGCGTTCCGGCGTGAACAACATGCCCTGATCCAGCTCAAGCATCCCAACATCGCGCGCATGATCGAAGGCGGGGTCAACGAATCCGGCTTGCCCTACATTGCACTGGAACTGGTCGTCGGCAACACCATCACCGATTACGTGCGCACCCATCAACTCGGCTTGCGCCAGCGCCTGCACCTGTTCTGCGTGGTATGCCTCGCCGTCGACGCCGCGCACCGCGCATTGATCGTGCATCGTGACCTCAAACCCTCCAACGTACTGGTTACCGAGGACGGCGAAGTCAAGTTGCTCGACTTCGGCATTGCCAAATTGCTGGCGGAAGATGGCGAAGGTACATACACGCAGATGCCGGCGTTCACCCCGGCCTATGCCGCCCCGGAGCAACACAGCGGCGGCCCGACCACCACGGCCACCGATGTCTACGCTCTGGGCGTGCTGCTTGGGGAAATCGTTACCGGGGAACGCGTCAACGATGGCAGTGGACGCACGCCGTCGAGCCGGATCGGTGCATCATCCGGTTCCGAAAGACCGGTTGCGTTGCAGCACGTCACGCGCAAACAGGTTCGGGGCGACCTTGATGCGATCATCCTCAAGGCATTGCAGGCTGATCCCTTGCAGCGCTATGCCTCGGCCGGTCATCTGGCCGACGACATCGAGCGTCTGCTCTGCAGCCAGCCAGTCAGAGCACAACCTCCTTCCCGCTGGTATCGCGCCCACAAGTTCATGCTGCGCCACAAGGGCGGCGTGGCCACGACAGTCGCCTTCCTGCTGGCGATTCTCGCTGCCTTGGGCTTGGCCTTGTGGCAAGCGCGCATCGCCCGCGATCAGGCGGACCTGGCCCAGCGCGCGTCCACTCGCGCCAACACCACGCTGGCCTTCATCGTCAGTGTGCTGCAGACGGCCAGCGCCGACCTGCCCAAGGACCAGAGGCCGACACCCGAAGCGCTGGTAACGGAAGCCGCAAAAAATGCTCGCGACGATCCCGAACTTGACCCGCTGGTGCGCGCACAGCTTTTCACCACACTGGCCGAAATTGCGCGCAGCAATGGTGAAAGCCGGCAAGCCGAATTGCTGATCGACGAGGCCATCGTTCAATTGCACGAGCACGGCAGCAGCCCATCCTCACCGGAATGGATTGCGGCGCTGGTCAGCAAAGGCAATCTCTTGCACGACACGGACCGCACCGGCGAAGCCGATCAATTGATGCTGGGCCTGCTGCCTGCGCTTGAGGGCGTCGACACCGAAGGTGCGGTTTCGGCGTTGATGCTGTACTCGGCAACACGCGCTTACGCCGATGATGCGGATCGTGCGGTCGAGTTCGGCACCCGGGCCCTGCACAAGGCGCAACAGGTTTTCGGCGTGGATTCGCTGAATTCGGTGTACACCGCAATGTTTGTCGGCCTGTTGGCCAACAAGCTGAAGCGCTTTGCGGATGGCGAAGTGATCCTCAGCGATGTCGTTGCGCGCTGGCATCGCCTTGGATTGCCGCGCAATGAGGTGCTTGCACGCTGCCTCCTTCAATTGGCCAAGGCCAGGCACAAGAGTGGCAAACCTGCGGACGTCGAAGCACTCTACCAGGAAGGTATCGCCTTGATGCGCAGCGTCGGCGACGAGTCCTTCTACAAGATCTCCATGGGATTGCGCGGACTGGCCGACTTCCAGATCGACATGGAAAAGTTTGCCGAAGCGAAGGTTGCGCTAGACGAAGCTCAAGAAATCTCCGGCAAGGTCGGCGAACAGAGTTCCGAGGTCGCACTGACCCAACTTTTGCTGGCCCGCTGGCACGAGGAGCGCAACGAATGGGTTGATGCCGAGCGCGACTACCGCTCGGCGCACGCTGCGCTTGCAAAAAACGCTGATCAGGGCGCGACCGAAGCCGAGTTCAGACGGGCCAGGCTGGACTGGTCGCACGCGCTGATCGAACTGGGGCGTTTGGACGAGGCGGCTACCCTGCTTGCCCAAGCCAAGACTGCTATAGGCGAGAACCCGGGGAGCAACGACCTCGACACCGCAGACTTCCACTGCATCTCGGGGGAACTGGACATGGCGAACAACCGGTTCGAGCCGGCCGTGGCCCATCTGGATCGCGGCCTGGACCTGCTCGCAAATCTCGATGCAGCGGTCCTTTCCAGTGAAATCAGTTGTCGCATATCGCGCGTGAATGCACTGATCGCCCTACGCCGCAGCCATGATGCCCGCTCGGAGGCGGAAAAGGCCTTCATCCGCCAGCAGGAAACCAATGCCCAGGCCAAGCTGAAACTCGCCGGCCTGTTGGCACTTCGCGCCCGTTGCGAACGGGCCGATGCAGACCCGCAGGCGGCAGCAACCAGCATTGCCCAGGCACGCAAACTCGCAGTGCCCGTGGAACTGCTGTCGACCGCAGATCGCGCCACCCTCGAGCTTTAGGGAAACTCTGATTTTGCTCGTCATCCCGGAATCGCGAAGCGATATCCGGGATCCAGTGCCTTTGCATTTCAACGAGTTGTGAAAAAGTCACTGGGTTCCCGCCTTCGCGGGAACGACGAAGGTTGGATTTAATCAGAGTTTCCTTAGGGAGACTTCGAATTTGTTCGTCATTCCGGCGAGGTGCTTCACAACAGCCGGAGGGCTGGTCAAGCCGGAACCCGTCTTGATCTTGTTCCAATGCAATCAAGGTCAAAATGGACCCCGGCGTGTGCCGGGGTGACGAAAATTGTGGTTGATCAGAGTTTCCCTAAAGCCACTTCGCCCTGCGCAACAACCAGAACAAGCCGCCGCACACCAATGCGGTGAAGCCGATGATCGCGGGATATCCCCAGACCTTGTCGAGCTCGGGCATGTGGGTGAAGTTCATGCCATACCAACTCGTCAGCAGCGTTGGTGCTGCCAACAGGGCAGCCCAGCCGGCGAGGCGCTTGACCACCTCGCCTTGCGCCACGGTAACCAGGGACAGGTTCACGCTCAGCGCGGCCGTCAGCATTTCGCGCATGGTGTCGGTGGATTCGTTGATGCGCGCGGCGTGATCGTACACGTCGCGGAAGTAGGGACGGACCTCGTCACGCACCAGGCCCGGAAACATGCGAGTGAGCTGGTTGAGGATGTCCTGCAGAGGGCCAATCGCCAGGCGCAGGGTGACCAGTTCCTTCTTCAGGTTGTAGAGGCGACGGATGGTGTCGTGCTTGAAGGTCTCGGAGAAAATGTCCGCTTCCAGTTCCTGCAGGTCTTCCTTGAAGCTGCGCACGATCGGCATGAAATTGTCGACGATGAAGTCGAGTACCGAGTAGAGCGCGTAGCTCGGACCGAACGTGAGCATGTCGGGGGATTGTTCACAACTGCGCCTGGCCGGGGCGTACGAAAGCGACGCACCGTGACGCACGGTGACCAGGTAGCGCTTGCCGACAAAGATGTGGGTTTCGCCGAACTCGATGCTTCCTGAAACCACCTGCGCGGTTTGCGCCACGATGAACAGGGAGTCGCCGTAGGCTTCGATCTTGGGTCGCTGGTGCGCGTTGTGCGCATCCTCGATGGCCAGGTCGTGCAGGCCGAATTCTTCCTGCAATTTCTCCAGCAGATCTTCGTCGGGTTCAACCATTCCAACCCAGACGAAGGTATCCGGCTTTGCCAGTACATCACTGATTTCGTCAAGCGAGATGTCGCCAATTCGTGTGCCATCCACGTGGTAGGCCACGCAATTGGCCACCATGGGAACGGCATCGGCGCTGGCTGATCGGTTTGCAAGCATGGTAGCGGCCTCTCTCAGTGCTGCGCATGATGCTCGCCGAAGCGCGCAGCGGCAATGCTCAGGTCGGCAAAGACATCGCGGAACGGGACCATTGCGCCCTACTCGCGGGTTGTGCGCGGTTGGCAGCCTACGCTCGAGAAAGTATCCATTGTCGTTTGAAACAAATTGCATGACCTGAAGGTGGTGCATACTGGCATAACCTCGCATGCACAGGCCAAGCCATGAAACACGTTCCGTTTGCCTCCGCACTGGTATTGGGCCTTGCGCTGACAGGAACGTACTGCCAAGCGGAAACCGTCAGCAGCGATGGCAACTGTCCGGACATTTCCGGTCGTTATCGCGCCTATGGCCCAGATCACGAAGTGCGCGACGCGCTGGCAGCCATCAAGGCCTTCTCCAACAATTCCAAGGGAAGGTTGATCGAAATCCAGTGGGTGTCGGATGGAGCGTTTCAGGTAAGCTCGGGCACCGCCAATTCCGAGTGGGGAATGTCCAAGCCGACTCGGCTTGTGGAAGGCACGGACTTCACCTGTAACGATGGGTTCATCCGCTTCAAGGAAGTCGCCGAGTCCGTACGCAAGGAAGATGGTGATGAGTACCCCTATTCGGGCACGAGCATCGTCGAGATCGGAAAATCCGGCAACCAAACCCTCTCCGTCACCGTAACCTTCAGCGGCTCCAAGAAGATCAGCCTGTTTTCGTACGACTCTGCAAACGTCGAGATTCGCAAGCCTGGAACGCAACGGACCTTTGTCGAGACCCTGCACTGGGAAGCGCTCTCGGACTCCGACTTCGAGAGTCTGACCCGGATTCCGGAAAAGGAGCCGGAGTCGTTCGTCGAGATACGCCGCATGCTCAGTGCGCGCATCCTTGGCGATACCCGGCTGATTGGCCTGAAGCAATCAAGCGAAGGCGTGCTCGCTTCCTTGCGTGCGTCCAGAGACGACGACATAGTCGATCTGGAAAACAACCTCAGAGCCGCGTGGATAGCCTACGACTCAAAGCGCGAACCCGTGTGGTCAAACAACGACTACAGTTTTGAATTCCTGATCCGCACGGGAGATGCGGATGATGGTCGAGCTTCGCGCCCTTCGCTTCTGCGAGTAGGGAAGGAACTCAGGGACCTGGCGTGGCCGCTGGCTCAATTTGGCGAAGTAACCGCTGCAGACACAGGTTTCGAGGCAACCTTCCAACTGGAACAACCCCATTCGGCGGAAGCCCTCGTCGAGCGCTTGAAAGCAAACTCCAGGCTGTTGGGCGAGTTCGAACTTGTTGAGACGCCGCCTGGCCATTCCGCTGTTGCCGAACCAAGAATTCATTTGCGCATGCAACTGCGCTGAGCGGGTTGCAAAGCTGCTGCCGGCCTCACGCAGCGCTGCGCATGATCTCGCCAACGCCTGGGGCGACAGTCCGCATGCAGACGTTTGCTGCATTATTGGGGAAATTGGCAATCCGGATGATTGAGGTCGCGCCTGAAGTCGCTCCTACAGGAGCGGTACCTGCAGGCGCTTGCCAGATAGCCGGCTGAATGCGAAATCACTCAGCCTTCACCGCTGCGGTCCAGCGCTCCAGCCAGGCATTCACCGTGTTGTGCCATTGCACGCTGTTGTGCGGCTTCAGCACCCAATGGTTCTCATCGGCAAACACCAGCAATTCACTGGGTATTCCGCGCCGCTGCGCGGCATTGAAAGCGGCCAGTCCCTGCGTGGTCGGAATGCGGAAATCCTTGTCACCCTGCACGATCAGCATGGGAACCTTCCAGTTCTTGACGTGATTCACCGGATTGAACTTTTCGTAGGCTTCCGGGTTGTCGTACGCCGTGCCGCCGTTCTCCCATTCGGTGAACCACAACTCCTCGGTTTCATAGCCCATCGCGCGCGTGTCGAACACGCCGTCGTGCGATACCAGGCATTTCCACGGCTCGTTCCAGTTGCCGGCAATCCAGTTGATCATGTAGCCGCCGTACGAGGCACCGAGCGCACAGGCGCGATCGGCATCGAGGAAGGGATACTTCTTGAGCGCGGCGGCCCAACCAAGTTTCAGATCCTCCAGCGGCTTGCCGCCCCAATCCTGGGCAATGGAATCGGTGAAGGCCTGGCCGTAGCCGGTGGAACCGTGGAAGTTGATGGCGACCACGGCATAGCCCTGCCCGGCATAGGTTTGCGGATTCCAGCGATAGTGGAAATCATTGCCCATTGCACCTTCCGGGCCGCCGTGGATGATGAAGGCCACAGGGTAGGTGCGCCCAGACCGGAAGCCCACGGGTTTCACCACATAGCCCTGCACCGTTGCGCCTTCGGCTCCGGTGAAGGTGAAGAATTCGAACTCACCGGTGCGTACGTCCTTCATGCGTGCCGCAT
>SHNG01000031.1 GCA_004295005.1 Gammaproteobacteria bacterium
TGGTGTCAGTCTGTAAGCCATTTGTGGCCACAACCTGCTTGAACCGGCCGCGCTTGGCAAGCCGGTCATCGTCGGCCCGCACACCTTCAATACCGAGGAAGTGGCGTTCAGCCTGATCGAAGCCCGCGCGGCGCTGCGCGTGGAGGACGAAGCGGCACTCGGCGCGACATTGTCACGCCTGCTCGCCCAGGCCGATGAACGCCTGGCCATGGGCCAGGCGGCACAGGCCGTGCTGGACCGCGAACGCGGCGCGGTGGAGCGCACGGTGCGCATCGTCGAACAGGTGTTGGGGGAATAGCGGGGATCGGGGATCGGGGATCGGGGATCGGGGATCGGGGATCGGGGATCGGGGATCGGGGATGCGAGAAGCCCGCTCTTCCCCTGATCTCTGATCTCAAATCTCTGATCTCAAATCTCTGATCTCAAATCTCTGATCTCAAATCTCTGATCTCAAATCTCTGATCTCAAATCTCTGATCTCAAATCTCTGATCTCAAATCTCTGATCTCAAATCCCGCCCTTTTGCTCACCGCGTCCCGCGTCCCGCATCCCGCGTCCCGAATCCCGAATCCCGAATCCCGGCTCATTCCAGCAGCGCGTTGACGGCTTCCAGATCCTTCACCTCGATGACGCCGGCCGCCTGCTTCAAGCGCAGTCCATTGAGGATGAAGGCATGGCGCGCCTGCGAGTAGCTGCTCTGCGCCTGCAACAATTGCTGCTGGCTGATCAGCACGTCGACGATGGTGCGCGTTCCGACTTCGTAACCGGCCTGGGTTGCATCGAGGGAACTCTGTGCGGAAACCACCGCCTGACCGGTGGCTTCCACCTGGCTTGCACCGGCAATCACGGCACGGTAGCTGTTGCGCGTGCTGCGTTCGACCAGGCGCTTCTGCAGCTCGAACTGGTCCTGCGCATTGTCGCGATTGAAAATGCTCTGGCGCACGCGCGATTGCGTGAAGCCACCGGAAAACAGCGGCACGTTCAAGGTCACGCCAACCGTGGTTGACCAGCGTTCGCTGTTGGTGTGGAAGGCCTCGTTGAAGCTGGATGCGCTGTTGTCGCTCCAGCTCGGTGTCTTCGAATACAGCACCTGCCCATTCAAGGTCGGCAAGTGTCCGCTGCGCGCGGTCTGCACATTGGCCTTGGCCGCTTCCAGTTGCTGCGCATATGAATGCAGGGTCGGATTCTGGGCCACGGCGACGGACACCCATTCATCCGGACTGGCCGGCTCGGGCTTGTCCATGGGCAGCTTCTCGCGCAGCCCCTTGAGCGTGCCCGGTTCCTTGTTGGTCAACTGGCGCAGGGCTTCCTTGTTGTCGTCGAGCGTGTTTTGCGCGGTGATGACATTGGCCACCGAGGTATCGTGCTGGGCCTTGGCATCATTCACGTCGGTGATGGCCGAAAGCCCCACTTCAAAACGCTGCTGGGCCTGTTCCATCTGCCGGTTCAGGGCCTGTTCGTTGGCCTGGGCAAACTTGAGTGCGTCCTCGGCGGTGAGAACATCGAAGTACGCCGTGGCCACGCGGATGAGCAAGTCCTGTTCGGCAGCGGCGTAGCTGGCGTCGCCGGCTTTCGCGGTGGCGCGCGCGGCCTTGAGCGACGTCCATTTGCCGAGGTCGAGCAGGCTCTGGTTGAGTTGGCCGCTCAGGGTGCGTGAATAGTCGTGACTGGAGCTGGTTACGTTGACCAGGCTCTGGGTGCCGTCTTCGTTGGTGACGAATTGCGGTCCCCCTCGGCTGCCGTGGCCGCGCGAATAATCGAGCGACGCGCTGATCTGCGGCAGCAAGGCCGAGCGTGCCTGGTCGACGCCCTCATTGGTGGCATCACGGGTGGCTTCGGCACCGGCAAGCTGCGGGTCCGAGGCGCGGGCTTCGCTGTAGACCTGCAGCAGATCATCGGCATGGGCTTGCGCAGCAAGGCTGCACAGGGCGACGGAAACGGCGAGCGACAAATGGCGGAAACGGATCATTGCTTCATCCTTCAGCGGTTGCGTTGCCGGCCCATTGCTGCTCAGAAAACGAAGCGGGAAGGGGGTGCGGCGTGGTTCAGGTAGGGAATATCGGTTTGAAACAGTTCTTCAGTCTGCCAGTGGCTGTTGTCGACGCGCGTGTGCAATAAGGCCTGCATCGCCGGGGATTCGCCACTGACCGCAAACAGGCGTCCACCGGGCTTGAGCCAGGCCTTGACCTGCTCAGGCAACGCAAAAACCGCGCCAGTCAGGACGATGCGGTCGAAGGTCCCGGACGGTGCATAGCCATTGAGGGCATCGGCGGTGGTCACGTTCACCCGCGCAAGGCCGGCCTGGGCCAGGTTGTGGCGGGCTGTGGCGGCGAGGTCGGCATGCTGTTCCACGCTGGTGACTTCGCCGCCAAGCGCCGCCATGCAGGCCGTGAGGAATCCGGAGCCGGTGCCGATTTCGAGCACGCGCTGTCCGTTTTCGATCGCCAGCGCCTGCAGGATGCGCCCCTGGATGATGGGCTTGAGCATCACCTCGCCATGGCCCAGCGGCAATTCGACATCCATGAACGCCATGTGCCGATAGCGCTCGGGAGTGAAGTTCTCGCGCTTGAGGCTGCCCAGCACGTCCAGAACACGAGAATCGAGCACATCCCAGGTGCGGATCTGGTTCTCGACCATGTTGTCGCGGGCCAGTTCGAGGTTGGTATTCATTGCGGGGTCCGGCTGCACGGAAAAAGGGGCAAGAGCATAGAAGGTCTGCGCATGGCCGGCAAACGGATCAAGCCGCGATTTCCATGCCGGACGGGCCATGCTGTACACCGTGTGTGGCGGTGGGCAGGCACCTGCCCATGGCATTGGCCAGGTGTGCATCGATGAGCCCCAGGGCCTTTCCGGATTGCATCAGTCCCTCGCCGAGCCGACTGCGCCACAGCAGGCAGATCCAGCGTTCGAGCTGTCCGCGGTCGTCCGCCGACAACGCGGACAGGGCCTCGCGTGCGTTGTTGCGCAGGCGTGCGACATCCAGTTCCGGGCCGATGTTTGCCCGCTCCAGCGCGCCGGCAAATGCCTGTTGGGCCAGGCGCAAAGGCCATGAGACCGGGTTTTGACTGCTTGTTTTCGTCCCCTGCGTTGCTGCGTTGTCCATGGTGGGTCTCCAGGCTTCGCGTTCCGCCGAATCGTGGCGGGCTTCTTCATTCAAGTATTCAAATGATTCGTTCATGGTTTGCATCTGCAATCAACGGGCCAAGCCCGGCTTCGCCGGCCGCACCTTGAACCAGGCTGCATACAAGGCGGGCAGGAACAGCAGGGTCAAGGCCGTGGCAACCGTGAGTCCACCCATGATCGCCACCGCCATGGGACCGAAGAACGCGCTGCGCGACAGCGGCACCATGGCCAGGATCGCCGCCGCCGCCGTCAATACGATGGGGCGAAAGCGGCGAACGGTTGCATCGACGATGGCATCCCAGGGCGAATGCCCGTGTTCGATGTCGTGTTCGATCTGGTCGACCAGGATCACCGAGTTGCGCATGATCATGCCGAACATGGCGATGGTTCCGAGCATGGCCACGAAACCGAACGGAACCTGGAAAACGAGCAGGAACAGCACCACTCCGATCAGGCCCAGGGGTGCTGTCAGTGCCACCAGCAGCACGCGCTGGAAGCTGCGCAGTTGCAGCATGAGGATGCTCAGGACCACCACCACGAACAGCGGGAATCCGGCATTGACCGACTGCTGTCCCTTGGCGGAGTCTTCAACCGAGCCACCCACTTCCAGTCGATAGCCCAGCGGCAAGGCCGTGCGTGCGGAGTCGATGGCGGACGCAAGCTGGCCATGCACGGTGGCTGGTTGCAGGTCACCGTCGATGTCCGCGCGCACGGTGACCGTGGGCAGGCGGTCGCGTCGCCAGATGATGCCTTCCTCGAACCCATACTCAAGGCTTGCGATGTGGCCAAGCGGGATGCTGTTTCCGGAAGCGGTCGGCACCGACAGGCTCTTGAGCAGGCTCATGCGCGCGCGCTCCTCGTCGACCCCGCGCAGCAGCACCTCGATCATCTGGTCGCGCTCGCGGTAGGTGGCAATCGGCGCGCCATTGAGCGAGCTTTGCAGGAAGGTGGCGACATCCTGTGAGCTGACGCCGAGCACGCGCGCGCGGTCCTGGTCGATGACCAGGCGGATGACCTTGCTGGGTTCTTCCCAGTCCAGATTGACGTTGCGCGTGGCCGGGTTGGCGCGTACCACCTCGGCCAGTTGGCGCGCGAGGCTGCGTACCGTTGCAATGTCGGCACCGGATACGCGGTACTGCAACGGATAACCGACCGGCGGACCATTTTCGAGCCGGATCACGCGCGCCCGCAGCTCGGGGAAATCGCGGGTGAACAGGTCGAGCAGGTCATGGCGCAAGGTTTCGCGTGCCTCGATGCCGGTGGTGAGCAGCACCAACTCGGCAAAACTCGCCTGCGGCAGTTGCTGGTCCAGCGGCAGGTAGAAACGCGGCGAGCCTGATCCGACGTAGCTGACATGGTTTTCCAGCTCCGGGCGCTTGGCCAGCCACGCTTCCAGCTTCTTGACCTGGTCAAGGGTGGCGTTCAACGAGGAGCCTTCACTGAGCTTCAGATCGACCAGCAATTCGGGTCGCGTGGAATGCGGGAAAAACTGTTGCTGCACGAAACCGAAGCCGAATATCGAAAGCGCGAAAACGACAATGGTGGATGCGATGACCAGATAGCGATGTGCCACGCAGGCACTCACCAGTGCGCGGAAACGGCGATAGAACGGGGTTGCGTAGGGATCATGAACCTCTACGCTGGCGCGCTCGCGGATGCCACCCAACCAGGCAGGCAGGCGCGAGCGCAGGGCATGGACCCGGCTTGCGATGCGGCCGCGCGGTTTGCCGGACGGCTGCGCGTGCGGATCCGGCAACAGCTTGTAGCCGAGGTAGGGGATGAACACGACGGCAGCGATCCACGACAGCAGCAGTGCGATCGTGACCACTTCGAAGATCGCCCGCGTGTATTCGCCGGTACCGGATTTCGCCGTGGCAATGGGCAGGAAACCCGCCGCGGTCACCAGGGTTCCGGTCAGCATCGGGAATGCGGTGGAGGTGTAGGCATACGCCGCTGCGCTGACCCGGTCGAAGCCCTGTTCCATCTTCACCGCCATCATTTCCACGGCAATGATGGCGTCATCCACGAGCAGGCCCAGGCCAAGCACCAGCGCGCCCAGGGAAATCTTGTGCAGCCCGATATCGAAATGGTTCATGAGCGCGAACGTCATCGCCAGCACCAGCGGAATGGTGATCGAAACGATGATGCCGCTGCGCAGGCCAAGCGAGAAGAAACTGACCAGCAGCACGATCAGCACGGCTTCGGCCAGGGTGCGCACGAACTCGTTGACCGAACGACTGACTGCGGCGGGCTGATCGGAAACCTTGTGCAGATCCAGTCCGACCGGCAGGCTCGCGGCAATGCGCCGGGTGGCAGCCTCGAGGTCGCGACCCAGGGCAATGATGTCACCGCCACTGCGCATCGAAACCGCAATGCCGATGGAATCGACGCCGTTGAAGCGCATGCGCGGCTGCGGCGGATCGACGAAGCCGCGGCGAACTTCGGCAATGTCGCCTAGCCGGAACAGGCGACCGGTGTTGCCGCGGATGCTCAGATTGCGAATGGCTTCCACGGAATCCAGGGCGCCACTGGTGCGCAGGTAGATGCGATCGGTTGCCGTTTCGAAACTGCCGCCGGGTGCAACCGCATTCTGCGCAGCCAGGGTCTGCTTGAGTTCGGCAAAGGTCACGCCGAGGGTGGCGAACTTGGTGTTCGATGCCTCGACGTAGATCTTCGGGTCCTGCTGCCCGATCAATTCAACCTTGGCCACATTGGCAACGCGCAGCAGTTCGAGCTTGATGCGTTCCGCATACTCGCGCAGGTCGTCGTCGTTGAAGCCCTCGCCACTGAGCGCGTAGATGTTGCCGAAGGTATCGCCGAACTCGTCGTTGAAGAACGGACCGTGGACGTCGGCGGGGAGGCGTTGGCGGATATCGCCAACCTTCTTGCGCACCTGGTACCAGACATCCGGCACCCGACCGGGCGCAATGGAATCCTTGACCACGAAGAACACCTGCGACTCGCCCGGGCGCGAATAGCTGCGCAGGAAATCGAGGTCGGGAATTTCCTGCAGCTTCTTCTCGATGGTTTCGGTGATCTTCTCGGCAACTTCGCCTGCCGTCGCGCCTGGCCACACCGTGTGCACGACCATCACCTTGAAGGTGAATGGCGGGTCTTCGGCCTGGCCAAGTCCGCGGAACGACCAGATGCCGATCAGCCCGAGCAGGATGATCGAGTAGAGGACCAGGGCCTGGTTGCGCAAGGCCCACGATGACAGATTGAATGATGGCATCTATCGCTTACCCGGCTTGGTCATTCGCGCTGCGGGCGAACAGCCTGCAACTGCGGGGAAAAGTGTCCTCTTCGCTGGGCTGGCGGATGGGGGAGGGAGGGTTCCGGCAGCCCAGCAAGAGGACGTCAACTCAAAACTGGACGGGACGATTCATTGCATCGATGGGGCGCACCGATTCACCTTCGCGCAGGCGGTGCACGCCGGCGGTCACCACCCAGGCGTCATCGGTCACGCCCTGGTTGATCACCGCTCCCGATTCGCTGAAGCTGACCAGGCCGACTGGCGCGAGGTGCAATTTCCGCGTTTTGCGGTCGATGATCCAAAGCGCCGGCTTGCCATCCTTCTGGTGCAGCGCACTCAATGGCACGACAAACTGCCCGTCCAGCGCGGCAGCGGAAAAATACACGCGGGCGGTCTGGCCGAGCTTCGGCGTAGTCGAGGCAGCGTCGAGGGCGACGCGCACCCGGTAGGTACGGGTGACCGGATCGGCGGATGGGGCGATCTCACGCACCCGCGCAGGTTCGCGGTTTCCATCGCCGGTCCACATTTCGACGTGCGCCGACTTGCCGACCGAAAGGCTGGAAACCGCGAGCTCCGGCACGTCGATTTCAACTTCGGTGGTGCCGTCGTGGGCAAGCATCATGATGGTCTGGCCTGCGCCCACCACCTGACCGGGTTCGCCACTGATGGCCATGATGACGCCATCGGCATCCGCGCGAAGATCGGCATAACCGGCCTGGTTGCTGGCGGTATCCAGCAAGGCACGGGCTTCCGTCACATGCGCGCGGGCAGCCTCCAGCGCATTGGCCTTGGCATCAAGTTCAAACTGGCTGACGAAATTGCGCTCGCGCAGCGCGGCGAAGCGGGCATGCTCGGATTTCGCCAGGTCAAGAGCGGCTTGCGCCGAGGCGAGGCCGGCCCTGGCGCTGGAACGGGCCAATTCCAGGTCCTGGGGATCCAGTTCGGCCAGGATCTGGCCCGAGACCACATGTGCGCCAAGATCGACCTTGCGCGCACGGATCTTTCCGGCCACCCGAAATCCGAGGGCGCTTTCATATCGAGCGCGCACCTCGCCCGGATAGACCTCCACCGATTGCTCGCTGGCTGCCGAAACCGGAGCAACGCGAACCACGCGTTCCGCTTCGGGCTTGCCGGCGCGGGATTGGCAGCCGGAAAGGCAAATGGCCACGACTGCTGCCAGCGCCGCGGCGGATTGGCCCCACATGTCCATGCTCATCAAGCTTCCCCGAGCGGGCGAGAGTTCGTATACTGCGTGGTATAGTAATGTTACAGAACTGATGAGTCCAGTAATTTTTCAATGAACGCCCGATCCGCCCGCAGTGCCGGCCCCGGCCGCCCCAAGGACCTCGAAAAAAGGGCGGCAATCCTGGCCGCGGCCAAGCACCTGTTTCCCGTGCACGGGTTCGAAGGCACCAGCATGGACGCCATAGCCGCGCTGGCCAATGTTTCCAAGTTGACCGTCTACAGCCACTTCAAGGACAAGGAATCCCTTTTCACCGAAGCCATCCGTGAAAAGTGTATGGAGCAGATGCCGGAGGAACTGTTTGATGTGGCGGTGGACGGATGCATCCGCGAACAGTTGCTGGCCATCGCACGCGCGTTCTTCCGCCTGATTACCAGCGAGGAATCCATATCGCTGCTGCGGCTGCTGGCATCCGGCGCGGGCGATACGCGCAAGCTCGGACAAATGTTCTGGACTGCGGGTGCGCAACTGATCCAGGAGGAATTTGCCGGATTCCTGCGGCGCAAGATGGAAGTGGGTCAGCTTGCCATAGTCGACGTGGAACGCAGCGCGTCGCAGTTCTTCTGCCTGGTCAAGGGCGAATTGCACGCCCGCCAGTTGTGTGGATTCTGCGCCAGTGAATTCAGCGAAGCGGAGATCGACGCGCACCTGAAGGCCAGTGTCGATTTCTTCCTGCGTGCCTGCACCCCGCGCGCAGGCCGTTGAGGCAAGGTTGAACGCGTAGTTTCCGCTCGTGCAAACCCGGTCGAGTCAGACAGGAAATCAAGGCGCTGCCGACTCACCGTTCAACAGGACTGTTCCGGGCAAGGCCGAAAGGTTGAGGACGGACGAGACTCGATCCGCGATGCCTCGATTCAGTCGTTGTTCTCACCCAGCCAGGACTCGATCGCGGCCAGATCCCGGTCTGAAACGTCAATGAACTGGAAGCCGGCCCAATATTGGCCGGGCACATTGGCGTTCTCGGTCCACATCTCCTGCACGCCGATATCGATGCTGTGCGGATTGCCGTGGGCGTTGCTCAGTTCGAATCCGAGCTGGAACAGGGCGCCCTGCGTGATCGGCACCTCGCACACCAACAACATGCCATCGGCCGACAGGTTGCCGATCCTGCCCATGGTCTGGCCGGTCATCTTGTTGACCACCGGAATGGTCAGGTAGGCGGGCTTGCGCCGTGATCGACGATGCTCGTTCATTGCTGGAACCTCATGCCGGGGCCACCTCGCTGGTCGGTGAGGAGATGTCCAGCAGCTTTTGCTTGATGGCCTTCCAGGCACGGTCGATGAAGGACTCCGATTCGCGCTGTTCCAAGCGCACCTGGCCACGCACAAGATCGCGTGCGAGCTGGTCGATGGTCTTTTCATCGGCACGCGCGCCGCGCTGGTTCACGAACAGGCAGCGCCCGGTCACGGTGGAAAACCAGGCCAGTTTGCGGCGCACGGTCTTGCCTTGCTGGTTGGTGACGAATTCGAACCAGGTGCCAAAGGGCAGCGTTCGAATGCGCTGCACCATGTCCTTTTCCTCGGCGCTCAGCGGAGTGGCCGGCGCCGGCGGAGTTGCAGGCTCGCCGGGCCTGGCTTGTGTGGATTCCGTCCCCAGTCGCGCCTTGCTCTTCAGGGCAACTGCGATCTCGGTATGACTGGCCTTCTTTTCCACGGAGCCGGGATCGAACAGCTTGCCGAGGACGCCTTCGACCTCGTCATCGTGAAGGCCGACCTGGAGGAGGCCGCTGCGCACCTCGTCGCGGACCTTCTTGTCCACCTTGGCGATGTCGGCACCTGTGCCAATCTGCATCAACTGGTCGGCTACGGCGAGGGAGCGACGATAGGACTGGCTCTCTTCGCCGTGGCGCAGCAGGTTCAGGGCGAGCACATCGGTCCAAGCCTGTTCCAGCACGGCACGCACCATGTGTGCCGGGTTGCCGCGCTTGAGCAATCGCGCGATCGCTGCATTGGCCTGCTGGCGTGAAGTCTCCAGCCGGTCGCGTCCCTTGGCTGCGTCGATATGCCGGCGCTCGGCAATTTCCGCGCGCTTGGTCACCTGCGACATGTAACGACCGAGGTCGCCCAGCAGCGATTCCATCAGCGACATGTCGCCGTTGAATTCGTGGGTCACGCGATCAACCATGGCGGTCATGGTGTCGACCATGCCGCTGTCGGTTTCGTCATCCGACATCCAGGTTGCGGTTGCCTCGGCAACACTGTTGAGGAGCTGGCGTGCCGGATGGTTGCGACGCGTGAAGAAATGCTTGTCGCTGATCGCGCTGCGCAGGATCGGAACCTGCAGCTTGGCAATCAGGTCACGACTGCTGTGGTGCGAGGAAAGATTGTCGTTGATGTAGTCGAACAACATGCCGACCAGATCAATCGTGTCCGAATCCTCCTCGGCAAGGACCGGGGTCTGGCCGTCCGGACTGGCCGAGCGCAACTGCGCAAGCAGATCCTGCTTGAGATGACTGATGGTGCGGGTGACGGCCTTGCCGCCTTGCTGGAAACCGCTGATCGGGCCCTGTTGCATGTTGCCGAGGACACTTTGCAGGTCCTGGCGGCTGGCCATGTAGCTGGATGCCGATGGCGTCGACGGCTTGATATTCAGGGCGCGACGTCGCGAGGCGAGCAAACCGCGCAGCGAAGAGAACATCTCCGAGTCGCCGCCGTCCGTGCCTGTGTCTTCCAAACCTCCGGCTCCGGCACCGTGGGTTTGGGATGCCTGGCCAGAATGACTTGTGCCGGCAGGTGCGCCGCCCATCGAAGACCCAAACCTTGGAGCAACACCCATCGGGCCAGCACCCATCGGAACAGCGCCCATCGGAGCAGCACCCATCGGAGCAGCGCCCATCGGAGCAGCACCCATCGGAGCAGCACCCATCGGAGCAGCACCCATCGGAGCAGCACCCATCGGAGCAGCACCCATCGGAGCGCCGCCCCGGGTTGTCGCACCCATGGGAGTTGGCTGCGAACCCGAGGAATCCCCGTTCGGTTTGGTTTCGTCGGGGGGCGTGCTTTCGTCGGAACCCTTGCCCGCAGCCGAACGGTGTGGCGAGCTGCGCGGCAACTGAGCCTGCAGGCCGGGCAGGACTCCCTGCTCTGCAAGGTATCGGTTGATGGTTTCGTAGAACTGCCCGATCGGGCCCATCACGATGCTGTCGAAATCGTGGAACACCTGAATGCGATCCACCTGTTCGAGATCCAGCTCAAGCAGCGCATGCTGCAAGGCGCGCGCCAGCGCCACCGGTCCCAGCGGGACCTCATCGGACTCGAACGCGGCACGGCCAGCGACAAGCCCCAAGCGATGGCCCAGCAGGTAGAGCGCTCCGGTATGGCGGATTTCCGCGCGGTTGCCGATCTCCTGAATGGCCAGGGTGATCTCGAGTTCACGCGAGTCGACCAGTTCGAGCTTGGTCGCCTGGCGTTCCCCGCGGCTGCTTCCGCTGGTCGCGTTGGCCTCCCCGGGAGTCTGGTCGAACGTGGCCAGGCTCGATTCAAGATGTATGAGAAAGCGCGGCGCAATGTCCGCCTTGCCGCGCTTGATCTCCCGGATCGCCTCGAACAGGCGAGCCTGCTGTTCGTTGCTGCGTGCGTTGTCGGCCTGCTTGAACAGGCGCTGTTCGACCTCGGTACACAGCATGCCGAGGGCAGACTCGAAATAGACGGTGCGTTCCAGCAAGCCGTCCAGCAGGAATCGCACCCGTCGCGGCAGTGACCGTTCTGCCAGCCGTACCAGGCGGGTCGGGCCGTCGGCCGATGTTCCTGCTCCCTTGACGCTTTTGCTCACGACATTCCCCCAACACACACGCAGCCCGCATTCTGGCATGCCATGAACGCGGGCAACAGGTGCAGGGGCGGCGAAAAGCCCGTGGTCGCGGGCTTGTCCGCGCAGGCCCGCGCAGGCTATCGGGCCGACCAGATCAGCTCGACAAACCCGCTGCGGCCCGGCGTGTTGTAGCCGCGCGCCAGTTCATAGTCACGATCATTCACGTTTTCAATGCGAGCCAGCACTTTCCACTGCGGCGAAACCTGCCAACTGGCGCGCAGGTTCAAGAGTCCATAGCCGGGCAGTTCAATGCCGCCAACATCATCGCGGGAGCCGGAAAGCAGCCACTCGGCGCCGAGCTGAAACGCATCACCAAAGCGGCGCTCCAGCGTGCCGCTGAATTTTTCTCGTGGACGCCGCAGGAGGTCGCTGTCGGAATCCTCGTTGCGCGGAATCTGCCAGGTCAGGTTGGCTGCGGCCAACCAGGGCCCGAACGCTTGCCGATAGTCGAATTCGGCGCCACGAATGCGTGCGCGGGCGACGTTCTCCGCCTGGAAATCGACGCCGCTGAAACTGATCAGGTTGCGCACCCGGCTCGAGTAGGCATTGACCTTGAGCTGCTGGCCCGCACCCGACTTCCACTCGAATCCGATTTCCTGGCTGCGTGACTGTTCCGGTTGAAGGTCGGGATTGCCGGCATACAGGCCACCGAAGCCGGGTGAGAACTGCTCATTCAGGGAAGGACCACGGAAACCCTCGCCATGGCTCGCATACAGACGCGCCTGATCGTTGAAGCGCCAGCCGGCGGCTACCGATCCGGTTGTGTTGTTTCCGAGCAGGCTGTTGTCGTCGGTGCGCAGCGAAATTTCGCTTTCGAACTGCGAGCCGCTGGTCTGCCAGCCCGCATACACGCCGGTGTTGCGGCGCTGCTTGTCGTACACCGCGGTATTGCCGAAGGTCTCCAGGTTCCGGCCTTGTTCGCGCATCCAGTCGATGCCGAAGATCAGCTGCTGGCTGGCGTTGATGGCGATGTGGTTTTGCCATGCCACCTGGTTGCGCCGGGACTCATACGCAGAGAAATACGCAGGCGTCTCGTAATCTTCGCTGGCGCGGCTCAGTTGCAGGCGATGCTGCCAGCGCGGAGCGAGCTTTCCATCCAGCGCAAGGCCAAGGTTCTGCAGGCGGAAGTTGGATTGGCCTCCTGAAAATTCGGCCGTGCCCTGGCTGCGCAGGTAGATGCCGTCAAGCACCTGCGAGCCTACGCGCTGGTCGCCACGCAGCGCCAAGTGCCGGTTGCGCAAGCCGTGATCCTTGTCCTCGAAAGCAAAGCCGTTTTCATTCTGGCTGGGAAAGCCATCGCGATCGCGGGCGCCGAGCTGGATGCTGAAACCGCCAGTCTCGCCGCGTTGGCCAAAGCCTGCATCGGCCTTGGCGTCGCCATGGCTGCCGTAGCCGAGCGAGGCGCGAGCTGCGTCCAGTCGCCGCGTGAAAATCTGCACAACGCCGCCAATGGCATCCGAGCCCCAGTAGCTGGCGCGCGGACCACGCACGATTTCAATGCGTTCAATGGAATCAAGCGGCAGGGTCTCCCAGGTGAAAACGCCGGTACCCAACGCCGAGGCGCGCACGCCATCGATCAGCACCAGCACATGGTTGTTGTTGCTGCCGCGCAGGAAAATGGAGGTTTGCCCACCCGGGCCGCCGGTGCGGGCAATGTCGAAGCCGGCCTCCAGCCTGAGCAGGTCGCTGATGTCGCGGGTCGCGCTGTTCTCGATATCGGCGCGGCTGATCACGCTGACATCGGCCAGGGTGGCATCCAGCCCTTGCTCGAATCGCGAGGCGGTAACCATCACCTCGGGTTGCAGGATTGGCTCATCGGCCAGCACGGAACCGCCGATGGCGGCAGACAGGAAAAACAGGGAAAGACGCAACATGTAGGATTCTCCGAACGCACACCCGCGAAAACCCAGGCGATTGCACGGAACAACAAGCGTGGTGGACATTCGGCCACTCATGCCCGTTCGTTGCCCGCCGCAACGCCTGGAACCAGTGACGTCTTGCGACGTCAGCCAGTGGCCGGTCTCCGGGCTTGCAAGCGATGCGAGGCATCGACCTGATCGCCTTCCCGTGCAGTGCACAGTGGCGTGTTGACCAGGCTTGGCTTGCTTACCGTTGCGGGGGCAGCGCCGGAATTGTTGAAGTGTGCGATCAAGGACGATCGCAGGAACAACGCACCGGCTTCCCGTTTCACCCGATCACGAAGGATCAGGCACCACTGGTGGCGCGCAGTCTAGCGCATTGGTTGCAATTTTGTAGGAGCCCCTTCAGGGGCGAAGGCGTTTCTATTCCCGGTCGCTGCGGGTTTCAACACTCACCAGCTCGCCTGCCTCATCAACGCGCACCCGCACCTCGATCGGTCGACAACAGACCGCGCAGTCCTCGATATAGGACTGCGCGCCCGCCGAGCAATCCACCGTGGTTGCAAAGCCTTCGCCGCAATACGGACAGTGCAGGGTGACGGTTTCAAGCATGGGATGTGCCGGAGTCGGGTAGAAACAGCCCGATCACATCATTGAGAAAACGCTGGCCGGTTGCGGTGGTGCGCAGTCGCTTGTCGTTCTCCTCGATCCAGCCGCGCGCGCGCGCCTGTTCCAGTGCAGCTCCGAAGCTGGACGCCTGGAGCCCGGTGCGTTCACGCAGCTCGCCGATCGGCACACCCTCGATCAGGCGCAGTGCATTCATCATGTACTCGAAGGCCAGATCGCATTCCGCCACCTGCGCATC
>SHNG01000099.1:0-3065 GCA_004295005.1 Gammaproteobacteria bacterium
CACTCGTCAAAGATCATGACCACGTCGGAATCCAGCACGCGCTGGATGCGCATGGATTCCTCGGGGCTCAAGAATACCTTTGATCCATCCACCGGCGAGGCAAAGGTCACGCCCTGTTCGCTGATCCTGCGTTTGTGCGCGAGCGAAAAAACCTGGAAGCCGCCGGAGTCGGTGAGGATGGGTTTGTCCCAGCCGATGAAGCGATGCAATCCACCGAAGTCACCGATGATGTCCAGGCCCGGACGCAGGAACAGGTGAAACGTATTGCCGAGAATGATTTCCGCACCGATCTCTTGAATATCCCGCGGCGTCATCGCCTTGACCGAGCCATAGGTGCCAACAGGCATGAATGCGGGCGTCTCCACCGTGCCGCGATCAAACGTGAGGCGACCGCGGCGGGCTTTGTTGTCGGTGGCGAGGAGTTGGAAATGCATGCGGGTTCGGGATTCGCAACGCGGGGTTCGGGAAGAGGGATCAAGAAAAGCGGACAGCGGCGACATGAAGGATTCTTGCATGCTCAACCTCAAAGACCGCAAGCCCGACTCCACCCGCGTCCCACGTTCCAAATCCCGCGCCCCAAATCCCGCGCCCCGAATCCCGGCTCTTCATGGCCACACCAGCATGGCATCGCCATAGGAAAAGAAGCGATAGCGTTGTTCCACGGCGTGACGATAGGCATCCAGAGTGCGCTGATGGCCGGCAAATGCACTGACCAGCATGAGCAAGGTCGATTCCGGAAGATGGAAATTGGTCAGCAGGCCATCGATGCTGGTAAATCGATAGCCGGGAAATATGAAGATACGGGTTTCACCGGCGAATGGCTTCAACCCACCTTCCCTGCTTGCGCTCTCCAGCGCGCGCACCACCGTGGTTCCCACTGCGATGACGCGACCGCCGCGGGCGCGCGTATGGCGCACCTTTTCGACCAGTTCGGCTCCGACATTCAGCCATTCGCGGTGCATCACGTGGTCTTCAAGCTTCTCCGCGCGCATCGGCTGGAAAGTGCCCGCGCCAACGTGAAGGGTGATGTGCGCCGATTCGATACCGTGCGCAGCCAGCGTCGCAAGCAAGGGTTCGTCAAAATGCAGGCCAGCCGTGGGTGCAGCAACGGCGCCCGGCTCACGCGCAAACACGGTCTGGTAGCGCTCGTCATCGCTCTGATCGGCATCGCGCTGGATGTACGGCGGCAGCGGCATGCTGCCCAGCCTCGGCAACAGCTTTTCCAGAGGTTCGCGCGATTCAAATCGCAGGTGGAAAAATTCACCATCCCTGCCCAGTACGCGCGCCAGCGATCCATCCGCCAGCGTGATCGCCGCTCCTTCGCGAGGTTTCTTGCTGACACCCAACTGTGCGGTGGCCTCGTGGGACGCAGTGACCCGCTCGATCAGGATCTCGACAGCCCCGCCGGATTCCTTGTGCCCGAACAGGCGCGCGGGCAACACGCGGGTATCGTTGAACACCAGCAGGTCGCCGGCACGCAACATTCCGGGCAACTCGCGCAAATTGTGATCTGCGAGTGCCGCGGCGCCGGGACCAAGCACGAGCAAACGGCTCGCACTGCGTTCGGCCAACGGCTGTTGTGCGATCAACTCCGGCGGCAGATCAAAGTGGAAATCCGATTTCTTCACTGTGCGCGGCGACCCAACTCGGGCGCGCATTGTAGCCGACCGTTGAATCTGCCCTGTATCAGGCGCCAAGCCGCATTCGCGCTGGATACCGACAAATCACCACACAATCCGCTTGCACTCAGAGGGGGCCCACATTATTCAGGCAAATCGAGGGGCGGGTTGCCGGATAAAAAAATCCGATCGCGATGCAGACCTCATCACTCGACTCACTTAGTCCGGTATGGATGGTCTGACCAGTTGGGTTCAAGTAGGCGCAAGAATAAGTCAATCCACTGCCGGAAAACTGGTATCCGGGCTGCGCAGGCTCGAGTATCTGGGGATGCTCCCAGTCGGTGCTCTGAACCAATTGCGTGGTGTTGTCGGAGATCGACGCCGATGTCGCGAAGCGGTGCGTCCGCGTCGAAAGCCACCAGAATCTGACACCTGCCGGCACCGGGCAGGTGTAGGTGAAAGTCGACGTCGACATCGGTGGGAGCGACAGATTGAGGTTGCTCGTCGTGTAGGACGCGGTTGGACTGAACTGAGTGCCATCCGGCAACAAGTCCGCCCGCAGGACGGCTGAAGTGGTGACGGAGCCTCCAGTTGTGTTGACTACATACATTTCGATCGCGATGGGTTGATTTGACTGAAGCTCGAACGCCAGAGGCAAGCCGGCACCATCATCAGTCGGCAATGCAAGCATGTTTACGGGATCATGGGCCGAGTAGAGCCAGCCCGTGGAATCCGTAATGTCTTGATTGCAGCCCGAATTCGAGAGCGTGCCCTCCGGCTGAAGCTCGATAGGCTGCCAAGCTGAATCATACGTGGTGTATACGACGAGGTGATGCAAGCCGGACTGCATGGTCGAGGACCAACGTCGAATCGCACTCGGGTTCGCATTGGGAATACGCGTGAAATAGCAGAATGTTGTGGCCTCACCCGAGGCAACCGTCATTTCCGGGAGTTCGATTTGAAAGCCAGGCTCGAATCCACCAATGAAAATGACATCTGCGCTCGCTATTCCCGAATACCCCAATGCGCAAATCAATGCACTCGCCTGTGCGAAGATGAAACCGCTTTTCATGGCAGCACTCCAGGACATTGAGGTGGAGCCAAAACATACTCCTTCGCCTCATCGGATACCCGATTCTTTATGGAACAAGGGCCGTAGGCACAGTTCATGCCAACAGACGCCGCATTGCCATGGCAATTCCATTGCTGCTTTCGGGTTCTTCCGGGGTAGCGCAGCTTGTGTCGCTTTTGCAGACCCTGCACGCCGGATTCCCAACGGCGCGCGACCCTCGACCGACGCTTTCGGACCCGGGTCTGTCAGAGCCAACCTTTCTGCCTGGCCAGTCGAAACGCCTCGATGCGGTTGCCCACGCCCAACTTGCCGATGGCCTCGGAGAGGTAGTTGCGCACCGTTCCCTGCGACAGGCTCGACTGGCTGGCGATCTC
>SHNG01000099.1:3116-13581 GCA_004295005.1 Gammaproteobacteria bacterium
GCAACACCTGACGTTCACGGTCGTTCAGGGGATCGGCTTCCGACCATGCATCGAGCGCAAGCTGCGGATCGATGGAACGACCACCGCGATGCACCTTGCGCAGGGCCTCGGCGAGGTTTTCCGCCGGCGCATCCTTGAGCAGATAACCGACCACGCCGGCATCCAGCGCGCGGCGCAGGAATCCCGGGCGGGCGAAAGTGGTGACGATCACCACCTTGGTCGCCAGTTCATGGCGCTGGATGCGTTGGGCCAATTCCAGTCCGGTCAATCCTGGCATCTCGATGTCGGTCACCAGGACATCGGGCTTGAGGCGCTGCACTTCCCGCCACGCGGCCTCACCATCAGTCGCGGTGCCCGCCACATCGATGTCGCTCTCCAGACCCAGCAAGGCCGATAGTGCACCAAGCACCATGGCCTGGTCTTCCGCGAGCAGCACTCGAATCATCGCTTTTGGATTCTCTGGCAATTCCCCGCGCGTCGAACGATTCAACGCGGCGCCATGAGATGATGCACACGCGGCACATTCACTGGCAATGACTGTTCGACCAGTGGCAGAAGGATATCCAGGCGCGTGCCCGTACTGCGCGACGAATCGATGCGGAATTGCCCATCCAGCGCGTTCACGCGCTCGCGGATTCCGGTCAGTCCATTGCCGGCGCGCAGGTCACCGCCGTTGCCATCATCTTCGATGCGCAGTTGCAGTTGTTCACGCAGCGCAACCAGTTCAACCCTGGCCTTCGTGGCACGCGCATGACGCTGGATGTTGGTGACCGCCTCGCGCACAACCAGCGACAGCGCGGTTTCCTGTTCAGTGGTCAGTTCCACATCGGCCAGTGCATAGGAAAACGAGACCCCGGCCGATTCCAGCAACTGGCGTGCCGCGGCCAGTTCGGTGGAAAGACCCGCAGCGCGAATTCCGGTCACCGCATGGCGCACCTGCGACAAGGCATCCCTGGCCACGCGCGTCACGTCGTCGATCTCGCGGCGCGCAGCGCCCGCATCCCGCTCGAACAGCTTGCCGGCGAGTTCGGATTTCAAGGCGATCAGGGACAGGGTGTGGCCGAGCAGGTCATGCAGGTCACGACCGATGCGCTCGCGTTCGGCCAGCGCGGCGAGTCGGCGAACCTCGTCATGCGACAGCTTGAGTGCTGCCGACTTGCGTTGATGCTCGATCTGATAGTGACTGCCGAAGAAAACCGCGAGGGCAATGATCACGGTTATCCCGAAAATGAAAACCGGCAAACCAAGCCACAGGATTTCCAGCAAGAACGTCGCCAGCATCAGGCAGACCAGGCTCAGGCGATGCCATAGGCTGGCATGGATGAATGCCGCTGCGGCAACCGCAAAGATCACGTAGGTGTTGGAGAACCCGTTGTAGGGCAGCAGCAGGTAGCCAAGGCTGGCAATGAGCAGTACGCACAGGACCATGCGCACGCCCGACAGGCGAAAATTGATGAAGTACAAGGGCAGGAAAACCAGAACCGACAACACAGTCACACCCAGACTGCCGTAGGGCACGCCTTCTGCCCATGGACTTTCACCCCCACCGAACAGGGCCGGCATGAACAGAAACAGGAGGTAACCCAGGGAATAGAACGGCCCCCAGCCCAGGTTCAGATGCTCGGGAATGAGCAGACCGCGCAGCCGTCGCAGGCGGTGTCCGAGCGTGATCGCCATGTCGAACCTCCTACGCAGTTATCTGGTTCAAGCTCAGCAAACGCTTGCGCGCCAGGAGAAAGCAAACCACGGTGACTGCCAGCAGATAGATCAAGTGCAAGCCTATGCCCTGTTCGGCATCACGTCCAACCACATGCAGCGCGATCTGGGCCAGGTGATAAGACGGCCAGACCGGGGCGGCACCGGCGATCCAGCCCGGCAGTATCGAGAGTGGCATCCACAGACCGGACAGGAAGGCCATGGGCAGATAGATCAGGTTGATGATGGCGGGCGATGCCTGGCCGCTGCACAAGGTGGCGATCAACAGGCCAATCGCGGCAAACGGAAGCACGCCGAGCACATTGACGGCAAACAAGGCCAGCCATTGCCAGGGTGCCAGACTGACGCCAGCCATGGTCAAGGCAATGACCGCCAGGATCAGCGAGACCATCGAGGCAAAAACCATGGCCATCGCCGTCTTTGCAAACAACAAGGCACCCGGCGGCATCGGCAGCGCCCGTTTGAGCGTGAGAAACCCGCGCTCGCGTTCGATGGCCACGGTTACGCCAAAACCAAACAGGGCCACGCCCATGATGCCGAACACGCCATAGGTGGCCAGCAGATAGCCGGCCATGCCGCTGTTTCCGCGTGTTCCACCGAGGATCACGCCGAACAGCAGGTAGAAAACCGCCGGAAACGACAGGCAGGGCACCACGAAGGAGGGCGTGCGCAACAGGCGCATGAACTCGCATCGCGCCTCCAGCAGATAGCAGCGCAGGATGCGGCTCATCGGAAAGTCGGCAGTCATCGTGTTCATCAGGCAGCCTCGCGGGTCAGTTCAATGAATGCTTCCGTCAAGCCCGCGCGCTGCACTTCAAGATCGTGCAGGCGCGCATCCTCCGCCAGCAGCCGGCGCACCACCGGTTCGGCACTGTCGGCAATGATCTCGAGATTTCCGCTGTCCACCCGTGCGTGGCGCACCTCCGGCCATAACGCAACGGCTTCCGCGCTGATGCTGGATCGACAGCGGATGCGCCGCTGGGCGACGCGGGCACGCACCTGCGCCACCGTACCGTCCGCCACGCAGTGGCCGTGATTGATGACAACGACCCGATCAGCCAGCGCCTCGGCTTCTTCGAGATAGTGGGTGGTCAAAAGGATGGAGCAGCCGGATGCCACCAGTTCGCGGATCGCTTGCCACAAACCCTGGCGAGCCTCCACATCCAGGCCCGTGGTCGGCTCGTCGAGAAACAGCAGTCTGGGCCGGCCACAAACCGCCAAGGCAAACTGGACCCTGCGTTGTTGGCCACCGGACAGCTTGGCGTAGCGGCGACCCAGCAATCCATCCAGCCCGGCAAGATCCACGCACTCGCGCGTGCTCAAGGGTGCGGCGTAATAGCTGCGGGTCAGCTCAAGAAGTTCGCCGACGGTATTGGAATCCGGCAACTCCGCACTCTGCAGCATCACGCCGATCTGACGGCGTGCTGCCAGGTCCTGAGGTGACCGTCCGAGCAGGCAAACCTCCCCGGATGTGGGTTTGAGCAGACCAAGCAACATGCCAATGGCGGTGCTCTTGCCGGCACCGTTGGGTCCAAGCAGCGCGGTCAGTTCGCCCGCTCGCAGGCTCAGGTCCAGGTTTTCCAGAGCCACCAAGGGCCCGTACTGCTTGCCCGCGTTGCGTAGTTCCGCGAGTACCGCCATTGATTCCGATTGCATGGGTTGCCTCCTCCGTTGCCATGCAAATTAGTCCAATTCACGGGTGACATTGAGTCGCCTTCATCAGTCATCGCTGGTGACAAGCGTCATTCGATGGATTGACCCCGGAAAAACGCCTTCGGACGGCCAGCATCCGGCTCGGGGGTACCGCCGGATGCAAGCGCGTGATAGACTTCGCGCACCCATTTTCTCAAGTCCAATCAAGGACTAAGCCCCGCTGGCCCGCGACGACGATGGCGCGGGCCTTGTGTTTTCAGGAGTGTGCAATGAATGCTTTTTTGGTGAAGCTGCATGAGATGCGTGCGATTGGTGGCAAGGCACGGACGGTTGGTCTGAGTGACACCTTGCTGGAAGGCCTGCTGCGCAGCCATCCCGAACTGGAAGCCGCCATCGACGCCGGTTATGCGGCATTCCTGGCCCTGCGTTCCAGCATGCCGGAGTTTCTCAAGCTGGATGAAAGCGAGCAGATTCATGCCGTGCAGGCCGATTTCGTCAATTTCTATCCGGATGACGGTGTCAATCCCTACGTCGCCCTGACAGCCCGCGGCCCCTGGATCGTTACCCTCAAGGGTGCCGTGATCCACGATTCCGGCGGTTATGGCATGCTCGGTTTTGGCCACACTCCAAAGGCGGTTCTCGAAGCACTTTCCCGCCCGCAGGTCATGGCCAACGTGATGACACCCAGCCTCGCCCAGTTGCGGCTGGGAGAAGCGCTCAAGCGTGAAGTCGGACATACCCGTGGTGGTTCACCCTACGCACGCTTCCTGTGCCTGAATTCCGGCTCCGAATCCGTTTCGCTGGCAGCACGCATCGCCGACGTCAACGCCAAGTTGATGACGGAACCAGGAGCCCGCCATGCCGGACGCGAGATCAAGCGCCTGGCGGTCAAGGGCGCATTCCATGGCCGCACCGACCGCCCCGCCTTGTACTCCGATTCCAGTCGCAAGACCTACGAGCAACACCTTGCCAGCTACCGCAACGAGCACAGCGTATTGACGGTTGCTCCCTACGATGTCGAACAACTGCGCAAGGCATTTGCCGATGCCGAGCGCAACGGCTGGTTCATCGAGGCCATGTTCCTCGAACCGGTCATGGGTGAGGGCGATCCCGGCCGCGCCGTGACGGTCGAGTTCTATCGCGCCGCACGCGAACTGACCCGTGCCCACGGCAGTTTGCTGCTGGTGGATTCGATCCAGGCCGGCTTGCGCGCCCACGGCGTGCTTTCCATCGTCGACTATCCCGGCTTTGAAGGGGTTGATGCGCCAGACATGGAGACCTACTCCAAGGCGCTGAATGCCGGCCAGTATCCCTTGTCGGTGCTTGCGGTGAGCCCACGCGCAGCCGAGCTTTACAAGCGCGGCATCTACGGCAATACGATGACCACCAACCCGCGTGCACTGGATGTGGCCTGCACGGTGCTGGACATGCTCACCCCGGAAATCCGCAGCAACATCCGCAATCGCGGCCGCCAGTTCCTCGAAAAACTGGAAGCCCTCAAGGCCGAATTGCCTGGCTACATCACCAAGGTCCAGGGGACCGGCCTGCTGTTTTCCTGCGAGCTGTCGGCGCAGTTCAAGTGCTATGGTGCCAACAGCACGGAAGAATGGATGCGTGAGCACGGCTATGGCGTCATCCATGGCGGCACCAATTCCCTGCGCTTCACCCCACCCTTCACGATTACCGAAGCGGAGGTCAATCTGCTGATTGATGGTGTGCGCCAGGCCTTGCTTGAAGGTCCACGCCAGGTTGAAGGGACTGCAAAGCAGGCAGCCGCTGCCTGATCACGATCCGTATCCGGAAACTGAAAAAGCCCGCTTAGGCGGGCTTTTTTGTGCGCATCGATTCCAGACTCAGCGGAAGCGATCGGTTGCCCTGACCAACTCGTCGGTGATGCCCGGCTCAAACGCCGAATGCCCCGCGTCAGCTACGATGCGCAGGTCTGCTTCAGGCCAGGCTCGATGCAGGTCCCAGGCGCTGCGTGCCGGGCAGACCACATCGTATCGGCCCTGCACGATCACCGCTGGAATGTCCTTGAGTCGGGATGCATCACGCAACAACTGGTCGTCGACCTCGAAAAAACCGCCGTGCACGAAGTAGTGGCATTCGATGCGGGCAAAGGCCAGCGCAAACTCGTCAACGGCGTTGCCCTGGATCTGCTCGGCATCCTGCAGCAAATAGCTGGTGGATGCTTCCCAAACCGACCACGCCTTGGCTGCAGACAGCCGAATTGCCGGATCAGGGCTGGTCAACCTGCGGTAATAGGCACTGATCAGGTCGCCACGTTCGACCACGGGAATCTGCGCCAGATAGGATTCCCAGGCATCCGGAAAAAGGGCGTCACATCCCTTCTGGTAGAACCACTCCAGTTCCCAGCGACGCAACATGAAAATGCCGCGCAGAACCAGTTCGCTGACCCGATGCGGGTGCGTTTGCGCGTAGGACAGGGCCAGCGTGGAGCCCCAGGAACCACCGAATACCTGCCAACGGTCAACACCGAGATGCTCGCGCAGACGCTCGATGTCCGCGACCAGTTCCCAGGTGGTGTTGTCGACCAGTTCGGCATGCGGGGTGGAGCGTCCGCAACCGCGCTGATCAAACAGGATGATGTGGTAATGGGCGGGGTCAAAGAAACGCCGGGAATTGGGGCCGCAACCCGCACCGGGGCCTCCATGCAGGAAAACCACGGGTTTGCCATCTGGATTGCCGCACTGCTCGTAGTACAGCCGATGCACGGGACTGACCTGCAGAAACCCGCTGGCAAAGGGTTCAATTGCAGGATAGAGGGTTCGCAATTGCGGGCTGGGCATGTCCATGCTGGCGAAATTGGCCTGCCGGGTTCGTCAGGATTCCGTAATGGTCGGGGCGGCGGGATTCGAACCCACGACCCCCTGCCCCCCAGGCAGGTGCGCTACCAGGCTGCGCTACGCCCCGACATGACGGAATTGACAAAGATTTGAGGGGCGCGGATTGTAGCAGGCCTTCGCTCCCTGAGGACTTCGGTCTTCAGCCTCAGCGACGCAGAATCTGCAGGACTTCCTCAAGTTCCATGCGAACCTGCTTGACGATCTGGCTGGACATGCTCACTTCCATGCGTGCCTGGGAGCCTTCCAGCCGCTGGCGCGCGCCGGTGATCGTGAATCCGTGGTCATACAAAAGAGAGCGGATCTGCCGGATCATCAGCACGTCGTGGCGCTGGTAATAGCGCCGGTTGCCACGCCGCTTGACCGGCTTGAGATTGGGAAACTCCTGCTCCCAATAGCGCAGCACATGCGGTTTGACACCGCAAAGCTCACTGACTTCGCCGATCGCGAAATAGCGCTTTGCCGGTATGACCGGAAGCTCGCTATTACTCCCCTGATCCAGCATAGGCTTCTACTCGGACCTTCAACTTCTGCCCCGGTCGAAACGTCACAACCCGTCGAGCGGAGATTGGAATCTCCTCGCCGGTCTTGGGATTACGCCCGGGACGTTCATTCTTCAAGCGCAGGTCGAAATTGCCGAATCCGGACAACTTGATCTGCTCTCCCCTTTCCAGCGCATCGCGTATGGATTCGAAGAACGCATCCACGAACTCCTTGGCTTCGCGCTTGTTCAGCCCAACGTCGATGAACAGACGTTCCGCCATTTCTGCCTTGGTCAGCGCCATCCTACCCCCGCAACCTTGCTGCAAATTCAGTCGCCAGAGCGGAGACCGCCAGTTCCACGCAGTGATCTGCGTCCTGATCCGATAGGGTGCGTGAACGATCCTGCAAAATCAAGCCCATAGCGAGACTGCTTACACCAATTCCGAGATTCTTGTCGGAATACCGGTCAAACAACACCAACTCCACCAGGCGATCGCCCAGCGCCCGACGCACGACTGCCTCGATCTGGGCAAACCGGACCTGGTCCGACAGTACCATTGCAATATCCCGGCGCAGTGAGGGGAATCGCGAAAGTTCGCCACAGATCGGCAAGGACCGCTGGCTGATTCGCTCCAGATCAAGCTCAAACACGTGGACCTCGGCATCCACGTCCAGCGCCTTGAGCAGGCGCGGATGCAAGGCTCCGAGTACGCCGACCTGACAATCACCGCGCCAAATGGTCGCGCCTCGCCCCGGATGCAGGAACGCAGGACCGCCGCTTTCAAAGCGGAACTCATGGATCCCGGCCCCTGAGAGCGCAAGCAGGGATTCGACGTCCCCTTTTTGATCGAAATAATCAAGCGCCCTTCTTGCATCGGACCATTGCTCGGCCATCGCATCGCCACAGGCTACACCGGCAATCCGTTCGATTTCCCGCGTCCCATCAGCCGACGCGTGGTAGCTGCGTCCGACTTCAAACAATCTCACCCGCGACTGCTGGCGCTTGTGGTTTGCGTCCAGCGCAGCAACCAGACCCGGCAACAGGCTGGTTCGCATGACCGCAAGCTCGGCGGAAAGCGGATTCGCCAGCGCAATGCCGCCTTCTGCAAGCGACCATTTGGCCAGCAGGGTGCGGTCCGTGAAGGCATAGTTGATGGCTTCGACGTAGTCGCGCGAAGCGAGATGGTCGCGCATACGCGAAGTGGCAATGCGCCCTTCAGGCTGACGCGCCGCCGAAATTTCACCACGCGGCATCTGTTCGGGGATCTTCGAATAACCGTGGATGCGCGCCACTTCCTCGATCAGGTCTTCTTCGATCGCAATATCGAAGCGCGAGGAAGGTGGCATCGCGGTCCAGCCATCCACATGGGTCTCAACCTGCATGCCGAGACCACCCAGGATGCGAGCAACGTCCGCATCATCGATGGCAACACCAAGAACCCGTTGCAGGCGCTGGCGACGCAAGTTCACCGAGCGCACTGGCGGCAGATGCTGGATTGCTTGTGTTTCGCTGATCGGACCGGCCTCGCCGCCCGCGATCTGCAGGATCAACGCGGTCGCGCGTTCGATTGCCTTGCGCGGCAGTTGCGGGTCCACGCCGCGCTCGAAGCGATGCGAGGCATCCGTATGCATGCCGAGCTTGCGCGCACGACCGCTGATGCTGGCCGGGACAAAATGCGCGGCTTCAAGGTACACGTCGCGGCTGTCCAGGGTGAAGCGCGTGGCATGGCCACCCATGATTCCGGCAAGGCCAATGGCCTGTTGCGAATCGGCAATCACCAGGTATTCGGGATCGAGCGTCACCGTACGCTCGTCGAGCAGGGTGAGGCTTTCCCCCGGCGTGGCGCGACGGACGCAAATGGCTCCCTGCAGGGTCGCCGCGTCGTAGGCGTGCATGGGCTGGCCCAGTTCCAGCATCACATAGCTGGTGATGTCCACGACCGCGCTGATTGGGCGCACACCGGCGCGACGCAGGCGATCGCTGAGCCAGCGGGGTGAACGGGCTCTTGCATCGACACCGCGCAGCAGGCGACCGCAGAAGCGTGGGCAGTCGGCAGGTGACTGCACATCCACCGCAAGCATCCCTGCATGGGTGGCGGTGATGACCGGCGGATCCTTGAGTTGAAGGCGGCTGCCCAATTGCGCGGATACCTCGCGCGCGAGTCCGTGCATACCCAGGCAATCGGAACGGTTGGGCGTCAACCCAATTTCGATTTCCGCATCCGGCAGACCGAGATGATCGGCAAGCGACTGTCCCACCACGGCATCGGACGCCAATTCGAACAGGCCATCGAAATCCGCGTCCAGACCCAGTTCCTTGCCGGAACACAGCATGCCGTTCGACTCGATTCCGCGCAGCTTGGCCGGCTTGATGGTGATCGTACCCACCGTGCTGCCGACCATGGCCAAGGGTGCCTTCAAGCCGACCCGGGCATTCGGCGCACCACAAACGATTTGCAGGGTTTCGCCCCCCGCAAAAACACGGCACACCTTCAGCTTGTCGGCATCCGGATGCCGCTCGGCGGCCAGGATCTCGGCCACCACGATGCCATCGAGTTGCGTACCCAGGCGCTCGATGGACTCCACCTCCAGTCCAGACATGGTCAGGCGATGCGCAAGATCGTCCAATCCGACCGGGATCTCTACAAGTTCGCGCAACCAGTTTTCGCTGAATTTCATGGGTTAAAGGCCGGGATTCGGGATTTGGGAATTCGGGATGCGGGAAGCGGAAACCTGTGGCAACGAATACGGGATTCGAACTTCTTTGGGCTTGCGAACATTCGGCTCTGACGAATCCCGAATCCCCAATCCCGAATCCCGGTTTCTAGGCAAACTGCCTCAGGAACCGCAGGTCGTTTTCAAAAAAGGCACGCAAGTCGTTCGCGCCGTAGCGCAGCATGGCGAAGCGGTCGACGCCGAGGCCAAAGGCAAAACCCGTGAAGCGCTCTGGATCAATGCCGCAATTGCGCAGGACCTGTGGATGGACCATGCCGCAACCCAACACTTCCAGCCAGCGTGTCTGTCCGTCTTCCTTGGCCCAGCCAATGTCCATTTCGGCCGAGGGTTCGGTGAACGGGAAGAAACTCGGTCGCAGGCGCATTTCGAAATCACGCTCGAAGAACGTGCGCACGAAGGTCGCCAAGGTGCCCTTCAGATCGGCGAAGCTCGATGTTTCGTCGACCAACAACCCTTCCACCTGGTGGAACATCGGCGAATGGGTCTGGTCGGAGTCGCTGCGATAAACACGGCCCGGCGCAATGATGCGGATCGGCGGCGTGCGGCCCGCCATGCCGCGGATCTGCACGGGTGAGGTGTGCGTACGCAGCAGGCGACCATCCGGGAACCAGAACGTATCGTGCATGGTTCGCGCCGGATGATCCGGAGGAAAATTGAGTGCCTCGAAGTTGTGCCAGTCGTCCTCGATTTCCGGCCCGTCCACGCGCTCATAGCCAAGTGCGGCAAAAATCGCACAGATGCGTTCCATCGCCTGGGTGACCGGGTGCAGGTTGCCTCGCGCCGCACGACGCCCCGGCAGGCTCACGTCAATGCGTTCGCTGGCCAGACGGGTTTCAATCAGGGATTCTTCGAGCCCCTGCTTGCGTTCGGCAATTGCTTCGAGAATGCGGGACTTCGCCTGGTTGATCTGCTCGCCAGCCGCCTTGCGCTCCTCGGCCGGCAACTTGCCAAGCTGCTTGAGCTGCTCGGTCAGGAATCCCGATTTGCCGACAACGGCGACCCGCTCGGAATCC
>SHNG01000179.1 GCA_004295005.1 Gammaproteobacteria bacterium
AGCAGACACCACGAGGATCACGGCAAGCTGACTGATCGAAGGCATGAACGGGGACTTCCGCGGAATCCAGGGAGCGCGAAATATACCGTGCCGCCTGTCTCGGCACACGTGGCGCAACGTGCGCAGATCCACTCCCTCGTCTACGCTGGTCATGCGCCCTGTTCCCTTTTCCCGGTTTGCCATGCTTCAACGCAAGATCATCCACGTCGACATGGACGCGTTTTATGCGTCGGTCGAACAACGCGACGATCCGGCCTTGCGCGGCAAGCCGGTGGTGGTGGCGTGGCGTGGCAACCGTTCGGTGGTGTGTGCGGCCAGCTATGAGGCGCGCACTTTCGGGGTGCGCTCTGCCATGCCGGCCGTGCGCGCCGAGCGCTTGTGCCCCGATGCGGTGTTCGTGCCGCCGGATTTCACCCGCTATCGGGCGGTATCACGTCAGGTGCGCGAGATTTTCCTGCGCCACACCGATCTGGTGGAACCCTTGTCACTGGATGAGGCGTATCTGGATGTCACGGTGAATCATGGCGGCTTGCCTTCGGCGACCGAGGTTGCGAAACGCATTCGTGCCGCCATCCGCGAGGAAACCGCGTTGACTGCCTCAGCCGGCGTTGCGTCCAACAAGTTTCTCGCCAAGATTGCCTCCGACTGGAACAAGCCGGATGGCCTGTTCGTGATCAAGCCGGATGCGGTGCTGGATTTCCTCACGCCCCTACCGGTCGGTCGCATTCCCGGTGTCGGCAAGGTGATGGATGGCAAGCTGGCCGCGCTCGGTATCCGCACCGTGGGTGAATTGCGCCTGCGCAAGCTGGAAGAACTGGAGACCCGCTTCGGTCGCTACGGTCGCCGCCTGCATGAACTGGCCCTCGGCATCGACGAGCATCCGGTGGTGCCAAACCGGCCGACCCAATCCATTTCCGCCGAAGACACCCTGGCCGAGGATCTGCCGCTGGCGGATCTGGAGCCGATGATCCGCGAGCTGGCGGACAAGGTGTGGGCAGCCTCGCGCAAGGAAACCCGCGTCGGCCATACCGTGGTGTTGAAACTGAAAACCCGCGAGTTCCGCATCCTCACGCGCAGCCTCACGCCCGCTGAAATGCCCTCTTCGGCACAGGCGCTGGCTGAATTGGTACTGGCCCTGCGCGAGCGCGTGCAACTGCCGAACAGCACGCGCTATCGGCTGGTTGGCGTGGGTATCGGCAATTTCCGCGAGCCCGATGCGTTGGCGGCCCAGGTTGAACTGTTTGAATCCTGACTCAGTTTCGCTTGGCGGCACGCCGTGCGCGCCACTGCCTCCAGCGCGCGAGCCACGGTTGCAGGCGCAGGTCGATGCGATCCAGCAGGCGGGCGGCAACTTCCGACTCCTCGGCAATGAACACGCCGCCGATGGCAATGGCAAGCAGGCCCGGGCCAGGCAGGGCCAGCATGGCGATGCCCAGCAAAACGATGAGGCTGCCCAGCGTGACAACCAGCACTTTGTGCAACAAACCGCCCTGCCGATGCCGCCGGGCTTGGTAGCGGGCGTGGAAGCGCGTGCCACTGGGCCTTGCCAGAAAATCGTGGCCGAGTTTCTTCAAGCGCTCGAACATGCGTGACTACCCGCGGGGAAAGGACATGCCTGTGGAAATGCGTGGATCCGCGCGGCGCGAGCGGATGCCCATGATCATAGCGAGTGAATCTGAATCGTGTCCTCAGCGGGTGCGGGGCTGCCTTCCGTGTCCATGCGCCGCGGGTGAAACACCCGCCGGATCCTGCCCGCGCTCGGATTTGCCGATTGACCTGGTGTAGGCTTGGCCGCACTGTGCTGTCTGACGGAGACGCTGATGCTCAAGGTCCTGGTGGCAAGTTCCAAGGGTGGTTGTGGGAAATCCACGATTGCATCGAATCTGGCGGCGCACTTCGCGCTCAAGGGCAAGGCCACCGTGCTGGCCGATGCCGATCGCCAGGGCTCCAGTCGCAACTGGTGTGAAAAGCGCGCCACCCTGGACAGCGCGGTGCTGCCACTGGATGCCACGCGCAAGGGCTGGCAACAACGCGTTCCCGATGACGCCGATTGCCTGATCATCGATTCCGGAGCCGGCATCCGGGTCGGCGAAGTCGCCGAATTCCTCGATGAGGTGAACACCCTGGTGGTCCCCGTGCTGCCTTCGGTGGTCGACCTGGAGGCCACCGCGCCCTTCCTTGCCGAACTGGCCGCCTTGCCCCGCATCCGCAAGAACAAGGTTGCGGTGGGACTGGTGGCCAACCGCACCAAGCCCTGGACCCAGCTCACCCAACAGGCCAGCGAACGTATCAATGCATTTCCGTTTCCGCTGGTGGCGCAGTTGCGCGATACCCAGGCCTATTCACTGATGAACGGTCTCGGCAAGAGCATTTTCGACTACCACTCCGAAGCGGTGCGTTCGCACCAGGAGGACTGGCAGAAGCTGTTGCGTTGGCTCAAGAAGCACGGCGATTGAGCGTGCCAGTCTGCGACGGTTGGGCGCAGGCAGGCACGGGTCACTTGGGATTGGTGCGGCCCTGCGGCATGATGCAGGCTGCACACGGAGACTTCGCATGTCGGTTCGCCAGATCATCCTCTTGCGCCATGCCCACGCCGAACCACCCAGCGGCGATGAAACCGACCTGTCGCGGCCCTTGACCGCAAACGGCGCACGCGAAGCCCAGGCCGCGGGCGACTGGCTCAATTCGCACGGCGCACAACCGGATGTCGTGCTCTGCTCGCCCTCCGCGCGCACCCGCGAAACCGCGGCGCAGGTGATGGCACGACTCGCCGGCGGACCCGACGCAAACATCGAACCACGCATCTACGAAGCCACACCCGGCACCCTGATCGAGGTGCTGGAAGAACATGCCGACGCCGACTGTGTGCTGCTGGTGGGACACAACCCGGGCCTGGAAACCCTGGTCTCCCTGCTCACCGATGGCACCTCCGACCATGGCCGCGGCATGCCGCCGGGATCCATAGCCTGGATGCACGTGGATGGCGATGCCAGCATCGAACCGGGTGCTGCCAGCCTTCGCCACTTCTGGTGGCCCTGAGGCACCGATGCTGGTCGCAGCGTGTCTTGCCGGATTGATTGCGCTGGCAAGCGGCGGGGTGGATCGAAGTGGCGAGCCAGTCCAGGTGCGTGAGCTCGACAGCGCACGCTCGCGCGCCTCCTTCAGCGTGCGCGTGCTGTGGATGTTTCCGGTTGAGGGTCAGTTCAGCACCCTGCGCGGCCAGGTGCGCATCGATCCGGCACGCCAGTTGGCCACCGTGGAGGCGCGCATCAACGCCGATTCCGTGAGCATGCGCCGCGAGGGCACGGAAAACTGGGTGCGATCCGCCGAGTTTTTCGATGTCGAGCGTTTTCCCGAAATCGAGTTCCGTTCCGTCTCATTTCCGATCAAACGGTTGCGCGAAGGCGGCGACCTGCCGGGGCGGCTGACCATGCGTGGCCGCAGCCAGCCGGTTCTGTTCAACCTGCAGCCCGCGTCCTGCACCGCGCCGGCCATCGACTGCGCGGTGAATGCCCAGGGTGAGGTGCGCAGGAGTGAGTTCGGTATGCGCTCGCGACGTGCCACACTGTCCGATCATGTTCACCTCAATCTCGATATTTACCTTTCCGATTTGCCAACGCCGGCATCCTGAAAGTTTGCACAGGCATCGGATCGCCGGAGGGTGGCGCATCCTTGCTGGCGGCCTGTTGGCGCTGACCGTGTCGGCCTGTTCGGTCAATCGCCAGTTGGCCCGCGAGGCCGACCTGATCGTCAAGGCGAGGCAACCAAGCACGCTGGATTGCACGCGCGTGGACCATTGCGCCATGCACTCGCCGTTGCGAAAACTGGCCGAGACCGCACGCACCGGGGGCAGCACCGAGAATCCGGTGCATTTCGTCAACGTGCTGGAGAACGGCGAGGACTCCCTGCTGCTGCGCATCCACCTGGTTCGCGCCGCCCAGCGCAGCATCGACATCCAGACCTTCATCTGGGTCAACGACGATGCCGGGCGCCTGTTGCTTGACGAGTTGCTGGCCGCGGCCCGGCGCGGGGTGCATGTGCGCGTGATTGCCGACCAGTTGTTTTCCCTGGAAGACACCGAATTGCTGGCGCGCCTGGCCACCATCCACAGCAACTTCGAGGTGCGCATCTACAATCCGACCTTCCACAAGGCGGTGACCCAACCGCTGGAATTTGCGGCCAGCATCCTGTGCGGCTTCACGCGCTTCAACCAGCGCATGCACAACAAGCTGTTCCTGGTGGATGGGCAGTTCGGCATTGCCGGTGGACGCAACTACGAGAACCGTTACTTCGATTGGGATCGCGAGTTCGACTATCGTGATCGCGACGTGCTGGTCACCGGTGCGCATGTCGGCGCGGAGATGCAGGCCTCGTTCGAGCAGTTCTGGAATTATCGCCGCGCGGCACCGCTGACCCGCCTCAACGACGTCAACCGGCGCCTGGTGGCCGAGGCCGATGAAGCGCACCCCTTGCCTCCGGCCACGCGCGGCATCGATCCGATGCGGGTTGCCGCGCTGTCGGCGCGCGCCGGCAATGCCGCCGAGATTGATCGCCTTTTCATCCGCAGCGCCCTGCGCGTAGCCGACGTCGAGTACTTTTCCGACCTTCCGGCCAAGCAGGACGGTGCCGACGAGGAAGACCAGCGCCTGAGCGAGCAGATTTCCGGGCTGATCAGCCAGGCGCATTCGCGCATCGTCCTGCAAACGCCTTACCTGGTCATCAGCAAGCGCGCGCGCAAGGTCTTCCGCGCGCTGCGCGAGCAAGCCACACCACCGCAGATCCTGGTGTCCACCAATTCACTGGCGGCGACCGATGCGTTCTACGTCTACGCGTTGTCACACAAGTACAAGAAGCGCTATCTCAAGCTCGGCTTCCGCATCTACGAGTTCAAGCCGCATCCGGCCGATGCCGCGGACATGTTCACCGACTATGCGGCGCTTTCCGGCGACGACCCGTCCGCCGAGGGCGTGCGCGTCGGCATGCACGCAAAATCCATCGTCATCGACGACCACACCACCCTGATCGGCTCACACAATTTCGATCCGCGCTCCGACAACTACAACACCGAGTCCGGTTTCATCATCCACGATGCGCGGCTTGCGGCGCAGGTGAGCGAAGCCATCCTGCGCGACATGCAGCCGCAGAATTCCTGGACCATCGCCAAGCGTCCGCGCACCAATCTCCTGCATCGGATCAACAACGCGATCAGTGATTTTTCCACCGTCCTGCCGCTGTTTGATTTCTGGCCGTTCCGCTACGCAACCAGCTACGAACTCAATCCCGGCTGCCAGCCGCTGGCGCAGAACGACCCCCGCTTCTACGACTGCTACACGGCCGTTGGGGACTTTCCCGGCATCGATGTACCGCTGAAATCCGTGTACACCCGCATCGTTACCGCCTTCGGCGCCGGCGCGGTTGGCATCCTCTGAGGCTGCCCCGCCAAGCGTTTCTGCCATGGACGCGTGCTGGCAATTGACGCGCAAACCGCCGCACTCTAGTCTCAGCGACTTGAATTTCCCCGCGGAGTTGACCCATGTCCCTGGACCTTACGATTCAACTGGACGACGAAGACCTCGAGCATTTCGTCCAGGCCATGCAGCGCGCACAGTCCAAGGCCAGCGGCCTGAGTGCCGAAGCGGTGGTCGCGGCGGCCTCCAAGTTGCTGGTGAACGTGCCGACCGTGAAGATCCCCAACTTCGTCAAGGATCGCCTGGAAAAGCTCGACTCGATGATCCAACTGGTGGTTGACGAGGGCTACGCCCTGCCCGACGAAGACCGTGCCCGGGTGCTGTCCTGCCTGGCCTATTTTGCCGATCCGCACGACATCATCCCCGACAGCGTTCCGGTCATCGGCTTCCTCGACGACGCCATCATGATCGAACTGTGCGTCCGCGAGTTGAAACCGGAGATCGATGCCTACAGCGATTTCACCCGCTACCGCCAGCAGGAAGCGGCGCGCCGCGGCGTGGATGTGGCCAGCCTCAAGACCCATCGCGTGGACTGGCTGGAAACCCGTCGCCAGGAAGCGCATGACGCCATGCGCAAGCGCCGTCGCGAGGGTTATGGCGGCGGCGGCGGTTGGGCACCCACCCTGTTCCGCATGCGCTGAGCGCCAAACGCGGATTTCGCATCAGCCGTTCCTTGCGCAACCAGACCCAACGAGAAAGGCAGCCAGAAGGCTGCCTTTCTCGTTTCCGCGATAGGATTTTTCAGTTGCAGGAGAACGGCAACAGGTCCTGCGACATGCTCGACTGGCAGCGCCAGCTGCCACCGCCCTGGTAACTCCATTCGATGCGCTCGATGCGCGCGGCGAAGGGGATGTCCGAGGACGAGGAAAGGCGCACGGTGAGCGTGCACTCCGGAGTCACCCCGCCAAGCTGGATCGACTCGATCCAGGCATTGCTGGAGCTGCGCTCCTCGGTCGGACACTCGCCGCCGCCATCCACCACGCCCGCAATCTCGGACTGCATCATGGATGCTTCCATGAACACCGGGGTCAAGCCATTGCGCACGGTCTCCTGCTCCTGCGCGTCGACACCCGAATTCATGCTCGTCGAATCACTCATTCCACCCATGTCCGGCATGCCACTGCCTGACATGTCGGGCAGGCCGCTGGACATCGAGGAATCCTGCATCTGCGTGCTCGCCGCACCGATGATGCTGCCGATGAGCCAGGTGTAACTCGCCATCATGATGACCATGCACAGGATGGGCAGGCCATTGAGCACCCAGCCATACCACGGCATTGGCGGTCGCGCGGTCGGCAACGGCTTGCCTGGCGAAACCTCGCGGAAGACCACGCAGGTACTGGCCATCATGTCGTGCAACGCCTGCTTGCGTCCGGTCCAGCCAGCCAGCATCCAGCCGATGCCAAATGGAATGATGCCGGTGACGATCTTGCCAAAGAAGCGACCCGTCGCGCGCCCGAAGCGGATTCGCTCGCCGCTGATATCGGTGACCTTGAGACCCATGATGCGCTTGCCGGGGGTGGCCTGGTTGGCTCCACTCTCGAACTTGGCGAAGTACAACCACGAGCCGACAATCGCGCCGATATAGGCAAGGAAATAGAGCAGGATGATGAGGCCGCCTGGACCTTCGCCCGACATCGCCGCACGGAAACTCATGTACACGAGCAGGCCGAAGATCAGCAGCATCGGCACCATGAGGATGAACGAATCGAGCGTATAGGCGGCAAAGCGACGCCAGAAGCCCGCATGCACGATGCCGCCTTCGGGCAACTGGCCGCTGGCCACCGCGCCGGCCGGGGCCGATGGAGCAGGCCCGGGGTTGGCCGCCTGCATGCGCATGGCGGGTGCGGCGGCGGGTGCCGCTGCCGCCATCGCCGGTTGTGCCGGCGCCATGTCGGCTCCGCGAATGGTGCTGAAGGCCACCGTGGCCTGCTGGTCGTAGTCGGGTGCGGCAGGCGACGCTCCCGGTACGACGAAGGGCCGCCAGTTGGTGCTGCCGACTTCGGCGACGCTGATGCTCGAAGGCCAGGCTCCACTGCGCACGCGGTTGGCGACGAACGCATGCGGCACCGGTCCACGCGGCGTGCCATCGACCAGCACGAACATGTTGCCTTCGCTGCCCATGGCGACCAGGTCGGTCACGGCACCGATGGTGGAAGCGCCGTCCTGCAGGTTGCGCAGTTTGCCCAGATCCTCGCTTTCCTTGATGGTGATCGGCGCCCGCGCCAGCAGGTCGCTGCGCAGTCGGTCCGGCTCCATCCGGAAGTAACTGGCCAAGGCCGGCCAGACGGTGTTTGCATCGAAACCGGGCAGCGCTTCGCCGGTCAGTACCAGGGCATGCTTGGTCGCATCCATTGTTCTACCTTCCCCTCGATTCAAGGTGGTGCCGCAAATTCAGGTCGTCGCGCACGGCGGGACGCAGCGAAGTATCTCCGCTGCAATTGCCTTTTGCACGCATTCCACGGGAGCGCTCAGTCCCGGCACTCGGCCGGCAGATATTTTTCGGCAATGGTCGATGTGCAGGTCCAGGAACCATCACCGGCATGCTGCCATTCGATGGCCTGGCCTCGCACTTCGACCGGCACGTCGGCCGTGGCAGCCATGGTTACCGTGATCAGGCACCCCGGCGGATCGCCACTGACGCTGATCTCGCCGATCAACGGGTTCGAGACTTGCGGCTGTTGTTCCGCACAACGCTCCGCGCCGCTGAAGATGGCCTCGCTGACCTCCAGCTTGACCGTGGAAACATCAACCATGATTTGCGCGACCTTGGCCCGTTGCACGTAGTCGTTGTAGGCCGGCAGTGCAATCGCCGCGAGAATGGCAATCGGCACCACGAAGGCAAGTACATTCACGGCCCAGCCATACCAGGGCATGGGCGGGCGCTGGGTCGGCAATTCCTGATCCGGCCTGACGCTGTCGAACACCACGCAGGTATCGGCCATCAAGTCGTGCAGGGCCTGCTTGCGGGCCGTCCAGCCGGCCAACATGTAGCCGACATACGCCGTGATGGTGGAAATCGCCGCGCCGAAATAGCGGCCGCTGGCCTGCCCGAAACCGATGCGCTGACCCTTGCCGTCGGTAACGGTGAGGCCCATGGCACGTTTGCCGAGGGTGGCCTGTGACGCCGAGCTTTCCATCAACGCAAAGTAGAGCCAGCGACCGACGATGTTGATGACCAGGCCGAGGAAGGGAATGAGGCTGAGGATCATCGACGGCACGAACAGCACCAGGCTGTCGATCATGTACGCCGCGCAGCGACGCCAGAAGCCGGCATGGATGGCCGGTCCCGGTGGCAGGGTGCGCACCTGGTTGAGCTGTCCGGCCAGGCTGCCGGCCACGCGCGCAATCTTGGCCGCCACGGTGTCCGCCGTATCCGCCGCCGCCGGCGTGGCAGACGCAAGTTCGGCAGCCGTCCCAAGTATGTCGGCATCCAGCGGGCGCCAGTCGGTACTGCCAACCGCGGCGATCTTCATCGTTGTCGGCCAGCTGCCCCGGCGCACGCGCTGGCGAACGTAGGCAAGCGGCAGGGGTCCGCGCGGCTTGTTGTCGATCAGGGCAAACAGGTTGCGACCTGCGTCGACCGGATGGATCTCGGCTTCCGCGCCAATGTTCTTGATCACCGAAAGCATGGACTTGAGCCCGGCCAGGTCTTCGCTTTCCTTGACCGTCAGCGGCGCATGATCCAGCACCTCGCTGCGCAAGCGACCCATGTCCATGCGGAACTGTTCGGCCAGCTTGGGCCAGGCGCTGTCGGCGTTGAATCCGGACAGCAGATCCCCGGTCAGCACAAGCGCGTATTTCGGTGTTTCCATGGTTGCTCCCTTGATCGAATTTGCGGAACCCCTTCGCGCAATTCACCCCAGCCAAACCCGTCCGCATTCAGCGTTCGAGGATGGCTGTCACCCCCATGCCGCCTGCGGTGCAGATCGAGATCAGCCCGCGTCCCGAACCCTTCTGCTCCAGCAACTTCGCCAGCGTTGCCACCAGTCGCGCGCCGGTGGCTGCAAACGGATGGCCCAGCGCAAGACTTGATCCATTGACGTTGAGCTTGGCCGGGTCGATGGCTCCGAGCGCGCGATCCAGGCCCAACTCCTTCTTGCAGTAGTCCGCGGATTCCCATGCGCGCAGCGTACACAGCACCTGCGCGGCAAAGGCCTCGTGGATTTCGTAGTAATCGAAATCCTGCAAGCTGAGCCCGGCTTGCTTGAGCATACGGGCAACGGCGACCGTCGGGGCCATAAGCAGGCCCGCGCCATGCACGAAATCCACGGCGGCTGTCTGTGCGTGCGTGAGCCAGGCCTGCACCGGCAGGCCGCGCTGCCTGGCCCAGCCTTCGGAGCCCAGCAAGGCCGCCGAAGCGCCGTCGCTCAAGGGAGTCGAGTTGCCTGCGCTGAGCGTGCCGTGTCCGGAACTGCGGTCAAAGGCCAGCTTCAGACTGGCGAGTTTCTCCAAGGTGGTGTCGGGGCGCAGGTTGTTGTCGCGCTCGATGCCGCGAAACGGCACGATCAGGTCCTTGAAAAAGCCGCGTTCGTAGGCCGCCGCGGCTTTCTGGTGACTCTCCCAGGCCAGGCGATCCTGATCCTCGCGCGAGATCTTCCATTCGCGTGCCATCAACTCGCAGTGCTCGCCCATGGACTTGCCGGTACGCGGTTCGGCCACGGCCGGGAACGAGGGCTTCAACTCGCCGAGAGAAAAGCCCTTGAACGCGGTCTTGAGCTTTTCCATCGGGGAGCGCGCGCGATTGACGGCGAGCAGGCGCTGTTGCAGGGCCTTGCCGTAGACAATCGGTACGTCACTGGTGGTATCGCTGCCGCCGGCGATGCCGGCGTCTATCTGGCCGCTGGCAATCTTGTTGGCGATATACACGGCATTGTCGAGCCCGGTTCCGCAGGCGCGTGCGGTGGTGATGCCCGGCGTGGTCGGTGCCAGCCCGGAAGACAGGGTGGCCTCGCGTGCCAGGTTCCAGTCCGAGGCGTGCTTGATGACTGCGCCAAAGGCCACTTCACCCAGTTCGACACCATGCAGGCCATAGCGTTCGACCAGGGCGCCGAGGGTCTTGACCGACATGCCGAAATTGCCGATTTCGGCGTATCCGGTGTTGTTGCGGCAGAACGGAATGCGTACGCCACCAATGACGCCGACTCGCTGGATCGCAGTCACCTTCACCCTCGCCACTGGAAGCGGTTGTCGGTTGCTATTATGCAACGCTTGGGTTTTTCGTGCCGAATCACATGAGCTACGTTTTCGATCCCGACCGCCTGTTGCAACTGGGCGCTCAACATGGCCCCGGTTACCGGGTTGCAAGCCCGTATCCGCATGCGGTCATCGATGATTTCCTGCGCCCGCAACGCGCGCTTGAACTGGCCCGTCTTTTCCCGGGCGCGGACGCCGACATCGGCTGGGATCATTTCGGCGCGGAAAACTTCGAAGTGAAGATGGGTTGCGCACGCGAGGAGAATTTCCCGCCGGAATTGCGGCAAGCCATCCACGACATGAACTCGGGCGTGTTCATCCGTTTTCTTGAGGCCTTGACCGGCATCGAGCATCTGTTGCCGGACCCGCACCTGAGCGGCGGCGGCATCCATCTGACCCGTGCCGGCGGACACCTCGGCATCCACGCCGATTTCAACTGGCATGAACAATTGCAGGCGCACCGGCGCATCAATGTGCTGATCTATCTCACCCCCGGCTGGCGCCCTGATCTCGGCGGCGAGCTGGAGCTGTGGGACTGCGAGGCCAAGGCCTGCCAACGCATCGTCGAACCGCTGTTCAATCGGGCGGTGATCTTCTCGACGCGCTCGGACAGTTTCCACGGACATCCGCGGCGCTGGACCTCAAGCCAGGTCAACCGGCAATCGATTGCGCTCTACTACTACACGACCTCACGCGAGGAAGCAGAGATTCGTCCTCCGCACAGCACGCTGTACAAGGGCTACCACGTGCCCTGACAGGCTGTGAAAAGCCACCTGCGTTGCCCCATACGCAACTGCATGGGCAGGCCTTTCGGCCAATCAGCGCGGGGCCGGCCCCCAGTTCGCTTCGTTGCCCTTCCACATGCCGCGGAACCACTCGCGGAACATGGGAATCTCCTCGCCGCGCGCATCATCGGCCAGCACTTTCCACATCACCTCCGGCGCCACCTTGCCGGTGGCCACATCGAGCAGGCCGTCGAACATTTCCGTCCACAGGGGCGAATAGGCAATGCGCGCGGCCTTGGACTGCGTGCTTGCACGCAAGGCCGCCACATCCGCATCCCCACCGCGGCGCACGCCAACGGCCTGCACCCAGGGCGAATCGGACAACATCAGCAGGAGATCAAAGCCGGCGCGATCGAGGAATACGCGCACTTCCTCCGGCGATGAGAACTGGTTGCGCGCCACGTCCTTGCGCTTGGAATGATCGGCATGGCGATGCTGGTCGATTTCCAGCGCATAACGACGCCAGCCGACGGGGCTGGCCATGTTCCAGGTATCGAAATAGACCAAGCCACCCGGCTTGAGCACGCGCGCCATGTCTTCGAGGTAGAGGAAGAAGTCTTCCTTGTCCATGTGGATGAACACGGCCACGCAATAGGCCTTGTCGAAGCTGGCATCGGGCAAGGGTTGCAGGCTGGAGCGATTGAGTTCGGTGAAGCCGACGTTGGCGTGATCCTTCAGCCGCTCACGCGCCACCTCGATCATGTTCGAGGAAATATCGGTACCTTCCCAATGCGCCACGCGCGGCGCGATCTCGCGGCCGATGCGGCCGACGCCGCAGCCGAGTTCAAGCACGCGATCCGTGGGCTTGAGATCGAGCGCCGCGGAAACCTGGTGTCCGCTGTAGGTTCCGGTCAGGCGCGCGGTTTCCTCGTTGGTGCTGCCATCGACGGCCACGAACGCCGATGCCGGCGTCGACGCCTTGTCGTTCCAGAAACTCTTGTAGTTCTTCTGTGATTCCATGGCCGCACGCAAAGGATAAGGGGGGCGCGATGGTACACTGCACTACTCCGTCCGAAAACCGAAACGTGCCCCACGCTCCGCTTTCCGAGCCGCTTTCGACGGCACGCACGCAACTGATGGCACTGGTCGCCATAGAATGCGAACACCCCGAGGCGCCAACCACCATCACTCTGGATCGCGACACCGCCAGCGTGCTGGCCGATGCGCTGGCTCACGATCTTGCGCGTCTGGTTCCGGAAATCCGCAGCCTCGATTTCGTGATGGTGGGCGCCGTGTATGACCAGGCCCAGTTGCTGCGCCCGGGCTGGCCATTGCATGCGGCCCTGGCTGAAGCCCTAGTGCAACTGCCCACTGCAGCAAGGTCTGGTCACGTGATTGCACTCGGCAGCCACGCCGGTCGCCTGCCGCTGCCCGCGCTTGAGCCCGAAACCCGATTGCTGGGCAGCCCGTTGCTGGTCATGCCCTGGTTGCTGTCCGGGCCGCTGGAGGTGATTGCCGAGGTCGCACCCCGCCTGGAGCGCGAGTTGCTGGACACGGGCTTGATCGGCGCTGAACTGGCACTGGCGATTGGCGAAGCCTTCGGCGTGAAAACCGCGCACGCCAGGCACCTGACCACGCTCGACCTGTGCGCGCTCACCTGCGCCCAGTACGAGCATGCCGGCCTCGGGGCACTGTGGCAGGTCATCGAGGGCGCACTGCTGCGCATGGATCAGCCGGTGAGCGTGCAGCTCGATTCCGGCGGTGTGCTGCATTACCGCGAAGGCCATGTGCGCGCTGAATCCCTGCCGCCCGCGCAGGCCGCCATGCATGAGGCCATTCTGTCTGCGCATGGCATCCCCATGGGCACCGACCCGCTGCACTGACCCGCGCGGGGTAGCAGTGCCGAATGTGGGCGTGCTGGCATTGATGTGAAGCAATGGAGCTGTTGCCCCCCTCAGCCTTCGGCAGCTCCCCCCGCCATGCAGGGGGAGCGAGCTGTGTTGATTCCTTCTCTTGCGCAGCGGGAGAAGGTGTCCCTTTTGGAGACGGATTTGCGACTGACCCTGCTTCGGACTCG
>SHNG01000105.1 GCA_004295005.1 Gammaproteobacteria bacterium
AAATCGATGGGATTGACCTTGTGCGGCATGGTCGAGGAGCCGACTTCGCCTGCTTTGAGGGTCTGCCTGAAAAAGCCCAGTGAGATGTAACCCCAGATGTCACGGGCCAGATCGATCAGCACGGTGTTGGCGCGACGCAGTGCATCGCCGATTTCAGCCACGCAATCGTGCGGCTCGATCTGCGTGGTGTAGGGATTGAATACCAGGTCCAGCGATTCGACGAAGCCTTGCGCGAAATTCGGCCAATCCACTTCCGGATAGCTCACGCAATGGGCGTTGTAGTTGCCGACGGCGCCATTGATCTTGCCGCTCAGCTCCACGGCGGCTATCTGTCGGCGCTGGCGTTCGAGCCGGGCAACGACATTGGCAATCTCCTTGCCAAGCGTGGTAGGCGAAGCGGTTTGCCCATGGGTGCGCGAAAGCATGGGCAGGCCCGCATGCGCATGGGCCATCGCGCGCAGCTTGGCGATCACGCCATCCAGCGCCGGCAGCAGCACTTCTCTGCGCGCGTCGCTCAGCATCAAGGCATAGGCGAGGTTGTTGATGTCCTCGGAAGTGCAGGCAAAGTGGATGAACTCGCTGACTGCCAACAGTTCGGCGTTGCCGGACACTTTTTCCTTGATGAAGTATTCGACAGCCTTCACGTCGTGGTTGGTGGTGCGCTCGATTTCCTTGATGCGCGCTGCGTCCGATTCCGAAAAGTCCCTGCCGATGGCAAGCAATGCATCTTGGGCGGCGGATGAAAAGGCCGGGACTTCACCGATCACGGGCTCCTTTGCCAGCGCCAGCAACCATTGCAATTCAACGCTTACGCGGCGCTGCATGAGGCCAAATTCGCTGAAGATGGGGCGCAACGATGCGAGCTTGTTCGAGTAGCGGCCATCAAGCGGAGACAGGGCAAGCAGGGCGTGGCTCATGGGATGTCCGTTTCGGATTCGACGGGTTGTTCGGGAACCACGGTGATTGCCTGTGCGCGTGCGCCTTGCATGGTGCGTACGGTCAGGCTGAAACCCCGGAAGCGCAAGGTCTCGCCTTCGGTGGGCAGCCGTTCCAGGCGATGCACGATCAGGCCGCCCACGGAATTGACATCGTCCGGCGAATCGATGTCGCGATCCAGCAGGCGTTCCAGCCGGTAAATCGGCAGGCTGCCGGATATGGTAAACGAGCCATCCGCCGATCGATGCGGCACCTGCTCGGTTGAGCTGCGATGTTCATCCTCGATGTCGCCAACCACAACCTGCACGACATCGGAAAGGGTGAAGAATCCGACCACACGCCCGCTTTCGTCGGCCACCAGGGCGAATTGGGTCTGCCCACTGCGAAACCTGCGCAGAACTTCAAGCACCGGCGTATCCAGCTTCACCACGATGGCCGGACGCAGCAGGCTGACCACCTCACCAAGGGTGCCTTGCTCGGCAACCGTCAGCAGCACATCCTTGGCATGCAGGATGCCCCGCACCTTCTCCATGTGGGCATCAAACCAAGGGTAGCGACTGTACTGGGAGCGGCGAATCTCGGCGAGAACCTGCTGCTGGTCCTGGCCGTCATGCAGGGCACCCAATTGATCGCGGGTGCGCAACAAGTCACCAGCCACGAGCTCGGGAAGATCGAGCGCATGGCTCATCATCGCGAAGGCTTCGCTGGACTCGCGCACGGCACGGTTGCCGTGCAGGATCAATTTCAATTCATCCGGCGAAAAATGGTGCTCGCTGGCGTTGCTGGCATCCAGGCGAAAAGCACGCAGCATGAAATTTGCACTGGCATTGAGCAACCAGATGGCCGGGTACATGGCCCAATAGAAAACATAGAGCGGGAATGCCGTCCATAGCGACATGCGCTCCGGCCGACGGATGGCCAGCGACTTGGGCGCCAGTTCACCCAGCACGATGTGCAGGAACGAGATGACGGTGAAGGCGAGGATGAAGGACACCACGTGCACGGTATCGGCCTCGATGCCGCCGATCCTGGCGAGGATCGGTTCCAGCAAGCGGGCAAAGGCCGGTTCGCCGATCCAGCCAAGGCCAAGCGAGGCGAGGGTGATGCCGAGTTGGCATGCTGAAAGATACGCGTCGAGCCGCTTGTGCACGTCCAGCACGATGCGTCCGCGCCAGCCGGTGCGTTCGGCAAGGCCAACCGCCTGGGTGTGCCGCAACTTGACCAGCGCGAACTCGGCGGCGACGAAGAATCCATTCAGGGCAACCAGCAGGAATGCCGCGATGATGTAGGAAACGTTGGCGAGCATTGCTCGGAATGGGGCGGAGGGTGTTGAAGTTTAGCATCGCGAAACGAAAGACCGCCGTTTCACGTCTATAGCCGGCGCAATGGCAAGGACAGCGGGAACCGGGCGGACTTCGGCAGGTGCAGGGCTGCGGCTATAATCGTCGACCCGTTTCCCCACCACCATTCCAGGATCAAGCGATGAGCCAGTTCCGCATCGAACGCGACAGCATGGGTGAACTCAAGGTGCCAGCGGACGCCCTGTACGGCGCCCAGACCCAGCGCGCCGTCGATAACTTTCCGATTTCGGGCCTGACCATGCCGCGCGAGTTCATTCGTGCCCTTGGCTTGATCAAGTCCGCCGCGGCACAGGCCAACGCCGATCTCGGGCATTTGAAGAAGACCCAGGCCAAGGCAATCCGCAAGGCGGCAGAGCGCGTGGCCGGCGGCGAATTCGATGCCCACTTCCCGATCGACGTGTTCCAGACCGGATCAGGCACTTCGTCGAACATGAATGCCAATGAGGTCATCGCGCATGTTGCTGCGGCTGCCGGCTGCAAGGTGCACCCGAATGACGACGTCAACAACGGGCAATCGTCGAACGACGTGATTCCCACCGCCATCCAGCTCAGCGCGGTGCTCACCGTCAGTGAAAAGCTGCTGCCTGCACTCAAACACTTGCAGCGCACGCTCGACAAGCGCGCTCGGGAACTGGCCAAGGTGGCCAAGACCGGGCGCACGCATCTGATGGACGCAATGCCGGTCACTTTCGGTCAGGAACTGGAGTGCTGGTCCGCGCAGGTGGCATCGAACATTGCGCGCCTGAATGACGCATTGGCCCGCGTGCGCAAACTGCCGCAGGGCGGAACCGCGGTGGGCACCGGGATCAATGCCGACCCGAAACTCGGCAAGGCGGTCGCCGCGGAGTTGAGCCGCATGACCGGCGTTCGCTTCGAATCCGCGCCGAACCTGTTCGAAGGCATCAGCACCCAGGATGCCGCGGTCGAACTCTCCGGACAGCTGAAAACCCTCGCCGTGGGCCTGATGAAGATGGCCAACGACCTGCGCTGGATGAACTCAGGGCCGCTGGCTGGTATCGGTGAAATCGAATTGCCTGCATTGCAACCGGGTTCATCGATCATGCCAGGCAAGGTCAATCCGGTTATTCCGGAGGCGATGGCGATGGTTTGCGCCCAGGTCATCGGCAACGACACCACGATCACGATTGCCGGGCAAAGCGGAAACTTCCAGCTCAACGTGATGCTGCCGGTGGTCGCCTTGAACTTGCTGCAATCAATTGAAATCCTCGCCAATGCCGTAATGGCCCTGGCGGACAAGGCCATCGCCGGGTTCAAGGTGCGTGGCGACAACATCCGCAGCGCGCTTGATAGGAATCCGATCCTGGTCACCGCGCTCAACTCGGTCATCGGTTACGACCTCGGCGCGGCCACCGCCAAGCAGGCCTACAAGGAGGGGCGCCCGATCATCGATGTTGCGCTGGAGACCACGAAGCTCTCGCGCAAGGACCTGCTTCGCTTGCTGGATCCCTTGTTGCTGACCAAAGGTGGCATCAAGGGTGGTTCGGCGGGCGGCTGATTGTCGCAGGCACATTGAAGGCGTCACGGAAAACCCTACAGCAGTCCGGCGTGGCACGATCCGTGTATGTGTCGGGCAAAGGCATGGCCACTGGCACATGCCTTGGTCATGTTGGTCCGGCAAGGTTCGAAATTCCGTTCAAGAAAATTTTCAGGATTGTGGAGTAGGCAATGAGCAAGCGTTTGATTCTGGCACTGGCGGTTGTCGCCAGCACGGCATGGGCCCAGCAGAATGTCGATATTTCCGCCGAGCAATTCAACAGCGGCGATGCCAATGGCACGCTGTCTGCGCTCGGGCGCCAGGCTGCGGCATCCGGCAAGCGGCTCGTCATAACCGCACCGTCGCATTGGCACTCGAAGATTGCCGCGAGCATCCGTGCGGGAGGAAATGCCGATATCGTGCTCAAAGACGGCTTCTACGAAAACCTGCTGGTGCGCGTGGAAGAAGGTGTGCCGGAAGCGGCCAAGGAAGAACCCAAGCCCGCAACCAAGCCGGAAGTGAAAGCAACGCCGGTAGCCGTCGAGCCGGTGCGCACGCCACCACCTGCGGCAAGCCAGCCGGCACCAGCCCCGCAACCTGCCGAATTGCCGGTGCCGCCACCACCGCCGCCGGCTGTGGAGTCCGCCGCGCCACCAGTCATCGAGGAAGCGCCGATTGAACAAGCCGTGCCGGAGCCCGCTCCCCAGCCGGAAGTGGTTGAGCAAGCCGCAACCCCACAGCAAGCCGAAGCGTCTGCAGTCTCCGAGTCCACCGAAGCGTCTGAAGCGACTGCGCAGAAAACCATTGCCGATCCCAAGGCACCGGTAATGCTGTCTGCGAACGAGCCTGGCGATACGGACACGGTACGTAGCCGTCTCGAGTCCCGTTACAACGAGGGCAAGCGCATCTCGGAGCGCGTCGAAGTGCTGAAGCTGCGAACGGGCGATGTCATTTATGTTGATGACACCGCCGCCGTTGTTGCGCGTCGCGAGGGTGGAAGGCTTTATCGCATGTGGTTGATCGGTTCGCTCAATTTGAACCAGATCGGCATCTCAAGGGATGGCAGCAACCGCTATCGGGTTATCGGCAAGGTTGTCGAGTAAGGAACTGCTTGCACGAAAAAAGGCGGCGCTCCGCAAGGGGCGCCGCCTTTTTCTTTCCAGCATCGGGCTCAGGTCGAGGTTTCGATGCGGGAGCGGCGCAGCCAGACGGCTGCCGCAATCATTGCAATGCCAGCCGCGGCGCCGATCCAGATTCCAGGGGTTGCCAGCAGGCCATAGACGTTGGATGGATCGAGCAAGCTGAGCATGTTGCCGCGCTCGAACGCATGTTCAGGATCGATGAACGCCGGGTTCTTGTCATTCAGCCACTGACCCGGAAAGATGCCGAACAGCAGTCGACCAATCAATTCCTCAAGCATGAAGCGGCGACTGAAGCTGGGCAATCCCATCATGCCGATCCAGCTGTTGGCGATGAAGGCAAACAACGGAACCAGCACGGCCCACAGGAAGGGCTTGCTGCGGGCATAGGCCGACCAGAACAGCAGCCAGCCCACGGTTGGCAGCGCCAGCAATGCATCAACCGGGAGGGTCAGCAGCATGCGCCAGAACAATCCAAGCGTGTGCGAGGCGGCTATTGCCGGCAGCGGATTCAAACCGTGGAAGACGGTCCAGATGCCGACCACGAGCAGCAGAGCGACATACGCCACGGTGGCCACCAGGAAGGAAATGAGCGGGGCGAGCAGGACCGCAGCGGCAACCTTGGACAACACGGTTGCGGTGTCCGACACCGGCAGCGACTTCCAGAACAGCACGCTGCGGTCGCGGCGGTCGTCGTACAGCGCACCGAGCAGGTAGAAGAACAGCACGAAGAACAACACCACGCAGAGCAAGCCGGCCAAGGCAACATAGGCCACATCCAGGCCCATGCCGGCGTGAACGAAGTCTCCCTTGCTCAGGTGTGCCGCCAATTCGTCCCAATGGATTCCGGAGCGGATTTCGAAACGCGAAGACGCGCCCTCGGCGGCGATGATGCCGAGCACCGTCAGCAGCAGCATGATCCCGCTGACCCAGATCGGCGCCCAGTAGAAGCCGCCGCGATGCTCCCAGTATTCGCGCTTGAGCAACCAGCCAAACGTGTTCATGCGTAGGTTCCTTTCATGGTGGCGACAAACAGGTCGGCGACGCTGGGCTTGTGCAGCTCGCCGAGCTCTCTCAAACGGGTGCGCTCAACTCCGTCGAACAGGAAAATGGACTTGCCGAAAATCTGCCGCTCATTCAGGGGCCCCAGAGCGCGCGCAGCAGCGGCCTTGTCCGGATTGACCATGACTTCGATGTAACGCTCGCCGATTTCATCCATCGAGGCGTTCAGGGCGATCTTGCCTTCGCGGATGAAGATCAGGTCGGTGAGGATGTGTTCGATCTCCTCGACCTGGTGGGTGGTGACGATGATGGTCTTGTTCTCGTCGAAGTAGCCGTTGAGCAGGTTTTCGTAGAAGGTCTTCCGATACAGGATGTCGAGGCCGAGGGTTGGCTCGTCGAGCACCAGAAGACGTGCATCGATGGCCATCACCAGGGCGAGATGCAACTGCACGATCATGCCCTTGGATAGTTCGCGCACGCGCATGCCCGGCTTGAGCTTGGTATGGGCCAGGTAACCCTCGCACTTCTCGCGTGAGAAACGGGGATGCACACCGGCCACGAAATCGATGGCCTCGCCCACCTTGATCCAGCGCGGCAGTACGGCAACGTCGGCGATGAAGCAGACCTGCTCCATCAGCTCCGTACGCTGGGTCCTCGGGTTGAGGCCCAGAACGGACAATTCGCCGTCGAACTCGCTGAGTCCGAGAATGGCCTTGAGCGCAGTGGTCTTGCCGGCGCCGTTGGGGCCGATCAGGCCGACTATGCGGCCACTGGCGACCTCGAAATCAATGGAGTCTAGGGCGATGGTCGTGCCATAGCGCTTGCTCAATCCGCGGGCGTGGACAACGGCGCTCATCGGGATTCTCCGGTTGTGCCTGGGGCATGTTTGAACAGGGTGCCAAGGTCGATGCCCATGCGCTCCAGGCGCGCAAACAGGGTGGGCCATTCTTCCTTGAGAAAACGCTCACGCTCGGATTTCAGCAGGGCGGCGTGCGCCCCTTCGCTCACATACATGCCCAGCCCTCGTTTTTTCTCCACCAGGTTCTCATCGACGAGTTCCTGGTAAGCCTTTGAAACCGTAATTGGGTTGATCTGGAAATCCGCTGCCACCTGGCGCACTGAAGGCAGCGCGTCTCCCTGTTTGAGCACTCCATCGAGAATCATCGCCACCACTCGATCGCGCAGTTGGCGATAGATGGGCGTGTTGTCGTTCCAAACCGTGCTCATGGCTTATTCCTTGATGGCGCGGGGCATCAGCTTGCCAAACGAGTAGTAGGGCATGTCCAGGCGCGCGTGCGGCAATGCCGAAACAGGGGAGACGGAGTCGCGCGCCTCGGACATTGACGCCACCTGGAGCGTCGGCTCGTCGGCGGCCGGCTCCGGGGCGGTCGCGGTGACGACAATGGTCGGCAAGGTGGGAATCGGGACTTCGGCGCGCACATGGATGGTTTCCAGCATCGGGATCGAGTTGGCATTCCGAGCCTGAAGCGGATCCGCAGGCCGCGGCTGCTCGGCGTGGATTCCTGCGTAGCTGGCGATACCGAGAACGGTGGTGATTGCCAGGGCGAGCAGGCTGCGCAAACGGATGATTCGGTTCATGGCGACCTCCCTGAGGTCTGTTGTTGATCTGGTGTTGTAGCGAACTATAACACCATATCTCAGGGTGTCAAGCCCGCCGGATGCATGACTGATGACATGCGGGAACCAGAACAGGGGCTGCGGCCACCAGTTTCCACCTCGGTAGTCGATCAAAGGCATGCATGAGCTTGTCCCACGCAGGCCGCGGGCATGTGGAATACTTGGGTTTTCCATTGCGGAGGAACGGGCCGTGTTCAGAATCGCGCTATTCGCGTTATTGGCCAGCAGCACTGCGTTTGCCCAGCAATGCGGCGACCTGGCAGCCGCAAAATTCCGCCCGTTGGCAGGCAAGGAAACCGTGGACCTGTGCAAGGTCTATGGGGGCAAGGTGTTGCTGGTCGTCAATACCGCCAGCAAATGCGGTTATACCCCGCAGTACGAGGGCCTGGAGGCGATGTATGCAAAATACGCGGAGCGTGGTTTTGCCGTACTTGGCTTTCCTTCAAACGATTTCAGGGAGCAGGAGCCGGGAACGGAATCGGAAATTCGCGACTTCTGCACGCTGACCTATGGCGTGAAATTTCCGATGTTTGAAAAGGTGCACGTCAAGGAGGGAAGCGCGCATCCCTTCTACGCGGGATTGGCGGCCGCATCCGGCGGACGCTATCCGAGCTGGAACTTTTACAAGTACCTGATCGACCGAAATGGCAAGGTGGTTGCAGATTTCCCCAGCAAGGTCACGCCGGATGATGCCGACCTGGTGGCAAAGATCGAGGCGTTGCTTGGAGCGCCGGAAAGCACGAAGGGAAAGTAGGGTCCCGGGATTCGGGACAACTGCGGGATTGCAGGTGCTTGCGGGGTTTCGTGGGCTCGTCACCTGTCTTGGCTTGGCTTGTGACCTAATCCGGGCAATGGGCTTGGGGTGGCAGCGAACTGCCTGAACCAGATTTTGGGCCCTATTCATGAAACATGGGGAACCCTGCGCTACCGGCGTGTTCTCAGACCCCGGCAAGGGCCAGTGCCGGCGGCCGGCCCCGACCCTGGCCAATTTGCCAAGCCATGCGGTCGCCGCCACAATATGCGGCCCGCTTGGCGGTCGGTTTCCAGTCGGGTGGCCAGCAGCCGTCCTCAATCGTTTTACCCAGGAGTTCTCATACATGACCCGTTTTGTGCGCAAGACCCTCATCGCTGCCGCGTTGTCCACGGCGTTTGTCGCCGGCAATGCAATGGCCATCGATGCTTCATTGAAAACCGAGAAAGACAAGATCAGCTACATGGTCGGCGCCGATGTCGGCCGTGGACTCGGTCAGATCAAGGATGAGCTGGATCTGAAGATTGTCCTTCAGGCCCTGCAGGATGAGTTCAATGGTGGCAAGACCCTGATGACCCAGGAGGAAGGGCAGAAGGTACGCCAGGAATTCATGCAGAAGCTGCAGGCCAAGCGCGTTGCCGAAGAAAAGGTGGCTGCAGACAAGAACAAGGCCGAAGGCACCGCCTACCTTGCCAAGAACAAGACCAAGGCTGGCGTGAAGACGACGGCATCCGGCTTGCAATACGAAGTGGTCAAGCAGGGCACCGGCCCGATGCCGAAGGCCACCGACACGGTCAAGGTCGACTACACCGGCACCAAGGTTGACGGCACCAAGTTCGACAGCTCGATCGATCGCGGCCAGCCGGCCACGTTCCCGCTGAACGGCGTGATCAAGGGCTGGACCGAAGGCCTGCAGTTGATGCCGGTTGGCTCCGAGTATCGTCTGGTGATTCCGGCCGAGCTCGCCTACGGTGAAAATGCTCCGCCGCAGATTGGTCCGAATGCGACCCTGATCTTCGACGTCAAGCTGATCTCGATCGAGACGGCCGCCGCAGCGCCCGCACCGGCTGCTCCAGAGAAGAAGTAATCAGCAGGTGGTTGAAACTGAAGGCGTGCCGCAAGTCGGCACGCCTTCATGCTTTTTGCAGCGCGCATCCGGTTTGCAGGATGGATACGCTGCCAGGGAGTGAAGCATATGCGCATCGCGATTTTCGGAACGGGTTACGTCGGCCTGGTTACCGGCACCTGCCTGGCGGAAGTCGGCAACGACGTGATCTGCGTTGACGTCGATGCAGGCAAGGTGGAGCGCTTGCAGCGCGGCGAGATTCCGATCTACGAGCCTGGCCTGACTCCGATGGTGATCGAAAATCATGCGGCCGGACGCTTGCGCTTCACCACCGATGCAGATGCTGCCATTGCGCATGGCGCCATCATCTTCATCGCCGTGGGAACTCCGCCTGACGAAGATGGCAGCGCCGATCTTTCGCATGTGATTGATGTTGCCCGCAGTGTGGGGCGTTCTCTGGTGCAGGATGCCATCATTGTCAACAAATCCACGGTGCCCGTGGGAACGGCGGATCGGGTCAGGCAGACGATTGCCGAGGAGATTGGCAAACGCGGTGTCAATGTCGATTTCGAGGTTGTCTCAAACCCGGAATTCCTGAAGGAAGGCGATGCCGTGCAGGATTGCCTGCGCCCGGACCGCATCATCATCGGCAGTTCCAGTGCCTCTGCGATCGGCACCCTGCGCAGCCTGTATGCGCCGTTCAATCGCAACCACGATCGCATTGTGGTGATGGATGTGCGCTCGGCGGAGCTGACCAAATACGCCGCCAATGCCATGCTGGCAACCAAGATCAGTTTCATGAACGAGATGGCCAACATTGCCGAGCGCGTGGGGGCGGACATCGAACAGGTGCGCCTAGGCATCGGTTCGGATCCAAGAATCGGCTACCACTTCATCTACCCCGGAGCAGGATACGGTGGCTCCTGCTTCCCCAAGGATGTGAAGGCACTGGAGCGCATGGCGCGCGACCTGGCCTACGAGCCACGCGTGCTGGCTGCTGTCGAGGCAACCAATGCGGCCCAGAAGGAGCGCTTGTTCGAACTGCTCAACGGGCATTTCGGGGGAGAACTTGCCGGGCGCACCATTGCGCTTTGGGGGCTTGCCTTCAAGCCGAACACCGACGACATGCGCGAAGCACCCAGTCGCAACCTGATGGAGCGGCTTTGGCAGCATGGGGCGAAGGTCAAGGCATTTGATCCGGAGGCACGCGGGGAAACCCGACGCCTGTATGGTGATCGTGCCGATCTTGAGCTGTGTGAGTCCCAGTACCAGGCGCTGGAAGGCGCCGAGGCCCTGGTCATCGTGACCGAGTGGAAGGCTTTTCGCAGCCCTGACCTCGGCCGCATCCGTGCAAGCCTGAAGCACCCGGTGATTGTCGACGGGCGCAATATCTTCGAACCGCAGGCGGTTGAATCTGCCGGACTTGCGTACTACGGAATCGGTCGCGGTCGCAGTGTGGAGAAAGCCTGAGGCTGTGCATTCCCTCCCGTCATCGCTAACATCGCCAGCCCTGCAAATCAGTACCGTACCCAATAGCCCCTTTTGTGAGCACTGTTCAAATGGAAAAGAAACGCGCGCTGGTCACCGGCATTACCGGTCAGGATGGTGCTTATCTCGCCGAGTTCCTTCTGGCCAAGGACTACGAGGTTCACGGCCTCAAGCGGCGCGCGTCGTCCTTCAACAGCGAGCGCATTGACCATCTGTATCGCGAGATGGACGAAGGCGGCCCCGGGCTGACCTTGCACTATGGCGACCTGACCGATTCCACCAGCCTGATGCGTGTCGTGCAGCAGGTGGAACCACACGAGATCTACAACCTTGCGGCGCAGAGCCATGTGGCGGTCTCCTTCGAGGAACCCGAATACACCGCCAACGCGGATGGGCTTGGTACCCTGCGCCTGCTGGAGGCCATGCGGATTCTCGGCCTGCAGGATCGCTGTCGCATCTACCAGGCATCCACCTCGGAACTCTACGGCCTGGTGCGCGAGACGCCACAGCGCGAGACCACGCCGTTCCATCCGCGCTCACCGTATGGCGTGGCAAAGCTCTACGCCTACTGGATCACGGTCAATTACCGCGAGGCCTACGGCATGTACGCCTGCAACGGCATCCTGTTCAACCACGAGTCGCCGATCCGCGGTGAAACCTTCGTTACCCGCAAGATCACCCGCGGGCTCGCCCGGGTCATCAATGGCCTGCAACATTGCCTTTACCTTGGCAATCTGGATGCCAAGCGCGACTGGGGGCACGCGCGTGATTATGTCGAGGCGCAGTGGCTGATCCTGCAACAGGAGACCCCGCACGACTACGTGATTGCCACCGGCATCCAGCATTCGGTGCGCGAGTTTGTCGTGTTGGCAGCGCGTGAAATGGGGGTCGAAGTGGAATTCAAGGGACAGGGTGCTGATGAAGTGGCGCTTGTGGCCGAAGTGCGCTCCGATGCTGCCAAGGTTGTTCGGGGCGATGCGCTTGTGCGCATCCATCCCAAGTACTACCGACCGGCGGAGGTTGACACCCTGCTTGGCGATCCGACCTTTTCGCGAGAGAAACTCGGCTGGAAGCCACGCACGAGTTTTGCGGAACTGGTGCGCGAAATGGCCAGCGCGGATCTGGCCCTTGCCATCCAGGAAGCCTCTGGAACGGTGGGTGCGCGTCATGGCCGTCACCTGATCGAAAAGCTTTCCGGTACATGAGCACGCTGGAAGAGCGCCTGACCGAACTTGAAGTGCGTCTGGCGTTCATCGACGATAGTGTCTCCGCGCTCAATGCCGCGGTAGCAGCCCAGGATCAATCGACTCTGGCGTTGCAACGCGAGCTCGAACGCATGCGCAGCGACTTGATGATCCTGCGTTCCGCGCTGAGCAACGATGCGCGCAGTGAACCACCTCCACCGCATTACTGAGATTCCAGCGGCAGCAGACACCATGGCAGATTCCCTTCGCGACCAGTTGCTGAAAAGCGGCCTCGTGCAGAAACTGAAATCCGAAGCGCAGGCCACCGGATCGGGGCAGCGTCAAAGGAAAGCGGGGAAGGGCGAGGCGTCGCGTCAACAAAGCGCGCCAAGAAGGCGCGAGCACGGAAAGCCTGCGACTGATGCGGGGGAAATGGATCTGGCGCGTGCCTATGGCCTGCGTGAGCGTTCCGACCGGGAGGAACGCGAGCTGGAAAGGAAGCAGGCGGAATTGCGGGCCAGGGAAAAGGCCGAACGCAAGCAGAAACTGGCCGAACTGCTTGCCGGGCGCGCCTTGAATCACGCGGATGCCGACATTGCACGCCATTTTCCGCATGGCGGGAAGATCCGTCGCGTCTACTGCACGGCCGAGCAACTCAAGCAGGTCAATGAAGGAATCCTGGCCGTGGTGCAACACCGCGGCCACTATCTGCTGGTGAATCGTGAGACGGCCGAACAGGTGCGCGCAATCAGCGGGGACGCGCTGGTGCTGCTCTGCGATCCAAACGAGGCCGCAGACGATGGTGTTCCGCCCGACCTCGTCTGGTAACGCTCAGAAATCCATGAAGTA
>SHNG01000067.1 GCA_004295005.1 Gammaproteobacteria bacterium
TCCATTGGATGCCGTTGCGCTCACCCAGGACTTGCAGGCGATGCGGCAGGGGACGGAATGAGGAAAGTGCAGCGGAAGCGGCAACGGCATCTTCGCCCACGGCTTCAAGCGCAGCCAGGGCAGCACAGGCATTCAAGGCATTGTGTGGGCCGGACAGCGGCAGCGTGGCGAGATCGACGATGCGTGAATCGCCGCGCCAGATGGCCTGCGCATCCGCGTGCCAACCCGCATTCGTGCCAAAGACAATGCGATTGGCATGCCCGCTGGTGTGTTGCATCAGGCTTTGCTGCGTGCCATTCACCAGCAACCGGCTCGCAGCATCCGCCAGGGCCAGCTTGTCGTTCACATAACGCTCACGACTGCCATGCCAGTCGAGGTGTTCTTCCTCGATGTTGGTGATCACCGCCAATTCGACATTCTGCATTTGGCGGGTCTGGAAACTGGAAAGCTCGATCACCCACCAAGCAGGTGGCATGGGCGCATCGACCAGCTCCAGCACCGGCATGCCGATGTTGCCGGCCAGCGCCGTGCGCCGGCCCAGCGCGCGCAACAGGTGTGCGATCAACGCGCTGGTGGTGCTCTTGCCCTTGGTTCCGGTGACGGCAATCACACGCGCGTGCGGATGCTCGGCCGACCACAGGGCCGTTGCCGAGGTGAATCGCGTGCCATTGTGCTGGGCCTCCAGCAGTTCGGGCAGATACGCGCTGATACCCGGCGACTTGATGATGACATCGAAAGCGGCAAGATCCGCCGCCGTCGGCTTGACCGTGATGTAACGATCAAGCGCGTTGCCGCTGCCGAGAAACTTCGCTTCGGCTTCGCTGCAGAAGATGGCGAGTTCAATGTCGGGAATCCGCCGACGCAGGACATCGTGGGCCGTGTGCCCTTCCCTACCGAGACCCCAGATTGCCACGCGCCGATTTTCAAGATCCGAAATCCGCACGGTTCAATCCGCTTCCAGCAATGCGAGGAGTCGCAAGGGAACATGATGTTCGCCCGTCAAGGTCAGCAAGGGCGGCAGGTCGAGTTCCCGCACATCGAGTTGGGCCAGGATCTCGCGGTCGAAACGCTCGATGATGGCATCCTCACGCCACTCCGCGCGCTTGGCGAGCAACGCCATGGCCGTACGCGATTCACGCCCCTCGCCCACGCATTCGAAAGGCTTGTGGTCGCGATACTCGATCAGTGCATCGAAGCCGGCCGTTTGCGCAGGGTCATCCAGCAGATTGCGGCCAAAGATCCTGAGCAGGCGCGGCTTGGGCACGAAGGGTGCAAGCGCGAGAAACACGAAATGGCATTTCGGACACTGCCCGCACCAGCGATCCGAAGGCTTCGGACCCAGGATGCGAAAATTCCGGTTGCAACTGGAGAACACATCATCGTAGTGGCTGTTGCGCGCAAAACGCGCGGCCACGGCCAGTTCCGGCAAGGGACGCAACAGCGAGTAGTAGTCCAGATCCGCCGCCACGCGCCGATGGAGTTCGCTGCGGAACGCCGTTTCGAACGCCCAGCCCTTGCTCCATTGATGATTGACCTCGACGCCGTCGTATTCCAGCGTTGCGCTGGACGCCGAACGCTCGTTGGAAAACGCGATGGCATCGAATCCGTACAGCAATGCGGCGAGCACGAGGATGGCCGAATTGATGGCGGTGACCGGGATGTGTCCATTCCATGCGCCGGCCCGGTTGTACTCGAACAACAGCGGAGAAATCGCACGCCCGATATTGAGTGTCGGCAATCCGGTGCGCAGCGCGCATGCTTCGATCAGTGCTGAATTGCCGATCCACACCGCAGTCGCCGGGTCACCGGCAGCTTTGAGCAGTTCCGCGCTCACCAGCGAATCCTTGCCACCACCGATCGGCACCAGGGTGCGGCGCGGCAAGCCGCAGGCGGTCGCCAGCGCGGCGCTGGAATCAGCGCTTGCCGGAAAGCGGATGCGTTCGCGCAGATCCAGCTTGTTGTGATAGGCAAATTCGCCGAGTCCATGCAGATACAGGGACTCCATGAAGCGCGCAGCTTGTGGGTCGATGCCTTGGCCTTCGATGCGGATTTCTACAGGCACGCCCGCCTTGTAATAGCTGACACCGGCAATCAGGTGCAGCAGTTGCAGGGCATTGGCAAACGCCGCCTCGCGCCCACCGGCAAGCGCTGGCGCATCCGGGAAGCGGATCGTCTCTATGAGTTCCGGGCCATCATCGAAGGCATACACAAGCCTTGCCTCACCCGCCACGTACTCATGACGGACAAAGCGAAAAACTTTGGCGGCGATTGGATCAACCGATTTCAAGCGCGAGCTCCTTTTCGCGGCGGCGAGCCACGCCATGAGTCGCCCATGCCGTCAGCGGAATGCTGAGTGCACCCGCCACCATCAGCGACATGAATGTGAAAAACAATGTTTGCACCAGCGTGCCGGTCAAAACTCCAATCGAATTTCCGTCCTGGAACCCTGCAAAAACCGCCAGCTCAATGGCCATGAATAGTCCAAACAGAAAATGGGCCAGCAGCGCCATGAGCACACCATTTATCCAAGCGCTGCGGTGGTTCCTGGCACTTCGATCCACATAGCGCCAACACAAGAGGGCAGCCACTTGCGCTCCAAGCACCGCAGGTGTAGCGACAATTGTTGCTGCTTTCAGGCCCGCAACGTCGAATTGATGCCCCAAAATGGCCAAAAAAATGCAGGCAGCAATTGTCGGCAGCAATAATCCCAGCAAATGCAATCGCAATCGCGCAGACATCAGATGACCACCTCCTTGGCAGGTTCACGCAAGTTATAGCGCGATGCCATCACCGCACCGTAGGCACCGGCTTCGCCAATCAGGATCACATCCCCTTCCCGGCATGTTGGCAGGCGGCGATTGCCACCCAGCACGTCGCCAGTCTCGCAGATCGGCCCCACCACCTGCACCAGTTCGTCTGCCGCCTCATCGAGACGACTCAGATTGACGATCTCGTGCCAGGCCTCGTACAGGGCCGGGCGGATCAGCGAATTCATGCCGGCATCAAGGCCGACATAGCGCACCTCACCCTTGCGCTTGGTCTGGGTGACCCGTGCCAGCAGGACACCGGCCTCGGCCACCAGGAACCGCCCCGGCTCCATCCACAACTGGAATTGCGGATAAGCCTGTTTCACTTCGGCAAGCGCGCTTCCCAGGGCGACCAGATCCAGCGGTTCATCACGCGGACGCGAAGGCACGCCAAGTCCGCCGCCGATATCGAGCATTTCGATGCGGTTGAACTGCTCGGCAAGACTGGCCAACTGCGCATACACACTGCGCCAGTGCGCGGCATCGAGAATGCCGGAACCCAGGTGCGCGTGCAGGCCGATGATGCGTGCGCCGTGCTTGCGCGCGTGTTCGCGGAAGACCGGAATCTCATCGATCGCAACACCGAACTTGGATTGCGCGCCACCCGTGCGCACCTTGTCGTGATGACCTCGTCCGACACCCAGGTCCACGCGCAGGAAGATCTCGCGACCGGCGAAGTCCCCGCCCCACTCGGTGACCGGATGCAGGGCATCGAGGGTGACCCGCACACCGGCTTCCAGCGCAGCGCGGTACTCCTCACGCGGAGCAAAGTTTGGCGTGAACAGGATGCGTTCGGGCAGCAGATCGGGAATCGCGCTGCGCACGGCGGCAATTTCGTTCCATGACACGCATTCGAAAGCGAATCCTTCCCCATGCACGGCATTCAGGATTTGCGCATGCGGATTGGCCTTGAGCGCGTAGTGCCAGCGATCCACCGCCTGCATGGTCTTGAGCGCCTGCGCCTGCGCGCGCACCTGATCGAGGCTGTAGACGTAGCGAGGTGTTGCCTTGTGCGCCAGATCAAGCAAGCGCTCGCGTTGACCACGCCACCAGGCCGGCTGCCGACGCGTGGTTTGCACTTGCGCGAGATCATTCCAACTGCTTCCGAACACGCGACTGTCGGTGACACGCATGACATCGGCCTGGATCAACAATGCATGCAGGCGCGGAATCAGGGCATCGACCACCCCTTCATCGACGACGAAGGTGAGGTTGAGATTGTTGGACGACTGCGAGATGAGGTGCACATCAAGCGTACCAAACTCGGCCAGCACCGCTGAAAGACGATGCAGCATCGAACGCATGCCGCGACCGACCAGGGTGATGGCAGCGCACGGCGCTATGACCTTGACCCGGCAACAGGTTTCCAGATCGGCGCACAGGAGCGCCAACACATCGGAGTCGAGCAGGTTGTCGGAAGGATCCAGCGACACGGTGACATTGGTTTCCGCCGAGCCGATCAGGTCCACCGACAGGCCATGGCGCTTGAAGGCCTCGAACACATCGGCAAGAAAGCCGACCTGTTGCCACATGCTGATGGTTTCCATCGAGACCAGGGTCAGGCCCTTGCGCGAGCTGATCGCCTTGACGCTGGGCACCGGATCGCGCGCTTCCCAGCCGATCTCGGTACCGGGCAATTCGGGCCGGTTGGTATCGCGGATGCAGATCGGCACGCGCGCATCGCGCACCGGATGGATGCAGCGCGGATGCAGCACCTTGGCCCCGGTCGTGGCGATTTCCTGGGCTTCGGCATAGTCCAGGCGCACCAGCAAGCGCGCATCCGGCACCTGGCGTGGATTGGCGCTGAACATGCCGGGTACATCGGTCCAGATTTCCACTGCTTGGGCGTTCAACAAGGCACCGAAGTACGCTGCCGAGGTATCCGAGCCGCCACGACCGAGCACGGCCGTGCCGCTCTCATCCTTGCGCGCGATGAATCCCTGGGTGATGAACACATCACCGCGCGTTGCCAGCTTTGCGGCGACTTCCGGGTCGTGAGTGGCTCGCACGGAAGCAGACAGCCATTGCCCCCATTCGGACTGGTTGGGCAGCGCCTCGGCGCGCAGGAAATCACGCGCATCCAGCCACAGCGTGTCGAGTCGCGACTCATTGAGATAGCGCGCACCCAGGGTGCTCGAACACAACTCGCCCAGTGCCAGCAGCTCCGCCTGCCACGACAACGCGAATTCGCTGCAGCGGGGATCTTCCAAATGTTGGTCGAGTTTGGCCATCCACGCATCGAGTGCATTGCGCTTGGGCAGGCCCATTTCATCGAACAAGGCATGATGACGGGCAACGATGGTGTCGCGGATTTGCTTTGCCTGAGCCAAATCACCACGCGTCTCGCCAAGCCGCTTGAGCAAGTCGGTGATGCCGGAAAGCGCCGACACCACGATCAACACGCGCTTGCCGTTTGCGCAGTGCGTGGCGGCGATCTCGGCGATATTGTCCCAACGCGGGTGCGTGGAGACGCTGGTACCACCAAATTTGATGACGACCCAGGGCGCATCCGGGGCCAGGCGTGCAGTGCTTGTATTCACGGGTCAGGGGGTAGCGGAGACGAGGAAATCAGCGATCCGCCATTTTTCGATGCATTGCAGCAAAACGCAATTGGCCGACACCTGCACCCGGACAACGCTGGTCAATGCTCGTGCCCGGCGTGGTCATCCTCTGCGCCCGCATCGGCGGCCTGCACTTCGAAAATGGCCGGCAGGCGCTGGCCATCGGAGAGCAGGAAGGTGATTTCGATATGCTCTCCCGGCATCACTTCACTGCGTGGCTGCATCAACATCAGGTGCAATCCACCCGGCTTGAATTGCACGGTCTTGCCAGGCGCAAGCTCCAGCCGCGTCAGCTCGCGCATGCGGGCGACTCCGTTCTCGATGACGGTTTCATGGATGGAAACCATGCGGAAACGATCACTTTGTGCGGCCAGGATATCCACGCCTGCATCTCCGCCATTGCTGATGGTGAGGTAGCCGGCCATCGCGCCAGCACCGGGCGGTGCCTGCGGAATCCAGGCATTGACCATGCTCAACTGTGCGGCGGCCCATGCCGGCAGGGAAAACATCATCGCAAGCAGGGCAAGCAGTGCACGCGCATGGATCTTCATGAGCAAACTCTCCAGGGAATGCCGGGCATCTTACTCCAGGCGCACTGCAGGAAACGCGGGAACCGCAAGCACCCGCAGCGGCAATGCGCCGCGCCGATGGTCGATCCTGACTCGCTGCGTCGATGCCGCCTATACTTCCGCTCCTTGCGTCACCCATCCGCGCCATAGATCCACAACCTTCGAGGTCATCCATGTCCGTTCTGGAAATCATCCGCCATCACGACATCCACGAACTGCGCATGGCGCGCCCCCCGGTCAACGCACTGGATGGCGAGTTGCTTGGCAACTTGCGCAAGGCCGTGATGGATGCTCCCGCACAGGGCGCACGCGCCATTGTCCTTTCCGGGCGAACGGGCATGTTTTCCGGCGGGCTGGATGTCCCGCACCTGTTGCAACTGGACCAGGACGCGATGCGCGGGGTCTGGCATGCATTCATCGGCCTGTGCGAGGCTCTGGCACACTCGCCGGTTCCGGTGGTGGCTGCCATAACCGGCCACAGTCCGGCCGGCGGTGCCGTGCTCACCCTGTATTGCGACTACCGCATCATGGCCGACGGTCCCTACCGGATCGGACTCAACGAAACACAGGTTGGACTGGTCGTGCCCGAGGTCATCCAGGCCGCGATGCGTCGTCTGCTGGGCGCCCATCGCGCCGAACGCCTGATGGTTGCCGGGGCAATGATTGAATCCACAGAAGCGCATCGCATCGGCCTGGTCGATGAACTCATCGATGCCGAACACGTGGTCGAACGCGCCATCACCTGGCTCAAGGATCTGCTCAAGCTCGCCCCGCAAGCCATGAGAGAAACCCGCCGCATCGCGCGTGCCGATCTGGGCGCCCTGTTCGATTCACATGACGCAACCAGCGACGAGGCATTCCTCGCTTGCTGGTTCAGCGCCGAAGCCCAGCGTGTGCTGGGCGAAATGGTGGCGATGCTGAAAGCCAAGCGGGGTTGACTGCTTGGATGCGGCGCACCCGAGCAAAGATTGTCGTCGAGTGCATTTTTTGCGATCAGACAAATGTTCGATTACTATTCCTGTTCGCTAGTAGCACGCGAGCCAGTCGCGCCACAAGCATTCTTCCATGCCGGAATTCAGTTCAAGTAGACAAGGAGACACGGAATGTACGTCTGCAAACAAATTTCAATCACTGCATGGACGATGCTGTTGCTTGTTCTTAACTTAAGCAGCAACTGGGCCCTGGCTAGAGACTCGGGAGACATTAGTGCGGCTGGCGACCACTCATGCACCCGTGTCGCAGATGGGACGGTGCGCTGCTGGGGTTACAACGAATACGGACAGTTGGGCAATGGCAGCATACTGTCCAGCACAACTCCTGTCGTGGTCGCTGGATTGAACGATGTCGTCGAAATTGCTGGTGGCTTCCTACATCATTGCGCATCGCTGACCAACGGCACTGTGCGATGCTGGGGTGCAAATTTTGGTGGTGCACTTGGTGATGGCACGAGCATACCCCGCTCTACGCCGGTTACAGTTCTTGGCTTGTCCGGCGTAGCCCAGGTCACGGCGGGTGACGCACATACCTGCGCACGACTGAATGATGGTACGGTACGCTGCTGGGGCAGCAACTCCAGTGGACAACTCGGCAACGGCACGAATACAAGCAGCTTTACCCCAATTTTCGTGCCTGGTCTGAACGGAGTAGTTGAGATTGCCGCAGGTTCGAATATTGCTTGCGCACGTTTGAACGATGGCACCGTGCGCTGCTGGGGTCAAAACGACTATGGTCAACTTGGAAATGGCACCACGACGCCCAGTAACGTGCCGGTTGCGGTGTCCGGCCTTACCAGCGCAGTCGAAATCACGGCCAATGGACGGCACGCATGTGCACGCTTGAGCGACCAAACGGTTCGATGTTGGGGTCGCAATCACCATGGCCAGCTTGGTGATGGCACTACCGAACAACGTACCTCACCCGTGGTGGTATCCGGACTTACCGGAGCCGTCGAAGTCTCGGCTGGCTACTATCACTCCTGTGCGCGCCTGAATGATTCCACGCTGCGTTGCTGGGGCTCGAACTATGTTGGCCAATTGGGAGATGGCAGCGAGCTCGATCGAACCACGCCGGTAGCCGTGTCGGGCCTTTACGGTGTAGCCGAAATCTCCGCGGGATTTCAACATTCCTGCGCACGACTCAGTGATGCAAGCCTGCGCTGCTGGGGCGACAACAACATGGGCAAGATTGGCAATGGAACCCTCACGTACAGTGTTGCGCCGGTGATGGTGTCCGGCATTGCTGACGTCGCCGAAATTGGAGCAGAAGACAATCACACTTGCGCACGCTTGAATGACGGCACCGTACGCTGTTGGGGGTACAACCGTGATGGCGAACTCGGCAACGGCACGACCACCAACAGCGCCATTCCGCTGCCTGTTTCCAACCTGAGCGGCGTAATCGCACTCGCGGAAGGCGGAGGTCACAACTGTGCCCTGTTGGAGGACGGCACGGTACGCTGTTGGGGTTTCAACGCTGAGGGCCAACTTGGCGATGGAACACGAACCCGCCGCACGACGCCCGTGATCGTTTCCGGACTTTCGGGAGTCGTCGAGATTGAGGCAGGTACCTACAACACCTGCGCTTTGCTCAACGATGGCACCGCACGTTGCTGGGGAGCCAACCACTATGGCCAGCTTGGCAATGGAACTACAACTGGCAGCGACACGCCAGTTGCCGTGACCGGATTGAGCAATGCAGTTGAAATCAGCATACGCGGAGAACATGCCTGCGCTCGATTGAACGACGGCACCATGCGATGCTGGGGCAACGACGCCTCCGGTCAACTGGGAGATGGATGCTGTGGCGACATCAGCTTGGTGCCGGTCTCCGTACTGAACCTCAGCGATGTGGTTGAAATTGGAGTGGGTTATTCGCACTCCTGCGCACGTCTCAATGACAACTCGATGCGATGTTGGGGTCAAAACGATTACGGTCAACTTGGCAATGGCACGACACAAAGCGCATCCGCGCCGGTGGAAGTAGACTCGCCTTTGGATGAGTATGTCGAATTCGCTGCAGGGGAATCTCACAATTGTGCGCGAAGGGTCGATAACACTTTGAAATGCTGGGGTTGGAATGGCTACGGCCAGTTGGGTAATGGCACTAGCCAGATTCAGGCTTGGCCACAACTTGTCCAAGGTATCAGTGGCGCAGCCGAGATTACCGCGGGTGGCAACCACACCTGCGCGCGCCTGAATTACAACTCGATGCGTTGCTGGGGCGATGGTTACTGGGGACAGCTTGGCAACGGCTCGTTTGGCTACTACACCACACCGGTCAATGTGAGTGGCTTTGGTGACCAGGTTTATGGCCATGGCTTCGAAGCGTTGCCAGGCGCGACCGCATCCAATTGATTTCTACTCGCGGGTAGAACGTTCAATTCGACGCGGTCAAGTGTGGTCAGCTTCCGCGGCGTAGCGTACAACCCGATTGCGGCCTGCGTGCTTGGCGCGGTAGAGCGCGCTGTCGGCGGCGCGAAACAGCTCGTCCACCGACTCGAACTTGCGCTCCTCTGTGCTGGCCACGCCCACGCTGATGGTGATCGGTGCATCCGCGCTGCTGGTTTCCTGCACCAGCTTGCGCAGTGATTCGGCGACGCGAGCGGCGTCTTCGCCATTGGTTGCCGGCAAGACCAGCGCGAATTCCTCACCACCGAAGCGGCAGACGTGATCGCCCTGGCGCACTCCGTTGACGAGCTTTTCGGCCACCTGCTTCAGCACTTCATCGCCGCGCGCATGACCGAACTCGTCATTGAAGCGCTTGAAGTGATCGATATCGACGACCAGCAGGGCCATGACTCCACCTCGACGCGCGCGATCAAACTCGATGGCAGCCACTTCATCGAACGCGCGCCGGTTCGGAATGCGCGTCAGGGTATCGGTGCGGCTCTGGCGTTGCAGTTCGCGCACGCGACTGGCCAGGGCCAGCGAGAGCAACACCATCTCCAGCAGTGATCCGGCCTGGAACGCGTTCTGCGTCAGCGCATTGTGTGGCAACACGCCAAATACCTTGAGCATGTACACCATCACGCCACTGAGCAGCATGCCCCAGGCGATCATGAAAAAGCGTGCCGGCCGGTAGCCCTTGATCAGGCCGATCGTGCCCAGCACGATGATCAGCGAGGTGACGACGACGGTAAGGATCGATACCGGCAGGATGATCAGCGAGTACGGCGCGAAGAAGGACGCAAGCAACCCCACCAGTGCCAGCGCCTGCGTGATCCGTGCCAGCACATCCAGGCGCGGTGCAAATACCGGCGCGTCCAGGAAGCTGCGGGTGAATTGCATGCCGAACACGAGCGAGAGCGACAGCATCACGATCAGGGCCTGATTGCCCCAGGCTGGACTGTCCGGCCACAGAAACTGGAAGGCCAAGCCATTGTGGATGGCGAAGTACAAACCGTAGCTGGCCGCATACAGCAGATAGAACACGAACGCACGGTCGCGCACGATCAGGAAAATGAAGAAGTTGTACAGCACCAGCACGATGAAGCCGCCGTAGTAGGCACCGTAGGCCAGTTGCTCCATGCTCAGGGTGCCGACCAGCGCGTGCTGGCCATAGATTTCCAGGTTCAGGTCGACCGGGCCAGCCGAGGCGGCACGCAAATAGAAAGTGCGCTGTTCGCCGGCAGGAATCTCCAGATCGAACAGGAAGTCGCGATGGTTGAACTCGCGCGTGGAAAAAACCGTGCGGTCTCCGGTGGCCACATGTCGCCAGTTCCCGGCGTGCTCCGGTGCCCAGAAGTCCAGGTGATCGATCAGCGGATAGTCTTCGCGAACGACGATATGGCGGTCATCCTCACCCGGGTTGAGCAAGGTGAAGCGCACCCACCAGGTCGAGGAAGTGAAGCCGAAATTGGTGCCGATGGCCGGCGCCGGAGTGAACGCGCCCGATGCGCGCACCTCGTCGAAGCTCATCTTGCCGCTGGCATCCTCAAGCACCGAAACCAGCGGCACCTGGCGGGTGAAGGAGGATTGCGCATCAATGCGGGTGGGCGTGTCCTGCGCAGCCGCCTGCGTGGTCAGGGCGAGGACCAGTGGGCTCAACAGCAGGCGCAACCAGTGTTTCGGCATGGATTTCGAACCAGCCTCCCCAAGGTCTGTGCGCGCCTTCCGTTGCGCGGATCGCGGCTAGAATAGCAGGCTGTTGCGATCCGGAGTCCAGCGCATGCGCATCATTGGCCGGCTTTCCATCCTCAGCCTGGTTGTCCTTCTGGCCGCATCGTGCAGCAAACCGGAACCGCCCATCGCCGACGGCGACCCGGTTCCCGCCGGAGGCGGTGCGATCAATCTGGAACAAGGCTGGAGTGGCGAGGTTCAGCAGCGCGCCTGGTTCGGCTCATTCGGTTCTCGCCTGATTCCGACCGCCTGGTTGAAGGCACTGCAATGGCAGGGCCACGACCAGACGTTCATGAGCGATGCGCACATGGACGCGCTGGGATTCCTGATCGAGTCACCTTCTGCCGCCAACCCGAATGGGTTTCCGGTGGGATTCACGCAAATATCCGATCCTGATGGACTGAACTGGGCTGGCCTCGGCTGTGCCGCCTGCCACACCGGTGAAGTGCGCTTTCGCGGGCAGCGCATCCGCCTCGACGGCGGCCAGGGCTTGATCGACTTCAGTACTTTTGAATCCGATCTGATCGAAAGCCTCAAGGCCGTGCAGTCCAATGCCGACAGCTTTGCTGGTTTTGCCGACGCCTTGGGCACGGCACCCGGCGACCGGCCTGCGCTGAAGAAACAACTCGACGCATTGATCGAATCGTTGACCGCGCGCCACAGCATGAACCAGACCGATGTGGCCTACGGCCATAGCCGCCTGGATGCGTTCGGGCAGATCTTCAATGCGGTTGCGGTGGATTTCCTCGGCCTTCCGCAAAACCGCAAGGCGCCGGATGCTCCGGTGAGCTTCCCGGTGCTGTGGGATGCGCCGCATCTGGATGTGGTGCAGTGGAACGGATCGGCACCGAATGCCGGGCCCGGGCCGCTGTTGCAGAACGTCACCACCGCGCTGGCCGTGTACGGGTCACTGGACATTTCCAAATCTGCCGGCGTGGACGGCTATGCCTCGTCGATCGATTTCAGGCATCTGGATCAGATCGAGGATGACCTCTACGCATTGAAATCACCGCAATGGCCGCAAACGATCCTCGGCGCATTGGACATGCAGCGCGTGCAGCGCGGCGAACGCATCTACGCCGAAGCCTGCGTCTCCTGTCACACCCTGAGCAACCGCAACGATCCCAAGCGCGAGTTGAAGGCGGTGATCACGCCGGTTGATGAAGTCGGCACCGATCCACGCATGGCCAACAATTTCCTGGCAAGCAAATCCGCAAGCGGCCGCTTCGAAGGCAAGAAGGTGGGCGTGCTGTTTGGTCCGGCCCTCGCTGCCGAGGCACAAACCTCTGATCTGGTGATCCATGCGGCGGTCGGTGCCGCACTCGGCCATCCCTTGGCCAGCGTGCGCGATGCGCTGGGCAGCTTTCATCGCGTGCTCGGCGCACCGGCGGACCAACCCAAGCGTGGCTACAAGGCACGCCCCTTGAGCGGCATCTGGGCCTCGGCGCCTTACCTGCACAATGGTTCGGTACCCAACCTCGTGGATTTGCTCACACCGCCAGCAGAGCGCGTTGCGGAGTTTTCACTGGCCAGTCGCGAGTTCGATCCCGCCGTGGTTGGTTTTGCCAATTCGCCAACGCAGGCGACAGACCTGTTCGATACGCGCCGGCGCGGAAATTCGAACGCAGGCCACGCTTATGGCACGGACCTCGACAGCGCAAGCAAGGCCGATCTGCTGGAATACCTGAAGTCGCTTTGACTCGTACCGACCGCTCCCATCGTCCGTACAGCAAAGATTGTTCCGCTTGCGGCAAACCCGCACCTCAAGCCGAGCAAGCTCGGCTCTACATAATCACCGCGTTCCGACATTTTCCCGTAGAG
>SHNG01000173.1 GCA_004295005.1 Gammaproteobacteria bacterium
GGTGAACAGGTTGCGTAGATCGGACGACACGCCCGATTCCCGAAGGAGGCGATTAGCCGGATGATGAGAGGGCGACTTGCGCCTGTTCAGCGTGTGCTGCTTGAGGTGAGTTACGACGGCACCGGCAAACCAACGTCGGTTGGCGTGGTGCCGGATGTTTCCAGCCAGGACAAGAGCCTGATCAAGGCTTCAATCAAGTCCGCGGAGAGTTGGAAGATCAAACCCGAGCAAGTCGCAGGCGTAGGCGTGCCTGGCAAGCTGGTATCGCCGCTGTGTTACTTCATCGGCAGCAACCAGGCGCAAGTGAACAAGCGCGACGCCCTTTGTGAGTGGTATTCGCCGACTCGAAAAGTTCACATTGGCGAGGGGCAAAGCCTGGCGCTGGATTCAGCAGTGTCGCTCGCGAGCGATGTGATTGGCCGCACCCTGTAGGTCTTCAGTGTGTTTCCGCCAGGCCGGCCAACTGGTCGGTCTGGTCTTCGCGGGTCAGGGTGTCGATCAGTTCATCCAGGTCGCCCTGCATGATCTCGGGGAGTTGGTACAGGGTGAGGTTGACGCGATGGTCGGTGATGCGACCTTGCGGAAAATTATAGGTACGGATGCGCTGGCTGCGGTCGCCGGAACCGACCTGCAGGCGGCGGGACTCGGCCTGCTGCTCGGTCTGCTGGCTGCGTTGCGCATCGAGCAGCCTGGCTTGCAGCAAGGCCAGTGCCTGGGCCCGATTCTTGTGCTGCGAGCGCTGATCCTGGCATTCGACGATGATGCCGCTCGGCAAATGGGTTACACGAATGGCCGAATCGGTCTTGTTGACGTGCTGGCCACCGGCGCCGGATGCGCGAAAGGTGTCGATCTTGAGGTCGGCCGGATTGATCTCGATCGCGTCGATTTCTTCCATTTCGGGGAGTATGGCCACGGTTGCTGCAGAGGTATGGATTCGCCCCTGCGATTCGGTTTCCGGGACACGCTGCACGCGATGGGTGCCGGATTCGAACTTGAGGCGTGAATACGCGCCCTTGCCGACGATGCGAACGATCACTTCCTTGAAGCCACCGTGTTCGCCGGGGCTTTCGTTGAGGATTTCCACCTGCCAGCGGCGCTGATCGGCGTAGCGCAGGTACATGCGCAGCAGGTCACCGGCAAATATGGCGGCTTCGTCGCCGCCGGCACCGGCGCGTATTTCCAGGAACAGGTTGGCTTCGTCGCGCGGGTCGTTGGGTAGCAGCAACAGATTGAGCTTGCCTTCGAGTTCCGTGGCGAGTGCTTCCAGTCGGGAAATCTCCTCGCGGGCCAGTTCTGCCATCTCCGGATCCGCCAACAGCGCGCGCGCGGCGGCGAGCTCCAGAGTGTTGGTGTCGAAGGCCTTGAGGGTTTCCACCAAGGGGCCGAGTTGGGCGTGCTCGCGGGAGACCTCGCGCAAACGCTTGGCGTCGGCCGCCAGTTCTGCGCTGGCCAGGTGTCTTTCCAGTTCCTGGTGGCGTTCGGCCAGTTGTTCGAGTTTGCGGCGAATGGAAGGAGTCATTGGGATTCCGGCGCTGCCGGGTGCCGAACAGCGGCGCGCATCATACGTGAAGCGGCTTTCTGGAGCGCAGCTGTCCCGGCTGCATATTGAAAAGCATGCGGACAGGATGTCCGCGGTCCCAGTGAATGTCCGCGGTCCCGGTGCGGAGTATCGCTTTTGGACCGCAGCCATCCCGGCTGCATATTGAAAAGCATGCGGACAGGATGTCCGCGGTCCCAGTGGACCGCAGCCGTCCCGGCTGCATTGAAAAGCATGCGGACACAATGTCTGCGGTTCCACTGAAGGTGCTGCCGCGCCTCGCTATCGGTTTTCGGTTTCCCGCGACGGCGCGTCGAACAGTCTTTCGGCTGCCTGCAACAGATCGCTGTCCCCACGCAGGGCGGCGGCGCGCAGATTGGCGCTGGGTGCGTGCACCAGTTTGTTGGTGAGGGTATGGGCAAGGAATTCCAGAGCCTGGTCCGCACTCCTGCCGCGGGCCAGCAGGTTGCGTGCCTTGGCCAGGGTTTCGTCGCGGCTTGCCTCGGCATTGCGGCGAATGCTGGCGATGGGATTGTTGAGTTCCAGCGCCCGCCACCAGGTCATGAAGTGCTCGACCGAAAGCTCGATCATCGCTTCCGCTTCGACTGCCGCCTGTTGGCGCGAGCGCAGGTTTTCATCGATCACTTCGCGCAAGTCGTCGATGCTGTAGAGGAAAACGTTGGGCAGCTTGGCCACTCCGGTTTCAATGTCGCGGGGCACGGCAAGGTCGACCAGGAACATGGGTCGCGAACGACGCGCGGCAATGGCACGCGCCACCATCTCACGGCCAATCACCGGTTCGCGCGCGGCGGTGGAGGAGATGACGATGTCCGCTTCGGCCAGATGCCGTTCCAGGTCGGACAGGGCAATGGCGTATCCACCAAACCGGCCAGCCAGGGCCTGCGCGTTGTCGAGGGTACGGTTGGCGACAATCAGGCGCCGCACATTGGCCGCGGTCAGGTGACGTGCGGCAAGCTCGATGGTTTCACCTGCGCCGACCAGCAGCACGCAGGCATTGGCGAGGTCGGTGAAAACCCGCTCGGCCAGGCGCACGGCGGTGAATGCGACCGAGACCGGATTGGTGCCGATGCTGGTATCGGAACGAACCCGTTTGGCTACCGAAAAGGTGTTCTGGAAAAGGCGTTCCAGCGGCGCATCGAGCGTGCGTGCTTCGCGGGCCATGTTGTAGGCACCCTTGACCTGGCCCAGAATCTGCGGCTCGCCGAGGACCATCGACTCAAGCCCGGTGGCGACGCGGAACAGGTGGCGCACCGCATCGGCTTCGGTGTGGCGGTAGAGAAACTCGTCGATATTGGCGCCGTGCAGTTGCTGGTGGCGATGCAACCATTCGAACGGCGAGGACTCCGCGCCGGAATCGACGTTGCAATAGAGTTCGGTACGATTGCAGGTGGACAGGATCACCGCCTCGCGCACGCCTGGCTGGGCCACAAGATCACCCAGGGCACCAGCCGTGTCTTCCGTGCTGAATGCCGCCCGTTCGCGCAGGGCGACAGGGGCGCAAAGATGATTGAGTCCGAGTGCGATCAGGGCCATGGGTGCGACAATCGGCTAAGCTTGCCCTTGAACAAAACCGTATCCTGGGAAGTCCAAGGAAACCTGCGCTGCTGACCCGACAATTTCCGAACTGTCAGCGTTCTTCAGGCGCAGCGGATTGTGCGGGTCGATACCCGCAAGTTCAAGCAAGCCAGAGCCAATCGAGGATTTGCGTGCAAACCAAGTCACCCCTTCGCCACGCCCGACGCAATTGCGTGTGCATGCGTCTTTGCCTGATGTTTCTGCTGGTCGGTTTGCTCGGTGCTTGTGCAACCAGCACGACACCCCGAAAGGTGGTGTCGGTCGTGGCGCAGAGCGTGCAGCCGGTTTCCCGCGATGACGATCAACTGCTGAAGCTGATTGCCGCGGAAATGGCGCTGCAGCGGAACGACATGCAGACGGCGGCGGTCGGCTATGCGGATGCGGCCGAAGGGTCCAGTGACCCCGAAGTGGCCGAGCAGGCCACGCGATTGTCCATCGCGATCAAGCAATGGACCCTGGCGCGAAAGTCGCTCGCACGCTGGCAAACGCTCGCACCCGATGCCATTGGAGTTGCCCAGGCCCACGCCGCCATTGCCTTGGCCGAGGGGCAGATCGAGCAGGCTTTTGTTGCCCTTGATCAGTTGTTCCAGCGCAAGATCGAGAATCCCTGGCGTCCTGTTGGGCAAGTACTGATTGGCGCGGATGATTCGCAAAAGGCCCTGGCCCTGCTGCGTCGGCTGGCGGTTCCCGAGAAACTGGGAGCGGGCGATCAGGAATGGGTTGCCATGAGTCAACTCGCCTTCAAGCTGGGCGACAAGGCCTTGGCCAGTCGCTTGGCCGGCGATGCCGTTGCCCGCTTCAAGTCTGCCGACGCTCTGGCCTGGAGTGCCAAGCTGGCGCTGGATCAGGGCGACAAGGACACCGCCCGTCGTCAGTATGCCGATGCCCTGAAACGTGATCCGGAAAGCCTGCAACTGCGCTCGGGATATGCGGCCATGTTGGCCGCCGAGCAGGATTTTGCCGGTGCGGCCCGGGTGCTGGCCAAGGGTCCGCAAAACGACGTGATCTATGGCGCACGGGCGGCCTACGCAGCGCGAGCGGCAAACCGCAAAGTGCAATTGGATCTTTATCGGGACATCCAGGCCGATGCCAGCCTGCGCAGCGGCAAGCGCTATTACCTGCTGGGTCAGGTGGCCGAGTTGATCGACAAGGACGCGCAAGCCCTGGAGTGGTATGCGCAGGTGCCGGATGACGATGACAACTGGCTGGAAGCGGGAATCCGCCGGGTGGTGCTGCTGGACAAGCAGGGTGATGCCGCCGCGGCCACGGCGCGTCTCAACGAGCTGCGCCTCGGCGTTGGCGTTGATTCGGCAAGCGCCGTGCAACTGATCCTGCTGGAAGCCGAAATGCTCGTGCGCAAGGGCAAGTCGGAGCAGGCCATGGCGGTGTATTCGCGCGGAATCGACCAGTTCCCCAGCGAAACGCAATTGTTGTATGCGCGCGCCATGCTGGCCATCGAGCACGAGGATCTGGCCGCCGGCGAGCGCGACTTGCGCACCATCATTGCCGCCGATCCGGACAGCGCCGATGCGCTCAATGCATTGGGCTATACCCTGGCTGATCGCACCGATCGCCTGAGTGAGGCCAACGAGCTGATCGAACGGGCCCTGAAGATCAAGCCGGACGAGCCGGCCATTCTCGACAGTCACGGCTGGGTGCAGTTCCGGCTCGGCAATCTGGATACGGCAATCAAGCTGCTCCGGCAAGCTTTCGCCAAGCAGCCTGACGGAGAGGTGGCCGCGCATCTGGGCGAGGCGCTGTGGGCGCGTGGAGACAAGGCCGAAGCGCGACGGATCTGGGAGCAGGGCAAGGAAAAGGATGCCGATGACAAGGTCCTGGCCGAAACCATCAAGCGCCTGACCTCATGAAAAATCTGCTCGTGTTTGCCTTGGCCGTGCTGCTTGCGGCCTGTTCGGCACCGCGAACCCGGCCCGACGCACAAGGATCCGGCGATCAGGAGCGGCGCGAGCAGCAACTGGCTGCGCAGCCCGAATGGTCTCTGCAGGGTCGCATTGCCGTATCGGCGCCGGGCGATTCCGGCAGTGGTTCACTGGATTGGCAGCAGCAAGGCGATTGCTACCGTATTTCGGTCAATGCCCCGGTCAGCGGCAAGACCTGGATCCTTGCCGGGGACGAATCGGGGGCCAGCTTGAGCGGCTTGCATGAGCAGCCGAGCCAAGCGAGCGATGCCGCCAGCCTGCTTCAGCGTGAACTTGGCTGGAAGGTGCCGGTGGCTGACCTGGCTTGGTGGGTGCGTGGCCTGCGCGCACCGGGCAAGTCCGTGATCCGATTTCGCGAGGATGGCCTGCCTGCGGAAATTCGCCAGCATGGCTGGCTTGTCGAGTTCCGCGATTACCTGACCGATCAGGGTCCGCACATGCCGCGGCGGATATTTGCCAGCAATGGCCGTTACACGGTGCGCCTGATCGTCCAGCAGTGGCGGCTTCCTTGAGCCCTGGCAGTCCCGCGGAGGGCTGGAGCCATTGGCCCGCGCCGGCCAAATTGAACCTGTTCCTGCATATCGTCGGTCGACGCGACGACGGCTACCACGAGTTGCAGACGGCCTTCCAACTGCTCGATTGGGGAGACAGCATCCACATCCGCACCCGCGAAGATGGCGAAGTTTGCCGTCTTGGGGAGAATTCAGGCATCGAGGCGGTTGATGATCTGGCCATTCGCGCTGCGCGGCTGTTGCAACTGCGCGCAAACGTCAGGCTGGGAGCCGAAATCCGCATCGAAAAACGTATTCCCCTGGGGGGCGGCATGGGCGGAGGAAGCTCAAATGCAGCCAGTGTGCTGGTAGCACTCAACCAGCTATGGCGTTGTGGCTTTTCGACGGCGCAACTGGCTGGGCTGGGGCTGGAGCTGGGCGCGGATGTGCCGGTGTTCGTACAGGGACGTTCCGCCTTTGCCGAAGGCGTGGGTGAGCGGCTCACGCCGCTGGATTTGCCGGAGCGTGTTTTCCTCATGCTGGACCCCGCGACCAGCATTTCCACGGGCGCCTTGTTCCAGGCTCCAGAATTGACACGGGATAGCCCACCATTGACAATTACGGGCTTGCTTTCCGGGTCTGCAACAGGGAATGCGTTCGAGCCCATCGTGCGAGCGCGATACCCGGCTGTGGCGCGGGCAATGGATTGGCTCGCACAGTTTGGAAAACCGCGTTTGACCGGTACCGGAAGCGTGGTCTTTGCAGTTGTCCAGACGCCCCCGTCAGCAACGCTGTTGGCCGCCTGTCCGGACGGAATGCGGGCCTGGTGTGCTCGCGGTGTGAATGTTTCACCCTTGCTGAATTCTTTGAAGGATCATGTTCGGCAAGAATCCTGAACGGTTGGGCCGGTCAGGAGCGGATCAGGACAGAAATTTCTGTGCACTGTTGGGGCGTCGCCAAGCGGTAAGGCACCAGGTTTTGATCCTGGCATACGCAGGTTCGAATCCTGCCGCCCCAGCCAAGTTGCATGAAACAAACCGTCATTCCCGCGAAGGCGGGAGTGCAGCGACTTGAACTACGAAGGCGCTGGGTCCCCGCCTTCGCGGGGACGACGAGCTACTGAAGTTTGAGTCGAGATCAATAGTTTCGGCGAGATTTGTTCTCTTGATTGCTGAACGGAGCACTGCGGTGAATACCTCGGCGAATTCGACAGGCATCCTGGTGTTCAGCGGCAATGCCAATCGCCCGCTGGCGCAGGCGATTTGCGGCGAGCTTGGCGTGCCCATGGGCAAGGCCCAGGTCGGACGCTTCAGTGATGGCGAGGTGCAGATCGAGATCGAGGAAAACGTGAGGCGCCAGGAAGTGTTCGTCGTGCAGCCGACTTCGGCGCCGACCGCGGACAATTTCATGGAGTTGCTGGTACTGGTGGACGCGCTCAAGCGCGCCTCGGCTGCCAGCGTGACGGCGGTGCTTCCGTACTTCGGGTATGCAAGGCAGGATCGCCGCCCGCGTTCGGCGCGAGTGGCGATTACGGCCAAGGTTGCGGCGAAGATGATCAGCGCGGTGGGTACCGACCGGGTGTTGACGGTCGACCTGCACGCCGATCAGATCCAGGGATTTTTCGATATTCCGCTGGACAACGTGTACGCGTCGCCGGTGTTGCTGGCGGACATCTGGCGCTACTACGCGCGCGACGACCTGATCGTGGTCAGTCCGGACGTTGGCGGCGTGGTTCGTGCGAGGGCAATTGCCAAGCGCCTTGATGATGCCGACCTGGCCATCATCGACAAGCGCCGGCCGCGGCCCAACGAAGCAACGGTGATGAACATCATCGGTGAGGTAAAGGACAAGGTTTGCGTGCTGGTCGATGACATCGTCGATACCGCCGGTACCTTGTGTGCGGCGGCAGCGGCCTTGAAGCGCAATGGAGCGCGCAAGGTGGTTGCCTACTGTACGCATGCGGTGTTGTCGGGTCCGGCGATTTCGAACCTGGAAGGCTCGCAGCTGGATGAGCTGGTGGTGACCGATTCGATTCCGCTGTCCGCCGCTGCACAGGCTTGCAAGCGCATTCGCCAGCTTTCGGTTGCCGAATTGCTGGCGGAAACGATTCGCCGGATTGCATTCGGTGAATCGGTCAGTTCGTTGTATGTGGATTGAGGCGTGAGATCGGAGATCAGGGCAACAACGGTTTTCCCTGATCTCCGATCTCGAATCTCCGTGGCAAAACAACTCCCCTGGTCGCGGGGGAGTTTTCAAACCGCCGCGAGGCGGATCATCAAAGTGAAGGCGAACAGAAATGGCAAAGACACATGAAATTTCGGTCGCGCTGCGCAAGGACGAGGGGAAGGGTGCGAGCCGCCGCCTGCGTCGTGCGGGCAACGTACCGGCAATCGTTTACGGCGGTGGCAAACTCGCCCCGGTGAGCATCCAGATTTCGCACAAGGATGTCCTGCTGGCATCGCAGACCGAGTGGTTCTATTCGTCGATTCTCGACCTGAACCTGAATGGCGACGTGCAGAAAGTGCTCCTGCGTGACATGCAGCGCCATCCGTTCAAGCAGCAGATCCTGCACCTGGATTTCCTGCGCATCAACGAGAATGAGGAAATCCGCGTTCGCGTGCCGCTGCATTTCATCAATCAGGAAACCTCGCCGGCCAACAAGACGGCCGGTTGCATCATCATGCACGAGATCACGGAAGTCGAAATCTCCTGCCTGCCGAAGGACCTGCCCGAGTTCATCGAAGTCGACGTTGGCGACCTGAAGGTCGACGACATCATTCACCTTTCCGCACTCAAGCTGCCGGCAGGCACCGCGATTCCCGAGCTCAAGCTGGGCAAGGAACACGATATCGCCGTGGTCATCGCCAAGCTGGGTCGCGAGGAAGTCGATGCGGCACCGGTTGAAGGTGCGGAAGGCGCCGAGAAGAAGGAAGGTGAGGGCGACAAGTAGTTTGTCGCATGTCCTGATCTCCTCGAGCAGGCGGCAGGTGGTCCTTCAATGAGCCGTTTGCGCATGATCGTCGGCCTCGGCAACCCCGGGGCCGAGCATCTCAGGATCCGGCACAATGCCGGTTTCTGGTTTGTCGACGCGCTGGCGTTGCGCGAGCAGGCGCGCTTTGGCATTGATTCCAGGCTGCATTCGGAATCGGCCAAGGTCGTGATCGGTGGGGATGCATTGCAATTGCTCAAGCCGACCACGTTCATGAACAAGAGCGGTCTGGCGGTCACTTCCGCGTTGCGCTACTTCAAGATCGAGCCCGAGGAATTGCTGGTTGTCCATGATGACCTCGACTTGCCGCCGGGCGTGGCGCGACTCAAGTTTGACGGTGGACATGGCGGGCAGAATGGTCTGCGCGACATCTTCGCCCATCTCGGGCATGGAAAATTCCATCGCTTGCGCATCGGCATTGGCCATCCAGGGCACAAGGATCGTGTGACCTCATGGGTGCTTGGCAAGCCTGGCCATGCCGACGAGAACGCCATGTTGGACAGTATCCATGCAGCCCTGGATGTGCTGCCACTGGCGATTGCCGGTGATTTCAGCGAGGCCATGAAGCGGTTGCATACGGGCAGGGATTAGGGATTGGGGATTCGGGATTGGCAAAAGCGGCTGAAGGCTGTTCTTGCGAATCCCGAATCCCGAATTTCGAATCCCGGATCGCAACCATGGGCATCAAATGTGGCATCGTCGGTTTGCCCAATGTCGGCAAGTCGACGCTTTTCAACGCGTTGACCAAAGCGGGGATCGCTGCCGCCAATTTTCCGTTCTGCACGATAGACCCCAATGTTGGGGTGGTGCCGGTGCCGGATCCCCGTCTGGGCGAGTTGGCCGCCATCGTCAAGCCGCAGAAGGTCATTCCCACCTCGATGGAGTTCGTCGACATCGCAGGGCTGGTGGCGGGGGCGTCAAAAGGCGAAGGCCTGGGCAACAAGTTTCTGGCCCATATCCGCGAGGTGGATGCGATTGCCCACGTGGTGCGCTGTTTCGAGCACGCCGACATCGTGCATGTGGCCAATCGGGTGGATCCGATCTCCGACATCGAAACCATCGACACCGAACTCGCCCTGGCGGACCTGGAGTCCGTGGAAAAGGCCCTGAACCGGGTTGAGCGAGCCGCCAAGGCCAATGACAAGGAGGCGCTGGCGAAGCGCCCTGTGCTGCAGAAGCTGGCTGCGGGACTCAATGAAGGCAAGCCCGCGCGTGCGCTGGGGCTCGACAAGGATGAGCTCGAGCTGGTGCGCGATCTTTTCCTGCTCACGCTCAAGCCATTGATGTACATAGCCAATGTTCTGGAGAATGGATTTCAGGGCAACCCCTTGCTCGATGCCGTCCGCGCAAGGGCGCAGGCCGAAGGCGCGGAACTGGTGCCGGTGTGCGCGGCCATCGAGGAGGAGCTGTCGCAACTGGATGATGCAGACCGGGACGCCTTCCTGGCCGATATGGGATTCGAGGAACCTGGCTTGAACCGGGTCATCCGGGCTGGTTACCGTTTGCTCGGGTTGCAGACCTACTTCACCGCCGGGGTCAAGGAAGTGCGAGCCTGGCAGGTAAAGGTCGGCGCCACCGCGCCACAGGCCGCGGCCGTCATCCATACCGATTTCGAGCGCGGCTTCATCCGCGCGGAAACCATCGCCTATGCGGACTTCATCAAGTATGGTGGTGAGGCGGGGGCCAAGGAAGCCGGCCGCCTGCGTCTGGAAGGCAAGGAATACGTGGTCAAGGAAGGTGACGTGCTGCATTTCCGATTCAACGTCTGAATGAGGAGGTCGGCCATGCCCGGACAGCAACGTGAACTCCAGTTCCAGTTCCTGGCCCAGCCGACGGACGTCAATTTCGGGGGCAAGATGCATGGTGGAGCCGTCCTGCGCTGGATCGACCAGGCCGGTTATGCCAGCGCGGTTGCCTGGAGCTGCAAGTACTGCGTAACGGTTGCGATGGGCGGAATCGAGTTCGTGGCGCCGATCCTGATCGGGGACCTGGTCAGGGTGAACTGCAAGCTCGTCCATACCGGCACTTCAAGCATGCATTTCATGGTGGACGTGACCGCGCGGGACTTGCGTTCCACCGAAGAGCGATTGGCAACACATTGCGTCATGACTTTTGTTGCCCTGGATGCCCCGGATGGCAAGCCCACGCCAGTTCCCGAGTGGATGCCGGCCAGCGAAGAAGACAAGTCGCTGGCCCGATATGCCCTCAAGGTCATGGAAGTCGGCAAGCGAATCGACCAGGAGGCTGCCGCATTGCGCCCGGCACGGTTGTCTCTGGTTCGCGGAAGCTGAACATTGCGGGCTTGGGAACGGCTGCAGTCGCCCTGAACTCGCTGTTTCAGGTGATTTGGCACAAGGATTGCTGTTGACACCCCTCGCCCGCATCCGTGAAAATGCGCGGCTCCGTTTCTGGATGCGACTTCTGCTTCCCCGGCTTGGCTGGTGCCAGTTGGAGAAGAACTGTCGGCGCATTCCCGTTCCGGACAGGCAGTAGCACGTTCTCCTGGCGGCGCGAAGCGGCGCTGGCAGATGTGACGAACAGGCACAACGGACAGGAAAAATTTCGGAGGGATACCCAAGCGGCCAACAGGGCAGGCTGTAGATCTGCTCAGCTTAGCCTTCGGGTTCGACAAATTCGCCTGGAGCGAATTTGAACAGCCGGCAGGCTGGCCCCGAAGGGGCGAAGGGCAGGCGACGGCATGGATGCCGGAGGTAGAACAACGCAGGAGCAGTTGTCGGACGCCCGGAGTCATCCACCTCCCTGGCGACGTGAAGCGGCGCTGTTGGTGGAGAATAAAAAAGGAGTGAAAAAGTTTCTGGAGGGATACCCAAGCGGCCAACGGGGGCAGACTGTAAATCTGCTGGCTCACGCCTTCGGTGGTTCGAATCCACCTCCCTCCACCAGGTTTGAAGACGCGGAAAATTTCATGGGAGGTGGTTCAGAACCACCGAAAATGAAGTGAAGGTTCGACAAATTCGCCGGGAGCGAATTTGAACGGCCGAAAGGCCGGCCCCGGAGGGGCGGAGGGCAGGACGCCCGGAGTCATCCACCTCCCTCCACCATGAAATGCAGAGAGTCGAGAGTAGGGAATAGTCAGAAGCAGTGCTTTCGCAATTCCCGATTCCCGATTCCCGTAAGAAAAGCGGGAGTAGTTCAATGGTAGAACATCAGTTTTCCAAACTGATTACGAGGGTTCGATTCCCTTCTCCCGCTCCAATGAAATAGATGTCAGTACGTGTTTTTGTGAAGAGTCCGGCAGGATGCCGCTCTTGGTCTTCGCCGTCATGGAAGACGGCAGAAATACAGGCTCACGTAGCTCAGTCGGTAGAGCACTTCCTTGGTAAGGAAGAGGTCGATGGTTCGATTCCATTCGTGAGCACCATTAATTTTTGCGTTCATCCATGAACGCAGATGAAGATTAAAAAAAGCAGCCATCCATGGCTGCACGTTTCAGCAAAAGCTGTTTTCACCGATCAATTCGTCAGCGAGATAGTCAGCCATGTCCAAAGAGAAGTTCGAGCGCAAGAAGCCGCACGTAAACGTAGGCACGATTGGTCACGTTGACCACGGCAAGACGACGCTGACGGCGGCGTTGACGAAGGTTGGCGCGGATCGTTTTGG
>SHNG01000093.1 GCA_004295005.1 Gammaproteobacteria bacterium
CTGCTGCCCGGCGGCAGATTGACGGTGTCATTCACACCGCCGGTTCCGCTGTTGGTACAGGTAGCGCCATTGACGGGAATGCAGGTCCACGCCGCAGTGGGCGCGTCCAGCTCGGCAGGCAGGGTATTGCTGACGGTGACACCCGCCAGGTTCGAGCTGCTGCTGTTGCCGACGGTCATGGTGTAGCCCAACACCTGGTCGAACTGGACGAACGTGCGGCCATCCGTGATGGTCACGCTGAGCCCGCCGCTGGCCGCCGTGCTGGTTGCGATGAAGTCCACGGGCGTGGCGATACCGACCACACTCGCACCGACCGTGTCGGTTCCTGGCGTGGCATCCAGGATCCAACCGCCCAGGGTGGCGATGCCGCTGGCATTGGTGACCTGCACCGCGCCGCTCAAGGATCCACTGGCCGAGCCGGCCGTGAAGGTGACGGTGACGCCAGCTACCGGGTTGCCACCCAGATCCGTGACCAGCACGGAAGGCAACGGACCGGTCAGCGACTGCCCGGCGGTTCCGCTGAAGCTGGTACCGCCATTGGCCAGCAGGATGCTCGGCGCACCGGGAACGATGGTGATGGTGCCGTTGGCCGGGCCCGCGCTGTAGTTGGTGGCGCTGTTGTCCAGTACCGCCAGCACGTTGTAGTTGCCAACGGCCGTCGGCAAGGTTGCGCCGCCGTTGTAGCTGATCACGACCGCAGCCGGGAATCCACTCACCTCGCCGCTGACACTGGCAGTGGCCGCATGTGCATTGCCGTCATAGGCAAACGTGCCAAGCCCTGACAAGCTGATCGTGACCGGCTTCGGGGCAACCACGAGGTTGATGCTGGCGCTGGCTTCGTGGTTGTTGCCCGTGCAATCGGCACTGACCAGGGTGCTGCCGGCGTTGGTGCGCGGATAATCGCCGCTGAAGCTGAGCACGCAGGCACTCGCATTTCCAGGCTCCTCGCCGAGCACCGCCGTGGTCGAGAAGGCGGTGCCGTCAAACACGAAGCTGGTGCTGCCGAACTGCACGGTGCCGACGGCACGTTCGATCACCAGGGTTGCCGAGCCCGAGCCTGCAAAGCCCTGGCCGGCATCAATGCTGGCACTGGCCGTGTAGCTGCCGGCATTGACCGGTCCACACGGGGCTGGACTGCTGGAGGTACAGGTCGCCACCACATTGCTGCCGGTGTCGGTGTACACCACGGTCCAATCCAGACCGGCAGGTGTGGTGCCGATGGCCACACCATGCGGGTTGCCGTCGTATGTCGCCAAAAGCGAGCCCGGATCGAAGCCGAAACTGGCCGCTCCGGTTACGACATGGGTCGAGACATTGGCGTTCGCCAGGCTTGCCGCGGTATAGGGATCCACTTCGGCGGCATCGACCATGTCGGCATCCGCGCTGTAGACGCCTTCGCTGGCGTAGGTGAAGCGGAAGCGCCAGCTCCAGGACGGCGAGCTGATCGGGAATGCCGCATTCGGCCGCGGGAACAGATAGAGCAGATCGTTGCCGTCCTGCACGAACTCCGGTTGCAACAGCGCAGTGGCATCGACCCAGGCCCCGGCCTGGTACAACTCCATCTTTGCAAGATCAGCAAGCGTCATCGGATCGGCACCGCCATTCTTCGAAAGGCGCACACGCACCCAGAAGGTACGACCGGTGAAGTCGGCCGGATCGGCCAGCAAGGTTCCGGTGTATTCCGCGCCCTCGCCCACCGCCACGTCATCGACGGGTCCGAGCAGGAGCAGGCTCATGTCCGGAATAACCACCGGTGCATCGACCACCGTGGTCGAGATCGCCGCGGTGTCGAAGGCGAACGGAGTCGGATCGCCGGCATCGGCAGCGAGGATCACGCGTGCGGTTGCGGTGTAGGTTCCGGTATCGGCATAGGTAAAGCGGAAATTCCAGCTCCACTCCGCATCCTCGATCGGGAAACCGCCCGGCAACTGCGATTGCGGGAACAGGTAAACCAGCTCACCACCGACCTCGCTGAGATCACCCGGCGGCAGTGGTTGCCAGCTTCCGCCGTAGTAGATCTCCATCGCCGACAGATCGCTGATGTCGAGCGGATGCGTACCGCCAACCTTGGCGATATTGACCTTGACGAAGAAGTTTTCACCCGTATGCAGCGACGGATCGGCCAGCATGGTGCCGACGTACTCGGTCGGTGTGCCGACGGTCACCGATTCGGCCGGACCAGCCAGCACAATCTGGATGTCGGTCGGCGGAACCGCATCGATCACCACGGTGGCAATCGAGGCCGTCACCGGCGGGGCAATGGCGACCTTGGTCACGCCATCCACCAGTTCCGCGCTGGTCGTGTAGACGCCCGTGTCAGCAAAGCTGAAGCGCACGTTCCAGGTCCAGCTTGGATCGAGAATGGGGAATCCAGCCGGATAGCCCGGAATGCCATCCGGGAACTGGTAAACCAGGTTCGGGCCATCGAAGGTGAACGGGATAGAGCCGAACACCGATTGCGCATCCACCCAGTTGCCCTGGTAGAAGATTTCCATGGTGGCCAGATCGCCGAGTGCCAGCGGATGGTTGCCGCCGGACTTGCTCAGGGTGACCTTGTAACCAAACGTCTCGCCCTGGTGCAGATCGGGATTGGCAATCATCGTTGCCGCGTACTGGGCGGTATCGCCAACATGGATCGGATCGACCGGGCCATTCAGCACCAGCGCGATATCGCCGGTTCCGTTGACGATTTCAAAGGTGGCGTTGGCCGAACCCGAGTAGTTCGGATCGGCAATCGTGGCAACCAGTGCGTAACTGCCGACAGCGATGGGCGGCGATGCACTGCCATCGTAGGTCACGCTGACCGCCAGTCCATTCGGCGTGGTTTCCACCAGAGCGGACTTCGGCGAGCCGTCATAGGCCTGCACGAGATGCGACAGGCTCAGCGTGGCCGCAGCCGGCGTCACACTCGCGCTGTTGCTGCCGCTGGCATCGAAATTGGTGCCCGTACAGGTGGCGCTGACCGGATAGTTGCCGACATTCGGGCCAACGGTTCCACTCACCGTGCAAGTGGTTGCCGGTTCTTCAGCAATATTTGCGCTGACCGCATGGGTGGAGGCGTTGTAGACGAAGCTGAGCTGGCCCCAGGCCACCGTACCGGTCGCCTTGGACACAACTGCCGTGGCATTGCCGCTCGCGCTGTGGGTGTCACCCGTGCAGGTGGCCGATACCGGATAGCTGCCGGCATTGGTCACCGTGGCCGGTGTCAGTACGCACACGCCGGTGGGATCTTCCGCAATGTGCGCGGTCAGGGTTTGCGCTGCACCGGTGTAGACGAGACTCAAATTGTCGAACACCACGGTGCCTGCAATCAGGTCGTTGGCCAGGTTGAATACCGCGTCCGGGCTCAAGGCTCCGCTGGCGGCGCTGACCGTGTAACTGCCGGCAATGCCATTGGCGGTCGCCGAACTGCTCAGGGTGCCGTTGTAGTTGCTGCTGCCGCTGGCAGTTCCCAGGAATGCGCTGGCACCACTTGCGGGAGGCGTCAAATTGATGGGCTGGCCGGGAACCGCGCCACCGAGTCCATCCACCACGCGCGCAACCAGTGCTTGGGCAAAGGCGCTGTTGATGGTCGAGTTCTGTCCGCTGCCGGAATAGGCAACAATTCCTGTTGGTGTGTTGTCGCCGCACAACGCGCTCCCGATTGGATTGGCAGGCAACGGATCGGCGATCAGGGCAAGCGGGTGACTTGCACTTGCACCACCATACCAATTCGATCCAACCAGCAGTTCACCGGCCGCCCAGTTGGTCTGCACCAGCGTGGTCGCCTGGATACTGTTGTGGAAGATCGGGCCCATGGTGTGTGAGCCGGACCAAGGTGATCCCATCACGAACAGACCGCGCGTGCTTGCGGTGATCGTGTTGCACACCATACTGACACTGGTGGCATTGCCTGGGGTGACCAGCAGGCCGGAATCCATGCGCGCGATGGTGTTGCCACGCACCAGCACATCGGTACTGGTCGCCAACTGGATGCCGGCATTGCCGGTGCCGAACACGGTAACCGCATCGATGTCGTTGTTCTCGATCAGCGATCCATTGTTCTGGCTGAGCTGGATGTTGACGCTCTGGATGTGGCGAAGCACGTTGTCGTGCACATGGGCGTCAGTGGCACTGTCGAGGCGGATGCCCATGGCCCATTGGCTGCCACCGGAACCGTTGGCGAAATCCTGCAACAGGTTGCCGGCAATCTCGAAATTGCTGGTGCCGCCGATATTCATGCCGACACCGGTGCTGTGGCTGGACACGTAGTTGAGCAGGCGGTTGTTGAAGAAATCGATGTCGTTGCGCGCGCTGCCCGAGGTGGACTGCACCATGCGCCGACCGTTCACACCGTTGATCTCGAAACCATCGATGACGACGGTTCCGGCATTGATGCTGAGCGGCACGTTGAGGGTCGGGTCCGGTCCTGTGCCCACCTGGTGCAGCACCGACTCGTTGCTGCCGCGGCTGCCGGCGTTGCCGGGAGTTCCCGCGTGCGCACCCAAAAGCTGGGTACCGGCCTTGTTGACCACCACGTTTTCCGTGTAGTCGCCCGAGCAGACCAGAATGGTGCTGCCCACAGGCATGGTGTCGATGGCGTCCTGGATGGTGATGAAGTCCGGTGTCGGACAGGTTGCCAATGGCGACGGATGCGTGCCGGTCAGATCGTCATTGACCGTGGCCGTCGTTGCCAGCGGATTGACCGAAACGATCAGCTTGACGATGGCATTGTCGAGTTGGGCGCGTACCGTCGAATAGCCGGAAGCCAGTCCGGTCAGCGAGGATGCACCCTGCGCTCCCAGGGTGCTGATGGGCGACGGCAGGCTGCCACGAGTGGCGCTCAATGCCACGGCAGTGAAGTCCGGGAATGCAGTACCGACCAGGGCATTGGCCGAGTTGTAGCGCAGGTCAACGCCGATGAGTGAGGGATCACCCGGATTGATCGTCGAAGGAGTCGCGCTGGCCTTCAGCACCAGCCAGGGCGAGAAGCCCGCCGCTCCAGTGACGCTGTCGCAACCTGCCGTGCCAGGGCCACCGTTGCAGCCCCACCAGTTGTTGGCAAATGCGCTGGTGCCGCCACCCGCGCCGTCAACCAGGCCGCTGTCGTTGCCGACGATGCGGTTGAAGCTTGCCGTGGTATCGAGTGCGCGGCCACCAGTGCGCTCGGTGTCGATTCCATGATCGAAATTGCGGATGGTGTTGGCGGTCATCACCACGGCGTTGTCGTACTCACCGTAGTAGAAGGTTGTGGTGCTGAACCATGCACCGCTGCTGTTGCCAGCGGAAACCGTTGCACCCGCGCCATCCACATCGTTGCGCAGGAAAATGCTGCTGCGCACGGCACCACCGTCGGTGCGCCCACCAAACGCACCCAGGCCCACCGCGCATTGGCTCACGGTGTTGTCGCGCAGGGTGATGTCCTGGAAGGGCACGAAGGTCCAGATGCCGTAGCTGTCGATGCGACCACAGTCCACCGTGTTGCCGGCAATCAGGTCGCTGCCACTGCCCACCTCGTTGTTGTTGTCCGAGTGGATGCCACTACCCGAGTCGGTGACGGTGTTGTTGGTGAAGCTGGTGCCGGAGGAGAAGTTGGCGGCAATTGCATCGCTGGCGCCCGAGACGGTATTGCCATCGATCACGCCGCTACCGGTGCGGATGAAGATGCCTATCGAAGCCGGGTCGGAATCGACATTGCTCACCGTGTTGTTGCGGAACTCGGATACCCCACCACTGGTTGGCGCGTACAACGCACGCAGGTAGATATTCTGTACGGTCGTGTCGTGCACGTGGAAACCGGTGTAGCCGACGCCGGTGCGGTAGTCGGTCATGATGCCGTTGCGTGCGGCGATGTTGGCGGAAATCAGGGGGTTGATTCCGTCGACGGTGAGATTGCTGACTTCGACATCATTGGCCTGCACCAGCATGACCACGCTGGCCACGATCAAGCCACCGTCGCACATGGAACCGCTGCCGCCGCCCGCCGAGCAATCGGGGTTGTATAGCGTTGGCACAAGAATGGTTGCGCCCTGCCCGGCACCGATGAAGCGCAAAGGCTTGTTGACGACAAGGTTTTCCGCATAGCTGCCCGCGGCGATGTGCACATTGTCGTAGGGGTCCGCCACGACAATGGCATGCGCGATGGTCAGACAGGGTGCAGCGGAATTGCTGCAATCGTTGGCGCTGTCACTGCCGGTGGTTGCCACATAGCGATCCGGCGCAAAGTTGACCACGGCGAAGGCTTCGACCACTTCGCCGCCGACCTCAACACCGCCGTCCGCGTTGGTCGGCGCACCGGTCTTGACCAGGATTTGGCCACTGCCCTGCTGCAAACCGCTCAGGTAGGCAAAGCCTGCATTGATATTGCCGGCATAAGTCGTTGCGTCGAATGCCGCCAGCGCCAGCATGGCGTAAGCGGTAGCCTGCGAATTCGGACCGTCGCTGCCGGGACCTGGAATGGCATCGCTGGTGTCGGAAAACGCACCATCGTCGGCACCACCGCTGACCTGCAATCCAGCCAGAATGGCCGCCAGATCGGCAGTGGAATTGGCGCCTGCCCATCCACCTGCGGTTGGATCCAGGTCCACGCCGGTGATGGCCGAAGCCCAGATGGCACCGGAAAGTGCAACGAGGTCATACGTCGTGTGGCCGGAGCCAGGGCCGCCCATTTCCAGGCTTTGTTCGATGGCCACCATCAGTGCCGTGGTTTCGCTGGCGCGACCCGCTTCATACGCCGCAATGGCGAGCTTGGAGAGATCCCAGGCCACCAGTTCGGGAATGCTTGCGCGCGCGGCGAAATCCGCGGCAATGAAGTCGGCCAGATCCTGGTCGGCGGCGGCACCGTAGATGCCGTTCTGCAGACGATCCCAGAACTCGGCATTGACGAAATTGGCGTAGGCCGGATTGCCACTCTGCGCGGACAGCTCGGTCAGGAACAAGGGATCGTGGGTGGCGAAACGGTGATGGCCGTCGCCCCAGTCGAAACCGGTCAGACAATTGGCCAATTGGCAGTCACCATTGGCAACGGCGGCTTGCAGCAGCGCCGGATCGTGGTTGCGTTCGTACGTGCGCAGCAGGCCCAGCGCCGTGGCGCCCTGGGTGTTGCGGTAAGCAGTGACTTCGCCCGGTGTCCACGGGAATGCACCATTGGGCAATTGCTCGGTTAGCAACCAAGCGGCAGCATCACCGGTGACACTGGCCACGCCAATGCCGACCTTGGCCACAGGTGCAATGAGCACTCCGCTGCGCACCGAGGCAAACGGTCCAGTATCCACGCGTGCCGTCAGGTCCGCTGCAACGGAAGGCTTGGCCAGCGCTGCAACTGCCGATGACATCGACAGGAAGCCACCGAGCCCCAACGCCAGCATGCCGGTGAACACCGCGCTCCGCATCGTGCGGAACTTTCCAATTTTTGTTGCCATGACCATAGCCTCCCATCCACTTTCTGAAACTGAAGTACCGAATCGACCAACCGAAGCACCTTGTCCGATCAAGCAATCGCACTGGCTGCGACTGCGCGCAACTCAGGGTGAATCGCCATCCTCATCGAATCCATCACGGAACAGGACCACCTGCACGTTTGCATCGGCCTGGTTGTTGAGTGCATCGACATCTCCACTTGCACTCACGCTGGCCGCATTGATGATCACCTCGCCAGGAATCGGCACGTCGTCGCGAATGGAAGCGACCAGCAACCAGGTGGCACTGCTGCCCAGCGGGAAGCTCGCGCTGTCGGCCAGATCACCGCTGCCGCTGTCGGTGCACACAGCACCGCCGTTGGCGATGCAACTCCAGATTGCCGTGTCTACATCCAGCTCCGCAGGCAGCAGATCGCTGACGCTGGCACTGGCCACGTCGCGATTGCCGAGATTGCTGACCGTGATGGTGTAGGACAGGACGGAACCGTACTGCGCGAATGGGCGGTCAACTGAAATGGTCACGCCCAGGTCCGGCGCTGCCGCTTCGATGATCTCGAGCACGGCATTGGCGCTGCCGCTGTAGTTCGGATCGGCAACCGTTGCCATCACCGCATAGGTTCCGATGGCACTGGGCGGCGTGCCCACGCCATCGTAGGTCACATTCACCGCAAGCCCGGACGGGTTGCTGGCAACCGAAACCGGCTTGGGTTGGCCATCGAATTCCTGCACCAGATTGCTGATCGCAAGCGTGGCCGATGCCGGAGTGATTTCGATCTGACCGCTGGTATTGCTTGCCGTGTAATCGGTGACGCCCGCATCCAGCGAACCGACCACGGCGTAGACACCCACATCATGCGGAGCGGACGCGCTGCCGTTGTAGCTGATGGTGGTCTGTGCCGGGAAGCCGGGCACCTCGCCGCTTACGCTGATACCGGCGGGATGATCGGCGTCATCGAACACAAAGCTGCCGGTACCGGTCAAGCCGAGCACCAATGGCGCCGGATCCACGGTCACGCTGGTGCTGCCGCTGGCGGTGTAATTGGTGCCATCGCAAATGGCCTGCGCGGTGGCGCTGCCGGCATGCAAGGGAGCAGCGGGAACGTAGGTCAGTCCACACGCACCGGTATTTGCCGGTTCTTCGGCAATTACCGCAGTGGTCTCGTGCGTGTTGCCATCGAATGTGAAGGTGGTCGTGCCGAAGTTTACGGTGCCGACCGCCTTGGCCACGCTCACGTTGACGGATCCACTCGCATCGTAGTTGCTTCCCACGCAATTGATTGCAATCGCGTAGGTGCCGGCATCAGTGACCGAGGCCGGGGTTGCCGTGCAGGTGGCTCCCGCTTCCTCGACGATGGATGGAACAAGCGCTTGCGCACTGCCGGTGTAGGTGAACGCGGTCTGCGCGAGTTGCACGGTACCGACGGCCTTGGCCACCGACACGATATCGTTGCCGATGACGTGATAGCCCGGGCTGGTGCAATCCGCGGAAACCGGCGTGTCACCGGCATTGGTCACGCTGGCAGGCGTCACAACGCAAACGGCTGATGGATCTTCCGGCAGGCTGGCACTGATGACATGCGGAGTGCCGTCGTAGGTGAATGCGGTTGGCGAGAACGTGACGGTGCCCACCGTGACAACAGGCACCCATGCATAGTCCACCTGTCCCAGAGTGGTCGGCGCCAACGTGCTCAGGTGTCGTTCGAAGGTCTTGGCCCAGATCCCATCGAATGCGGCCTGATCCATGTTGGCCATCGGCACACCGCCAAAGGTGTTTCCCGGCGCGCTGATGTTCCATGTGAAAGGACGCTTTTCGCTGGCCTGATTCGCGCCGCCGCTGTAGGAAATGCCTTCGCCTATCGCATAGGCAGACGTACCGTTGCAGGCACCGCCAGTGTTGTGGTTTGTCGCCGTGCACGTGCGGTCATCAATGGCGATGTACCAGCCGATGTTGGTATCGAACTGGTTGGCATCACCCGCACTGCTGCCACCAATGGTGGCGGCGAAGGGCGTGTCGCCACTGGCCAGGCCGCCCTTGTCGTTGTCGTTGACGAACAGCACGGCCTTGCCCTTGTTGGCCACGCCGCTGCCCTGGAAATCGTTGCCGGCAATGCTCAACCCGCCAAATGCCACCGGATCAGGCGGCGTGCCGGTTTGCACCATGCGGTTGCCGATCGTGATGGCGGTGAACTCGCTGGCACCGGCTTCCGGCTGGAAGGTGTTGCCGCGTACGCTGACATTGCGCCGATTCTGCAACCACAGCGCGCGGAACTGGTTGGTGAATCCGGCAAACTCGTTGCCCTCGACCAGGGTTGGCGCACTCGGGTTGCCGGCCAGGCGCAGCAGGTGGGATTCCGAGCTGGTCAGCGTGGCCGGGTCGAAGTTGAGGTCGATCGGGCTGGCACTCGATCCGGGCGTCCAATAATGATTGTTGGTGATATTGAGCGCCGTTGCGGTGCCACCCACGGGGTTGATCTGGTTCTGCAGTCGCCCAAAGAACCAATTGCCGTCAATGGTCAGGTGCCGGTCGGCGGGATCGGTAGCTGCTGTACCACTGGTGCCCAGGGTCCAAAGATCGGCATTGGTGCCCACGACCTGATTGCCCTGGATCAGGCCGAGGCTCTGCTCGAAAAGAATCGCCCGCTTGGGCACATAGGTGCTGAACAGGCCGCCAATGGTTGGCTCGATCACATTGTCGCGGATGGTGACGAATCCGCCCGCCATGCGCGGATAGCTGGCGGGAATGGAACTCGATGAACCCGCGCCGCTGAAGGCTCCATTGATTGAAATGCCAAAGGCGTTGCTGCCACCGCCAGTGACCTTGATGTAGTTGTTGTCGATCAGCAGGCCATCGATATCGCCGATGGCGACGATGGCTTCCTTGGTTCGATCAAGGCGCGTTTGCAGGTACAGGTTGCGGATCGTCACATCCCGCACGCTGTTGATCCAGATCATGCGCTGCGATGATGCCGATCCGCCGGACGCTTGCTGCAGGACGCTGGCGTTGGCGGAAAGATTGTCGAGCGTGCCGGGTGCGCTGTGCGGATCAATCGCAAATGGCGAGTTGTCGCCGATCAGGCGGAGGCCGGATTTGTTGATCTCGATGCCCGGCGCAACGAATGGATAATTGCCCGGCGCAATGCGCACCGTGTCGTTGGCCGCGGCCTTGTTGATTGCCGCCTGGATGGTCTGGCAGGGTGCGGCCACGCTTGCACAGCTCGCCCCGTCGCTTCCCGAGGGCGAGACATACCAATCCGCTGCCGAGACGGGCAGCGAGATCATTGCCGCAAGCAGCAGGCCGGCAACTCCTGCCGCTCGTGTAGTGAGCGGGTTCAAGGCACACGCGCTTGCTGCGTCCAAACCACGCAGGGCGGATGCGTAATCCCCAGGCGAGACTCCCGGCATTTCCATGTATCACTCCGTCGAATCAGGGCCCCCAACCGCCCGGGGTCGATCCAGCCCGGGCGAACAACGGATGAATTACAGGATGCGTGCCAGATCTCCTGGATTTCGCCGGAATCCGCCGGATTCCGTTGGGAAAACCTGTGCCCGGCACTTGGGCATCGCCCGAAATGACGGCATATGGTTGGATTCGCGCCCTCGCATGGAAGCCGAGCAGCACGCGCCTGCCGCCACGAGCGCAATTGAAATGTTTCAGTTCTGTGTCAGAGGTCAGTATCTGACGCTGGGTGTCGACACCCAGTGTCAGGTTCTTCCAGCGAGGCTGGATTTTGCGATCCGTCATTTCCGCTACTGGCGGCTCTCATCCTCCGGGAATGGACGCGCGGCCGCACTGCGTGGCGAATTCGGCCGGCGCCGCGCCAAGCTTCTCGGATCACAGCGAGCGTCCGTCAACTTGCACTCTCTCCAGAGTGGACAAATCGACACCTTCGAGGCAGCGCACATTCACCGCCACCGTGTCGGCACCGGTCTTGGGATGCTTGCCGAAGCCGAAGGGTGCGCAACCGCAAGTCGGGCAGAATTGATGCCGGATGCGGTGCGTGTTGAAGGTGTATGTAGCCATGTCGGATTCCGGCGTGGCCAGGGTCAATGCCTCACGCGGCAGAAACCACAACAGGTAGCCCTTGCGACTGCAATGTGAACAATTGCACTCGATGGCCTTGTCCGGCTCGGCCTCGATCCGATAACTGATTTTTCCGCAATGGCAACTGCCTTGGAATTGCATGATCTGCCTCCTTGTGTCGAGAACCAGTAATGCCTTGAGTTTGCCCGTCATCCCGAACCCGCGCAGCCATGTCCGGCATCCAGCATCTTCTTGGGCCAGCCAAGGCGCAACCGACCCAGGTTGTCGTCACCCCGGCGAACGCCGGGGTCCATTTTGATCCTGATTTCATTGAGGCAGGATCAATTTGGGTTCCGGCTTGACCAGCCCTCCGGCTGTTGTGAAGCACCTCGCCGGAATGACAAGCAAAAATCAGAACCTTCTCAGATTCCGGACCAGACTTGGCGCAGGCCGATGGCGTGCAGCACGCCGATGACGAAACAGATCGCACAACTGACGAGCCAGAACATCAGGCTGTTGCCGGGGAAATACGGCACCAGCAGGAATCCGAAAACCCCGCGCGCGAGGTACACCGCAGCAATCGCGCACAAGGCCGGGCGCAGCAGCAGCAAGAGG
>SHNG01000186.1 GCA_004295005.1 Gammaproteobacteria bacterium
CGCGGATGACGCCCGGCAATGTTGCGTCCTCGCAGCCCCGATTGCGCGATGGAAGATGGGTGCGCTGATGGTTGCCGAAAGTGAAAATGGTGCCGTACTCATCGTCGCGACCGATCGCGACGACCGGCGCTACCTGTTCGATGCCCTGGATGCCCAGGAGTTCGACGCCATCTACACGGCCAAGGATATTGGCCAGGCGCGCACCTTCCTTGCCCAGGATCCGCAGATCGACCTGGTCCTGCTTGAATTCATCGGCAAGGCGGAAGATGCGGTTGCGTTCTGCCAGGAATTGATCCGCTACAGGCCGGAAAAGCCCGTGCCGGTGATCGGCATCCGGACATCCGTGCCCGAATCAGCGGACTGGTCTGGCGAGGGCATGCCGCCGGGCGTGGTCGAGTGGTTGGCCAGCCCGGTCAATCCCGTGGAGGCGCTGGCGCGCATCCACGTTCAACTTGGGGCGGCCAAGCGGAAAACGGCCGCCGGTGTCGCCAAAGGCAGTGACGACCGCTATCTCTATGCGTTTGAAGGAAGCCTTGACGAGTTGGCCCTGGTCGATCCCAAGAATGGCCGCTTGCTTGATGTCAACCCGACTTTCGTGCAGCGCAGTGGCTATTCGCGCACCCAGTTGCTGGGTGGCCGAATCGAGCAATACGATGCAGCGCTTGCACCTGAACAGCGCTCCGAATTGAACCAGAAACTGGTTCGCGAGGGGCGCGTGCAATTTCGGGCGCAAAAGCCGCGCGCAGACGGCTCGGCTTATCCGGTCGATGTCCACGTGCAACTGGCTGTGCAGGACAATCGCGTATGCCATTTCTACACCTTCCGGGAACTGGGCGAGCTGGGACGCTACGAGCAGACACTGGAAGTCATCTCCGCGCTGGCCCAGAGTGGTGGCGGCGATGAGGGCATCAATGCAGCCGTGCGCAGCCTGGTGGATTGGCTGTCCCTGGATTTTGTCGCGGTGGTTGCCGTGCGTGCCCATCTTGCCGGAGAGGTGCAGCCGCTTGCGGTTTACCACCGCTACAGCCCGTCCGAGGAAACGCCCGATCCGCTGCGCCAATCCAATCTCAAGCATGTGCTCGATGGTGACGAGGTGGTGCAGCTTGCCGACGCCTGGCGCCTGAGTTCGGACAACGGATTCATCCGCGACCGTCGCTTCGAGTGTCTGATTTGTTTGCCGCTCTGCGACGAGCGCAAGGTCTCCCTTGGTGCCTTGCTGGTTGCACGACGTGAACCAATGTCCCGGCCGTCGCCGGCGATCGAAGGCTTGCGCGCCGTGGCGCATCGCCTCGCCCTGGAGCTGGAGATTCGCCGTACCCGCGAGCAGGGCAGGGTCCGTGGCCTGCAGGATTCGCTGACCGGATTGCCGAATCGCCTGCTGTTCAATGACCGCCTGGAGTCGGTGATCCAGGAGGCCCATCGCACCGGAGAAATGTTCGCGGTGCTGTTTGTCGACCTTGATCGTTTCAAGAACATCAATGATTCACTGGGCCACAGCGTGGGCGACCACGTGCTCGTGGCCGTCGCCAAGCGCTTGCGCATGTGCGTGCGTGCGTCCGATTCGGTTGCCCGATACGCAGGTGATGAATTCACCATGATCCTTCGCCATATCGTGCAACGCGAAGACGTGATGCGCATTGCGGAGAAGATCGTGCGCGTGATGGAAGCCCCGCTGACCTTGCCCGACGGCCTCGAACTGCAGATCACGGCGAGCATCGGCCTGAGCTTCTACCCGGATGACGCGACCGTTGCCGAGCGCCTGCTCAAGCACGCGGATGTGGCCATGTACACGGCCAAGGGCATGGGGCGAAACAATTTCCAGGCCTATGTCGCGGTGCCGGAGGACTCCCACCAGCAACGCCTGGCGTTGGAGGCCAAGTTGCGCCAGGCCGAACGCAATGGTGAGCTGCGAGTGTTCTACCAGCCGCAGGTCGACACGGTTACCGAAGACATCGTCGGCATGGAGGCCCTGATACGCTGGGAGCACCCCGAGCTCGGCATGATCAGTCCGGGATTCTTCATTCCCCTGGCGGAGGAAACCGGATTGATCATTTCCATTGGCGAGTGGGTGCTGCGTGCCGCCTGCCAGGATGCGCGTCGCTGGCAATTGCGGTTTTCCCTTCCGCTGCGAATCAGCGTCAACCTGTCGCCGCTGCAATTGCGCCAGCCCAATCTGGTGGAACTGGTGGCTTCGATCCTGGAAGAAACCGGTGTGCCTGCCCATCTGTTGGACCTGGAAGTCACCGAGAGCATCAGCGTGAAGTCCATTCCGAACCTGCTGGAGACCCTGCAAGCCTTGCGCGAGCTTGGTTGCCAGATTTCCATAGACGATTTCGGCACCGGCCAGTCATCGCTTGACTACATCAAGCGTTTTCCGGCCGACCGCATCAAGATTGACCAGGCCTTCGTGCGCAATATCGGGCTGGATCCGGATGATGAGGCCATCGTGCAGGCGACCATCGGCATGGCGCACAACCTGAACCGCGCGGTGGTGGCCGAAGGCGTCGAAATCGAGGCCCATCTGGATTTCCTGCGTGGCCTGGGTTGCGAGGTTCTGCAGGGCTACTTGTTTTGCCGCCCGCTTGCCGCGGTCAGTTTTGAAAGCCTGCTGACCGAGCGCGAGCGCCTGTACGAGGACCTGCGCATCTCCAGCCAGCCGCATTGAGCCCGAGCGGATGCAGGCACGGATACAATAGGGGCCGATGCATGGTCACCGGAAAGGCTGTGTCCAGGTCGGCCTTGGTGTTGATTGGGTCCGTGAAACTATTTGACGCGGCAGCGGTCTGGGTAACACGCCCGGGCCGGATCGCCGGCAAGGAGACCTGCCCGCATGGGCGAAAGCGAATTGGATCAAGCGCTTGTCGAGCGCGTCCAGAAGGGTGACAAGCGTGCGTTTGATCTGCTTGTGCGCAAGTACCAGCACAAGATCGTCAGTGTCGTGACCCGCTATGTTTCCGACTGGAGCGAAGCCCAGGACGTGGCGCAGGAGGCGTTCATCCGTGCCTATCGGGCGCTCGGCGCTTTTCGCGGCGACAGCGCGTTCTACACCTGGATTTACAAGATTGCCATCAATACGGCGAAGAACCACCTCGTTTCACGTGGGCGGCGGCCGCCGATCGGGGATATTGCGATCGAGGATGCCGTGCTTCTGGATGGTGCCTCCCAGTTGCGCGAACGGGCAACGCCGGAACGCGAATTGTTGCGACAGGAAATTGAACAAACCGTGTTCGGCACGGTCGAAGACCTGCCGGAGGAATTGCGCACCGCAATCACCCTGCGCGAAGTGGACGGTTTGAGCTATGAGGAAATTGCCGAGGCCATGAACTGTCCCATTGGTACCGTGCGTTCACGGATTTTTCGTGCTCGCGAGGCGATTGACGAGAAGTTGAGACCGTTGTTGTCCGAAACCGAGGAATGAAACGATGAGCCAGCAAATTCGCGAGCAGGTATCCGCTCTCATGGATGGCGAGCTTTCGCGCGACGAAACCGCATTCCTGCTGCGTCGGATGGAACATGAGCCTGCATTGGTGGCCAGTTGGTCCAGGTTCCACATGGCACGCCAGGTCCTGCGACGCCAGGAGTGGAGCAGCCAGGGCCTGGATCTGGCAGGTCGCGTTCTCGCCGCAATTGAGAGCGATTCGCAGCCCGTGGCCAGGCATGGCCGATGGCTGCGTTGGGCCTCGGGAGGCGCCATCGCTGCATCGGTTGCCGCCGCCGCGCTTTTCATCACGGCTCCGGACCCAAGCCCAACAGCGGACCCCATACTGGCGACAAACGTCAACGCGGGCTCCGTACCCTCGGCCATCCCAGCCAATGGCGGGACCCACGATTTCCGACCTCCGATGATTGCGCCACCACTGGATGTGCAGCCGGCATCCGCGGCGACCTCCGGCTTCGGCAATCAGGGCGGCACGATCGATCCGCGCCTGCAGTCCTATCTGATTCGTCACTATGGTGCTGCAGGCAGTGCGGCACAGCCCGGTCTCATGCCATATGTCCTTCTGGTGACGCCTGCCCAGCAGGCCACCCGTGAGACCAGCGCGGAACCGGTCACGGAGCAGCGCTGAATCGCGATGCTTGCGTCGGGCCTGGCAACGAAACCCGCAGGCGGACGCAGCCGGAAGCGGTTTCTGGTCGGCATGCTGCTGGTCATCAGCTTGATTGCTGCGGCTCCTTCCGAAGCCGACGACGCGCAGGATGCACAAAAGCTGCTGTTCTCGATGGCGAATGCCATCCACAATCTGGATTACCAAGGCTCGTTCACCTATCAACATTCAGGCCGCACAGACACGCTGCGCGTGTTCCACGCGGGCGGCGCCAATGAGCGGGAGCGCCTTGTCAGTCTCAACGGCCCGAGTCGCGAACTGGTCAGGTCCGGATCGTCGGTGATGTGTGTCGGGCCGGACGGCTCCGCGGTTTCCTATTCAATCAGTCGAGGCAAGGGGCTTCTGCCCCTGGTGCCGGCCGCCACGACCTCGTCGCTGGATCAGCACTATGAAATCCGCATGGCGGGATCGGATCGGGTTGCCGGCTATCTTGCCGATGTGATCGAGGTGCATCCGCGTGACGGGTTTCGCTACGGTTACCGGATCTGGCTTGAGCGTGATTCGCACATGTTGCTGCGCTCCATGGTTGTCGATCAGCGCAACCAGATGCTCGAACAGTTCATGTTTGTCGCCCTTGAAATTGGCCGAACACCCAGCGATACCGATCTGGTTCCGCGGCAGACCGGAAGCCTGACTTCGGATGGCTCGGGTGAAAACGAGATTGAATTGCGCAAGTCGCCAGACTTCCGGGTAAGCGCAGCGCCGCCTGGATTCACGCTGATTTCGGCGCGAAGGCCGAGCCGGTCATCAAGCGCAACATCGGAGCATCTGGTTTTCAGCGACGGCCTTGCCAGCGTCTCGGTTTATATTGAAGCGCAGGCAGGCAACCTATCCGGGCTGACCACCCTGGCCGGCCGTGGATCGCTCAATCTTCAGGTTTTTTTTCGCGACGGCATGCAATTCACCGTGCTGGGTGATGTGCCGATTGCAACGGTCAGTTCCATTGCAGGTTCCATCGAACGGGTGAGTGGAAATGGCGCGCAGAAGCAATTCGATCATGGCAAATGACAACCTGCGTTTGCCTGTGGTGGAACTTTGCTGCAACGCGGGTATCAAACGGGCCGATTCTGTTTGAGCGAATCATCAATCCAGAAATCGTTGCCTGGGCAACGAGGAGAGCACTCATGAGCAAACGCATTTTCAAGCACACCACCATTGCCCTAGTCAGCGTGTTGATGTTCCTGATGCTGGCGACAAGCCATGCATTTGCGGCTGACCTGCCTGATTTCATCGGACTGGTCGAGAAGAATGCGCCGGCGATCGTCAATGTGCAGGCAATCACGTCCAGCAGGTTTCCTTCCAGTTCCCAGTTCCCTGGCTCCGGTGATCAGCAGGACGTTCCTGAAATCTTCCGCCGATTCTTCGGACCGATTCCGCCCGGCCAGCAGCCGCGCGGCGAACGTCATTCTGCCGGCTCGGGCTTCATTGTTTCGGCGGATGGCTACATTCTCACCAACAATCATGTGGTGGATGGTGCGGATCAGGTCACCGTTCGGCTTTCCGATCGTCGCGAGTTGGATGCGAAGATCATTGGCAGCGACGAACAGACCGATATTGCCTTGCTCAAGATCGAAGCGGGTGGTTTGCCCGTGGTCAGCATTGGAGACTCGACCAAGCTGCGACCCGGTCAATGGGTGGTTGCGATAGGCTCACCGTTTGGCATGGATCACACCGTCACCCACGGCATCGTCAGTGCGATTGGCCGTGGTTACGATCGCAGCCAGCAATATGTTCCCTTCATCCAGACCGATGTGCCGATCAATCCTGGCAATTCGGGCGGCCCGCTGTTCAACCTCAGTGGAGAGGTTGTCGGCATCAATTCGCAGATCTTCTCGAATACCGGCGGTTACATGGGGGTTTCGTTTGCCATTCCGATTTCCGTTGCCATGAACACCATGCAGCAGCTCAAGGAGAATGGCCGCGTTTCACGCGGCATGATCGGTGTGCAAATCCAGAATGTGGATCGCGAGTCTGCCAAGGCCTTGGGGCTTCCGCGCAGTGGCGGCGCACTGGTGAACAACGTCACCGCCGGTGGTGCGGCCGAGAAGGCCGGGGTCAAGGTCGGTGATGTGATCCTCGGATTCGATGGCCGCGAGATCGTCGGTTCTTCGGATTTGCCCCCGATCGTCGGCATGACGCCGCCGGGTACGAAGTCGGAACTGGAGATTTTCCGCAATGGCAAGACCATGAAGCTGGCGGTGACGGTTGGCGAACTGCCGCAAGGGGAGCAGGGTTCGCCTTCGCCCGCGGTTGCGAAATCTCCCGCTGCCAACCCGCTGGGAATCCAGGTCGAAGATCTGACGGCTGAGCAGCGCAAGCAGCTGGGCCTGGAGGCCGGTGGCGTGTTGATCACCGCCATCAATGGCGAGGCCGCGCGGCGGGCGGCCCTGCAACCCGGGGACATCGTGCTGATGGTTGGCCGCAGTTCGGTGGATTCCGCGGTCGCTTTCAATAGCGCGGCAAAGGCACTGAAGCCGGAAGACTCGGTCATGCTGCTGATCCGGCGCGACGATGTCACCTCGTTTGTGGCCTTGACCGTACCCAAGGCGGAGGCGCGGTAGGCTCCGGAACGTCGACGGAACCCGCCCGGCCCAGTCCCTTGGAAAGGCCGGTCGGGACGGGCAGGTTCAGGATGCCGCGGCGCAGCCAATTTGGGTGCAATCTGCGATAATCGCCGTTTTGTGCCGGTCGGATGATCGGCACCAACGGCGCTTCCGATGGACCACATACGAAACTTCTCGATCATTGCCCATGTAGACCACGGCAAATCCACGCTTGCCGACCGCATCATCCAGTTGTGCGGTGGCCTGCAGCAGCGGGAAATGTCCGCCCAGGTCCTGGATTCCAACCCGATCGAACGCGAGCGTGGAATCACCATCAAGGCGCAAAGTGTCTCGTTGCCTTACACGGCGCGTGACGGAAAGACGTACCAGCTTAATTTTATCGATACGCCCGGGCATGTGGATTTTTCCTACGAAGTCAGCCGCTCGCTGGCTGCCTGTGAAGGCGCCTTGCTGGTGGTGGATGCAGCCCAAGGCGTGGAAGCCCAGTCCGTGGCCAATTGCTACACGGCCGTGGAGCAGGGACTGACCGTAATTCCCGTGCTCAACAAGATCGACCTTCCTACCGCGGACATTGAACGGGCAAAAGAGGAGATCGAGGCGGTCATCGGCATCGACGCCGACGATGCCGTGGCAATCAGCGCGAAAACCGGCCTCAATGTCGAAGCGGTTCTGGAATCCATTGTCGAGCGCATTCCACCACCGCAGCCGGGCGATACCGACAAGCTGCAGGCGCTGATCATTGATTCCTGGTTCGACAACTACCTGGGTGTGGTGTCGCTGGTGCGGGTAATGCAGGGCGAGATCAAACCCAAGGACAAGATCCTGGTGATGTCGACCGGGCGCTGGCACGAGGTTGACCAGGTCGGCGTGTTCACGCCCAAGCGTCTGGTAAAAAACAAGCTGAGCGGGGGTGAGGTGGGTTGGGTCTCTGCCTCGATCAAGGAAGTCCACGGTGCACCGGTCGGCGACACCCTTACCCACAATGCCGATCCGGCCCCGCACGCGCTGCCCGGGTTCCAGAAGGTCCAGCCACGTGTATTCGCAGGGCTTTTCCCGGTCAATGCCGAAGATTTTCCTGCGCTGCGCGAAGCCCTGGAGAAGCTCAAACTCAACGACGCGGCCTTGCACTTTGAACCGGAAAGCTCCGAAGCCATGGGTTTCGGCTTCCGCTGCGGATTCCTCGGCCTGCTGCACATGGACATCATCCAGGAGCGCTTGGAGCGCGAATACGACCTGGATCTCATCAGCACGGCACCCACCGTCATCTACGAGGTGGTGTTGACCGATGGCAGCGTGTTGCCGCTGGACAATCCGGCCAAGATGCCGGCCAGCCAGAACATCCAGGAGATCCGCGAGCCGATCATTGTCGCCAACATCCTGACGCCGCCTGAGCATATCGGCAATGTCATCAAGCTGTGCGAAGAAAAGCGCGGCGTGCAGCGCTCGATCCATTACATGGCCAACCAGGTGCAGATCAGCTACGAGTTGCCCCTGGCGGAGGTGGTGCTGGATTTCTTTGATCGACTGAAGTCGGTTTCCCGTGGCTATGCCTCGATGGACTATCATTTCGAGCGTTTCCAGATCGCCCCATTGGTGCGTCTGGATGTGCTCATCAACGGGGAGCGCGTTGATGCGCTGAGCCTGGTCCTGCACAGGTCCGCGGCGGATCGACGCGGGCGTGAACTGGTCGAGCGGATGAAGGACCTGATTCCGAGGCAGCAGTTTGATGTGGCAATCCAGGGAGCCATCGGTGCGCAGATCATTGCGCGTTCAACGGTCAAGGCCTTGCGCAAGAACGTGCTGGCCAAATGCTATGGCGGAGATGTAACGCGCAAGCGCAAGCTGCTGGAGAAACAGAAGGAAGGCAAGAAGCGCATGAAGCAGGTCGGGCGGGTTGATGTTCCGCAGGAGGCGTTTCTGGCCGTCCTGCAGACCGACAAGAAATGATGAGTCGGATTGCCGTGCCAAACAGTCAGCAACGAGGAAGGTAAATGAATTTCGATCTCGCCCTGATCCTGGTCGTACTGAGTGCGCTCACCGGTGTCATCTGGTTGATCGACAAGCTGGCATTCGCCCCGGCACGAAACGCGCAAGCACGCAGCATCGGTGAAATCACCGCGCTTTCGGAACCCGAACGCAAGGCGCGCATGCAGGAGGCCCTGCGCGAACCGGTGATTACCGAGTACGCGCGCTCCTTCTTCCCGGTGCTGGTCCTGATCCTGGTGTTTCGTTCCTTCATCGCAGAACCCTTCAAGATTCCGTCCGGCTCGATGATGCCGACCCTGTTGATCGGTGATTTCATTCTCGTCAACAAGTTTTCCTATGGCCTGCGCTTGCCGGTGCTCAACAGCAAGTTCGTGGATCTGGGTGAGCCTGAACGCGGTGACGTGATCGTATTCCGTTACCCGGGCTACCAGTGTGAGCGTGGTGGCGAAACGGTACGCAGTGGTACCCCCTGCTTCGAGCCCTTGAGTCCCGTGCCCAAACAGGATTACATCAAGCGCGTCATTGGCCTGCCGGGTGATGAAATTACTTATAGAAACAAGATCTTGTGGGTCAATGGTAAAGAGATTTCTCAAGTCTATGTGGGCCCTTACATCGGTCCGGCCGAAGCCGGGCGCAACATGGATGGTGCGCAGGTCAAGGACGAGATGCTCTCGGAAGAAAGCCATCGGATGATGGTCCAGCAAGACAACGCGGGCCTTGAAGGAACCTGGCGTGTTCCGCCAGACAGCTACTTTGTCATGGGTGACAATAGGGACAGCAGTGCCGATAGCCGGTACTGGGGGTTTGTTCCTGAATCCAATCTGGTGGGCAAGGCCATTCTGATCTGGTTCAATTGGGATGACACCATCGACTACCGTCGAATCGGCACCGTAATCAACTGAGCGGAGTGAGCATCATGTCGACACGCAAGCATACGCGCGGAATCACCCTGATCGGATTTCTGATGTTGATGGCGGTGGTCGGGTTTTTTGCCTACATGGCCATGCGCCTGATTCCGATGTATTCGGAGTACATGGGGGTGGTGAAGTCAATGAATCTGCTCAAGGCGGAACCCGGCTCCAGTAATTTCTCGCCAGAGCAAGTACGGCGCGATCTCAGCCTGAAATTCATTACGCAGTATGTCGACCATTCGGCGATTCCGCCGGAGTCCATCATGGTCGAGCGCAAAGGCGGAAATTCGACATTGCGCATCCGCTACGAGCGCAGGGTGCCATTCGTGTACAACCTCGAGTTGCTCGCCACCTTCGACAAGACGGTCAGTCTCTCTGGCGCGGATGACGAATAGCGACACACCACTCGGGCATCGCTATTCCGATGCCGGCCTGTTGAAGCAGGCGCTGACCCATCGCAGCGCAGGGCGGCCAAACAATGAGAGGCTCGAGTTTCTTGGCGATGCCTTGCTGAATTTGCTGGTGGCCGAATACATCTACGAGTGTTTTCCAAAGGCCAGCGAAGGCGAAATGACGCGTCTGCGCGCCGCGTTGGTCAGCGGCACCGCATTGGCTCAACTCGCACGCGAGTTCGACCTCGGCGAACATGTCCTGCTCGGGCCCGGCGAACTCAAGAGCGGTGGTTTCCGGCGCGATTCCATTCTCGCCGATACCGTCGAGGCCCTGATCGCGGCGATCTATCTTGATGCTGGCTGGGATGCCTGCCGCAGTCATGTGCGAAACATCTTCGCCGAGCGCATCAAGTCCGCCCAGATCATGGGAACCAAGGATCCCAAGACCTCGCTTCAAGAGCTGTTGCAGGCCAATGGCTTGCCTCTGCCGGAGTATGAGTTGATCTCCACGTCGGGCGATGACCACTCGAAGACATTTGAGGTTGCCTGCGTGGTGGAATCGCTCGCCATGCGCGATAGCGGCAGCGGAACAAGCCGGCGGGCGGCCGAGCAATCCGCAGCCGAGCTTCTGCTGGAACCGGTCAGGAACCTGATTGCGGTACGCAAGAAGGAAAGGCGGTCGTGAGCGAAATCGATGTCAAAGCCTCGCGTTTTGGCCATGTGGCCTTGCTGGGGCGGCCCAATGTCGGAAAGTCGACCCTGCTCAATGCATTGATTGGTGCAGACCTCAGCATCGTTTCGCCGAAACCGCAGACCACCCGGCACCGCATCCTGGGAATTGCCACCCATGAGCATGCCCAGATTGCGTTTCTCGATACGCCGGGTCTGCATGAGGGTGGCAAGCGTGCCATGAACCGGCAATTGAACCGCGTGGCCAGGCATGCTCCGGATGAGGCCGATATCCTTCTGCACGTGATTGCCGCGCCGCGCTGGACCGACGAGGATGAACAGGTCTGGAAGCTGATTGCACAACGCGATATCCCACGCCTTCTTGTCATCAACAAGATCGACCTGGTCAAGGACAAGGCGGATCTCTTGCCGTTCGTCGAATCCATCAGCGCTGCACATGAATATCAAGGCATCCATTACCTGCAGGCCACCCGCGGCAAGGGACTCAAGGCACTGATGGATGATGTGCTGCGCCTGCTCCCGGAAGGGCAGGCGGTGTATGCAGGCGATGATCTTACGGATCGCAGTGAGCGCTTTCTTGCGGCAGAAATGATCCGCGAGCAATTGATGCTGCGTCTTTCCGACGAATTGCCCTACGCGACGACGGTGGAGATCGAACGCTTCGAACAGGATGGCGAGCTCTCCAGGATTTCGGCCGCCATCTGGGTTGAGCGCGAAGGCCAGAAGGCCATCGTGATTGGCGCTGGCGGTGCGCCGCTCAAGGCCATCGGCAGCCAGGCACGCCGTCGCATGGAAGCGATGTTCGGCGGCAAGGTGTTCCTGCAGTTGTGGGTGAAGGTGCGCGAAAACTGGTCGGATGACGACGGGTTGCTGCGCCAGCTTGGCTACATGGACTGAGCAGGACTCGGATCGCCGCTGATGCGCGTGGAAGCTCAGCCAGCCTATGTCCTGCACGCACGCGCATATCGGGAAAGCTCCCTGCTGCTTGAATGCCTGAGCCTGGAGCACGGCCGGGTTGGGCTTGTGGCCAGGGGCGTAAGACGTGAGTGCAGCCGTTTTTCCCGGGCCATCCTGCAACCGCTACAGCCATTGCGCCTGAGCTGGATGGGCAATGGTGAGCTGTTCGCCCTGACCCTTGCCGAAGCGGTTGGTGCCGCGCACGCGGTTTCCGCGCAGCGCCTGGTCAGTGCCATGTATGTCAATGAACTTGTGCTGCGTCTGAGTGCGCGTGCAGATCCGCACTCGGGATTGTTCGAGCATTACGCTTCTTGCCTTGAGCGCCTGGCAACAGGTGAGTCTGAAGCCT
>SHNG01000133.1 GCA_004295005.1 Gammaproteobacteria bacterium
CAGGGTTTGCAAGGCGATCCGGGCGCTACCGGCGCAACGGGTCCGCAGGGTGTGCAGGGCGATCCCGGTCCGGCGGGTCCGGCTGGCCCCCAAGGTCCGCAGGGTTTGCAAGGCGATCCGGGCGCTACCGGCGCAACGGGTCCGCAGGGTGTGCAGGGCGATCCCGGTCCGGCGGGTCCGGCTGGTCCCCAAGGTCCGCAGGGCCTCACCGGTGATACCGGTCCAATCGGTCCTGTCGGTCCCCAGGGACCGCAAGGAGAAACCGGCGCTGCGGGTCCAATGGGTCCGGCGGGCCCTCAAGGTCCGCAGGGAGTGCAGGGCGAGCCCGGAGCCACGGGCGGCTCGTTTGCCGATGCGCCTGCCGACGGCAAGGCCTATGCACGCAAGGACAACACCTGGATCGAGATCAACGCGACATCCGGCTTGCCGACAATGTCGGCAGCGATTCTTGCCGACAACCCTACGCTCTACTACCCGTTGAACGAACCAGCCGCTTCAACCACGTTCAATGACCTGGGCACTGCCGGTATCGATGTCACCCTGAGCGGCGATCCAATCACCCTCAAGCCAGGCTGGAGCCGATTGTTTCCGACCAGTGACGATGACTACCTGCGCACCAACGAAGGCAACGGCAAGGCCACGGCCATCGGCAACCCGACCGGGACCTCCACGCCCGCTGGCTCGATGACAGTGGAAGCGATTTACAGTCCGCAGACCAACGGCTCGGGCTACCAACCAATCCTATACATCGGCGATGCGGCACCGGCGGCACCGCTGCTGTCCTTTGGCGTCATCAACCTGCAACCCAGCCTGACCGTGGCCGATACCCAGCGTGTCGATCTGAGTGGACTGTTCGCCGGGAGCACCTACCACATTGCTGCGGTGCTCGACGCGCCCACGCACTCCTTGCGTTTCTACATCAATGGTCGCCTGTTGCAGGTGCAGGACATGTATGGATTTCCTTACAGCCTGACCGCACCCAGTGTGTATGTCGCCTCGGTGCCGGGAACGGATCGACCGTTTGTCTATGCCACGCTCGGCCATGTCGCGTTTTACTACGGGCAGGCGTTGACTGAAGCGCAAATTTCCGCGCACGCCAAGTCCGCAGGACTCTACGGTCACTGACACATCGCAGGCACCGCGCCTGCCCTTGTCGGGCGCGGTATGTCACCTGCCAGCTGAATCCGTGGCACGCATTACCCGCTAGAATCACCCGCGTCTGGCCCACCCCGGGCCCAGGTCTGCGTGATTCGCCGATGACCCGCAAATCCATTAGTCGCATCCGCTACACCCTGGGTGAAGCGGCGAAAGCACCCGCCAAAGCGGTACGCGAAACTGTCGAACAAACCTCTGATCTGCTGGCGGCCAGTGGTGAACTGAGATTTGGCAAGGGGCTGATCGGCACCATCATTGCGCTGGCGCTGGGCGCGCTGTGCCTGCTTGGGGTGATCGCGTTTCATTTTCCCGAGTACCTGACCACTCCGGAATTGCGCCGTCAGTATTCGGTGGACTTCCTGCGCCAGGCCATGCTGGTGGCCTTGTTGATTGCCGGTGGCCTGTCCCTGGCCAACATCATTTTGGGATTGTTCCGAAAACTGAACCTGGTCGCGTTTGCACTTGTCATCATCGCAGTGGCGCTCGGTGGCTCACGCGTTCCGGTCGGCAACTTCCCCGACCACACGCCCTACATTGGCCTGGATTGGTTCATCCTCGACCTGCTCGGCTCAACCCTGATCTTCGTCGCCATCGAGAAGCTCCTGCCGCTGCGCAAGGGCCAGCCGGTGTTCCGCCCGGAATGGCAGACCGACCTCAAGCACTTCGCGGTCAACCATTTCCTGGTCGGATTGATCCTGCTCACCGTGAACTTTGTCATCCACCACGGTTTTGGCTGGATGGTGCAGCATGATTTCCAGTTGGCCGTGCAGAGCATCGGGTTCGTACCACAATTGCTGTTGTGCATTCTGGCGGCCGACCTGTCGCAGTACTGGACGCATCGCGCCTACCACGAGATTCCGTTCCTGTGGAAATTTCACGCCGTGCATCACAGCGCCAAATCGATGGATTGGCTGGCCGGCTCACGCCAGCATGTGCTGGAGGTGATTGCCACCCGCGTGCTGGTGATGTCACCGCTGTTCGTGATCGGCTTCAGCGAGGCGGTGGTCAATGCCTACATCATCATCGTCGGCTTCCAGGCCGTGCTCAACCACGCCAACGTCGGCATCCCCTGGGGCCCGCTGAAATACCTGATCGTGACCCCGGATTTCCACCACTGGCACCACTCTTCGGACGACGAGGCCATCGACCGCAACTACGCCGCGCACTATGCCTTCCTCGATTACCTGTTCGGCACGGCGGTGAAAGCCGATCGCAAGCTGCCCGACAAGTACGGCGTGGTCGGCGACTACATGCCGGATGGATTTTTTGCCCAGCAGGCGTTTCCGTTTCGCGCCAAGCCCGAGGCATGAGGTCGCGCTTGGCGCTCGATTGATGGATTGAGCGCAAAGCCGCGATAAAGTGGACTCCCCAGTCATCACAGTTGCTGATCCATGCTGCAGATCAACGGCCTGTTTCCGGTTCCCTTTGCGTTTGACACGCATCCGAATCCCGCGCGCCTGAACACGGCGCTGCGCAGCCTGTTTCTGGCCCGCGAAAAGGAAGGTGCTCGTTATGCCAACCCCGGACCGATCACCCTGCGCAATGCGCCGCTGTTCGAGAGCACATTCCACCTGTTTGCCTGGCCGGAGCCGGAGATCGTCGAGCTACGCGACTTTTGCTTGTCCCGCGTGGCGCAGTTGGTGGGCGAGCTGAACAATTACGACGAGGCCACGCGCCGACGCCTGGACATCCACGCCGATGCCTGGTTCCACATCACCCGGCGCAACGGATTCTTCGGCGTGCACAACCATCCGTTGGCGAGTTGGTCGGGGGTGTATTGCGTGGCCGCCGGCCAGCATGACGCCAACGACCCCGACAGCGGCCTGCTCAACTTCCTGCATCCGCACATCGGCCAGGCCATGTACATCGATGCCGGCAACGAGTTCCTGAAGCAACCCTTTGGCATCCAGAATTTCGGGCTGTCCCTGCAACCCGGGCAGTTGATCCTGTTTCCGTCATGGCTGTTGCACCAGGTGTTGTCCTTCCACGGCGAAGGCGAGCGCATCACGGTGGCCTTCAATTGTTCGATGAAGCTGCGCAGCGCGTGAGGGCCGAAGCGGGTCGGCCATGAACTGCCGCTCCACTCTTGTAGGAGTCCCTTCAGGGACGATCAAACCCCGGCAAATGCAGTCGGCCATGAATGGCCTCTTCCGCGATCGAGTGGAGGCCGGGAAAAGGCCAAGCTGCTAAACTGCGCGCCCCCTGCCGGAGCCGTTCCGGCTTCTTTCAGGCGCGCCTGCTGCCGCCGCCGAGGTTCTTTCCATGTCCGTTCCAGCCAGCGTGCTTTCGCCAGCCATCGATACCGAGTACACCCTCGATCACAAGTACACGCGCGGCGAAGGTCGCATTTATCTTTCCGGCGTGCAGGCCCTGGTGCGCCTGCCGCTGATGCAGCAGATGCGTGATCGGGCCGCCGGCATCAACACGGCGGGTTTCATCTCCGGCTACCGCGGCTCGCCGCTGGGTGGCTTCGATCTGGAACTGTGGAAGGCCAAGAAGCACCTCAAGGCATCCGGTATCGAATTCACCCCGGGTCTCAATGAGGATCTCGGCGCGACCATGGTCTGGGGCACCCAGCAGACCGGCCTGTTCCCGGGTGCCAAGGTCGATGGCGTGTTTTCCATGTGGTACGGCAAGGGTCCGGGTGTGGATCGTTGCGGCGACGTGTTCAAGCACGGCAATGCGGCGGGCACCTCCAGGTTCGGCGGCGTATTGGCGCTGGCGGCCGATGACCATGCCTGCCGCTCGTCCACTTTGCCGCACGGTTCGGAGCTGGAATTCGTTTCGGCGATGATGCCGATCCTCAATCCCGCCGGGGTGCAGGACATTCTGGACTTAGGGCTGTTGGGCTGGGCCATGTCGCGCTTCACCGGACGCTGGGTCGGCTTCAAGACCATTGCCGAAACCGTGGAGTCCTCGGCTTCGGTCAACGTCAATCCGCACCAGCTCGACATCATCATTCCCGAAGATTTCGCAATGCCGGAGGGCGGCCTCAACATCCGCTGGCCGGATCCGCCGCTGAATCAGGAAATGCGCCTGCACCGCTATGCCGTGGATGCGGCCAACGCGTTTGCCCGCGCCAATCGCATCGACCGCGTGGTGATCGACTCGCCGAAGGCACGCCTGGGCATCGTCACCACCGGCAAGAGTTACCTCGACGTGCTGCAGGCGCTGGAATATCTCGGCATCAGCGAAGCCGATGCGCGCGAGATCGGCATCCGCGTGTACAAGATCGGCATGACCTGGCCGCTTGAACCCGTCGGCATCCGCCAGTTCGCCGAGGGCCTCGAAGACGTGATCGTGGTCGAGGAAAAGCGCTCCTTCCTCGAATCACAGATGAAGGAATACATGTACAACTGGCCGACGCGCCCGAGCGTGGTCGGCAAGTACGACGAGCAAGGCAACTGGGTGCTGCCTTCCACCAACGAGCTGACCCCGGCCATGATCGCGCTGGTCATTGCAAAACGCCTGTCGCGCTTTTTCTCCAGCGAAGCGATCCGCTCGCGGGTGGCCTGGATCGAGGCCAAGGAAAAGGAGCTGACCCTGCCGCGTGCCGACTTTCCGCGCGTGCCGCACTACTGCTCGGGCTGCCCGCACAACACCTCGACCAAGGTGCCGGAAGGTTCACGCGCGCAAGGCGGCATCGGTTGCCACTACATGGTGACCTGGATGGACCGCAATACCGACACCTTCACCCACATGGGCGGTGAAGGCGTGACCTGGTGCGGGCAGGCGCCGTTCACGGAAACCCAGCACATCTTCCAGAACCTGGGTGACGGCACCTATTTCCATTCCGGTTCACTGGCCATTCGCCAGGCCATCGCGGCCAAGGTCAACATCACCTACAAGATCCTCTACAACGACGCGGTGGCCATGACCGGCGGCCAGCCGGTGGATGGAACACTGAGCGTGCCGGACATCGCGCACCAGATGCGCTCCGAGGGCGTCGACACCATCATCGTCGTGTCCGATGACATCGAGAAATGGTCCAAGCCCGAGATCTTCCCGAGCGGCGTCGAATTCATCCATCGCGACGAATTGGATGCCGTGCAGAAACGCATGCGCGGGATCAAGGGCGTGTCCATCCTGATCTACGACCAGACCTGCGCCACCGAAAAGCGGCGTCGGCGCAAGCGCGGCAAGATGGAAGACCCGAAGAAGCGCGTGTTCATCAACTCCCTGGTCTGCGAAGGCTGCGGAGATTGCGGCGAGAAATCGTTCTGCGTTTCAGTGCTGCCGAAAGCCACCGAGTACGGGCGCAAGCGCGAGATCGACCAGTCCGGCTGCAACAAGGATTTCTCCTGCGTGAAGGGTTTCTGCCCGAGCTTTGTCACCGTGCACGGTGGTGGTTTGAAGAAGCCCAAGAAGGCGGGTGCAGGTGCCGTTGATTTCAATGCACTGCCGATGCCTGTATTCGCTTCGAATCTTGATCGCCCGTGGAATATTTTGGTCACCGGCATCGGCGGTACCGGCGTGGTCACCATCGGCGCACTGATCGGCATGGCCGCGCATCTGGAAGGCAAGGGCAGTACCGTGCTCGATCAGACCGGCCTCGCCCAAAAAGGCGGTGCGGTGACCTGTCACTTGCGCATCGGCAAGACACCCGCCGACATTCACGCCGTGCGCATTGCCGCCGGTGAAGCGGATCTCGTGCTCGGCTGCGACATGGTAGTGGTCAACGATTATTGGGCACTGTCGAAGATTCGCGCCCAGCGCAGCAACGTGGTGCTCAACACCTACGAGGCGATGCCGGGCACCTTCACCATGAAGCCCGACATGCAGTTCCCGGCAAGCAAAATCGTCGATGCGGTTCGCACCGCGCTGGACGGCGGCGAACCGGAGCTGGTCGATGCCACGCAACTGGCCACTGCCCTGCTTGGCGACACCATTGCGGCCAACCTGTTCATGCTGGGCTATGCTTGGCAAAAGGGCTGGGTGCCGATCAGTCTGGATGCCTTGATGCGCGCGATTGAACTCAATGGCGCAGCAATCGAGATGAATCGCAGCGCGTTCAACTGGGGCCGCATGGGTGCACACGATGTAGCCGCAGTGAAACGCGCCGCCGGTCTCGGCACGCCGACGCTGCCGACTGGCGCCATTCCGCTCAACCTGCCCGTGCGCAACACCCCAAATTCCCTTCTCCCCGCGGGAGAAGGTGCCCGTAAATCGGATGAGGGTACGCCATCGCCTCCCCCCGCAATGGTCGTTGGAGCACTCGACGACGGAGCCTTGAGCACGAATCTGGACGAACAGATCAGCCGTCGCCTCGAATTCCTTGCCGGCTACCAGAACGCCGCCTATGCCGCGAAGTACAAGGCACTGGTCGACAAGGTGCGTGGCATCGAGCAACAGAAGACGCCGGGTTTCACCAGCCTCACCCAAGCCGTCGCCCGCTATGCGTTCAAACTGATGGCCTACAAGGACGAATACGAAGTGGCCCGCCTTTACACCAGCGGCGATTTCGAAAAGCGCATCCGCGAAACCTTCGATGGCGACTTCAAGCTGCACTTCCACCTCGCCCCGCCGCTGCTGGCAAAAAAAGACGCCGACGGCAATTTGCGCAAGGCCGAGTACGGTCCCTGGGTATTCACCGCCTTCCGTCTGCTGGCCAGGCTCAAGGGTCTACGCGGCGGCGCGCTCGATGTATTCGGCTACACCGCCGAGCGCAAGATGGAACGCCAGCTCATCACCGACTACTTCAGGCAGGTCGATGAATTGCTGAAGGATCTCAACAACGAAAACCACGCGCTGGCCGTGGATATCGCCTCGATTCCCGAGCACATTCGCGGCTATGGGCATGTGAAGCATCGTTTCCACGCCGACGCCATGCGCCGCCAGCATGACCTGCTCAAGGCCTGGCGCAATCCGCTGTCCGGTCGCGAGGTTGCCTGATTTCAGGTGCATAACATCTCCCGCCGGCGCGAGAGGGAAAACAGCGGCTGGGCGCAATGTTCTTTATCACCTCTCCCGCTGGCGGGAGAGGTCGCGCCACGGGCGCGGGTGAGGGTAGGGCCTGGGCTTGCTCGAAACCTTTCGCTTGCGTGAAGCACCACCCTCACCCCAACCCTCTCCCGCCGGCGGGAGAGGGAGAAAAGCGGCTGGACGCAATGTTCTTTATCTCCTCTCCCGCGGGAACGAGAGAAAAGCGGCTGGGCGCAATGTTCTTTATCACCTCTCCCGCTGGCGGGAGAGGTCGCGCCACGGGCGCGGGTGAGGGTGGGGTCTGGGCTTGCTCGAAACTTTTCGCTTGCGTGTTGCACCACCCTCACCCCAGCCCTCTCCTTTATGCCCTCCGGGTACGCCAGCGGGAGAGGGAGAACGGGCGTAGGTCGGATCAAGGGGCGAAGCACCGGATCCGACACGGCTTCCCAACATCGGCTTCCCAACATCGGAATCGATACGGCGTGGATGACCTGAATCGTCGGCTCCACGCCTTCGGCGCTTGAGCCGACCTACGGCGGCGAGGTTGCAGCAGCATGGCCTGACGTTGCTCCCACCATGCGCCAAAGGCAGCAGGACACACCCTGGGCCGTCCGTCCGCGACGAACGGAATCCGGACTCGTGCCTTGGATCACATTATGGCGGGGCCACTTTCGGCACATTGGCATCCGGCGCGTTGTCCTTGCGACGCGAACCCAGTTCCACCCCTGAGGATCCATCCATGCCGCGCCAGTTCGACCCCGATGAATTTGCTTCCGCCATGCGTCATTTCGAGCAACCCGGCGCGGCTGCAGGACGGGTGAGCGCGGCGGGCGCCAATGAACCCGGCACGACGGAAGAGAAGCTCAAGGTGCGGGTGATCGCGGCGCGCGCCAAGCTCAAGCTCATGCGTGACCGCAGCGAAGCCCTGCGGGATTCCCTGCAGGAGTTCCGTTTCCGCCAGAGCCGCATGCGCGCCTGAGCCGGCAAGCCCGGCCTTGGCCGGGTTGCAGAACCATCAATCGAGAAACTCGCGACGCAGGTCGATGGTGCTGCGCTTGCCCAGTGCCGCGTGGTTGTCCTGCAACCACTGACTCGCGCTGGCACGGCCGAGATCGCGCAATGCGCGCAGGAAGTCCATATCCGTACTGATCTTGGAGGCCGCCGACAGGTTGGCCATGAAGGAATCGGCGCGGATCAGGTGCACCAGCACACTGCGCATGCGTTTGGCGAACTCCGGCTTCAACCAACTTTCGTTGAGCATGCGGCTGACAAACTCCACCGCCCGCATTTCGCGCATCAAGGATGAGTTGAAACTGATCTCATTGACGCGGTCCTCGATGGCGGCCGATGTCATCGGCACCTCGTCGCGATGGATCTGGTTGACCATCACCACCACCACGTCGCGCGTAGTGGTCTGGTAGAACAAGGGATACAGCACCGGGTTGCCCATGAAGCCGCCATCCCAGTAGTGCTCGCCATCGATTTCCACGGCGTGAAACAAATGCGGCAGACAGGCCGAAGCCATCACCGCATCCACCGACATTGAAGCGTTGTCGAAGATGCGCACCTTGCCGCTGCGCACGTTGGTGGCACACAGGAACAGTTTGACCTCCTGGCAACGGTGCAAGGCCTGGAAGTCCACGCACGATGCAAGCAGATCGCGCAACGGATTCACGTTGAGCGGATTGAACTGGTAGGGCGAGAACGTGCGCGTGAAGGATTCCATTGCCCATTGCTGGGTCGCCAGGATTGGATCCGCCGCGCCGCTCATCAGCGGATTGGCCCCGGCCATGGCGGCGACGGGATTGAGCAGGGCGCCGAGTTGACCGACACGCTCCCAGAAGCCAGCCAGCGTTTCGCGCGCGCCGTCGTGTCCGCCATGCATCAGGCCATGCGCAACCAGTACCGCATTCATCGCGCCGGCGCTGGTGCCGCAGATGCCATCGAAGCTGACACGGCCATCCTCCAGCAGTTGATCAAGCACGCCCCAGGTAAAGGCACCGTGCGAGCCGCCACCTTGCAAGGCAAGGTTGATTGGGCTGGGTGAGGACGACGACGAGGCAGCGCGTTCGCCGCGTTTGGTTCGCTTGCGGGGTGCTGGCATGGGTTCCCCTGGCGTCCCGGATTGGCCGGGCGAAGTGTCAACGATACGGCAAGCCACGACCAGGGGCGAATAGCCTTGTCGGATCAGAGATAACCCTTGGCCTGCAGCGCGAACAGTTGTGCGTAGTGGCCAGCCTGGGCGACCAGGTGTGCATGATTGCCACGCTCGATGATGCGTCCGTCCTGGATCACCACGATCTGGTCGGCCATGCGCACCGTGGAGAAACGGTGCGAGATCAGGATCACGATGCGTTGGCTCGACATCGCGCGAAAGTGCTCGAAAATGGTGGCTTCGGCCTGCGCATCCATGGCCGCGGTGGGTTCATCCAGCACCAGGATGTCCGCCTGCTCGCGCATGAATGCTCGCGCCAGCGCAATCTTCTGCCACTGTCCGCCGGAGAGTTCGCGGCCATCCTTGAACCACTTGCCAAGCTGGGTATCGAAGCCTTCCGGCAGTTGATCGATGAATGCGCTGGCCATGCCCTTGTCGCTGGCCTCGCGCCAGCGTTCTCGATCCTCGAATCGGGTGACATCACCGGCGCCGACATTCTCGCCAACCAGCATCTGGTAACGCGCAAAATCCTGGAATATCACGCCGACGCGCGCGCGCAATGCCGCTTCATCCCACTGCGCGAGATCAAGGCCATCGAGCAGGATGCGACCGTGATCCGGTGTATACAGGCGCGTCAGCAGCTTGATCAGGGTGGTCTTGCCGGAACCGTTCTGTCCCACCAGGGCCAGTGATTCCCCAGGTCGGATATGCAGGCTTATGTCGTGCAAGGTTGGCGAGTCGGCGCCCGGATAGGTGAAGGACACGGCCTCGAAACGGACGCCGTCGCTGGGATCCGGGCCATGCGCTGCTTTGCCTGCAGACGCCTTGCTCGGCGTTTCCAGGTACTCGTACAGGGTGGAAAGGTACAGATTGTCTTCGTACATGCCACCGATCGAGGACAGCATGGCCGAAACGGCGGCCTGACCCTGGCGGAACAGCATGAGGTACATGGTCATCTGACCAAGCGTGATGCGCCCGAACACGGTAGTCCAGGCAATCCAGGCATAGGCACCGTACAGCGCAAGCGTACCGATCACGCCCAGGCCAAGGCCCCACAAGTCACGACGCAGGGTGAGCGCGCGGTCAGCCGCATACAGTTTGTGAAAGATGGCGCGGTAGCGACCCAATAGCAGGGGCCCAAGGCCAAACAGCTTGACCTCCTTGGCGTGATCCTCGCGCGCGATCACGGTTTCCAGGTAAAGCTGCATGCGCGTATCCGGCGAACGCCAGCGGAACAGGGTGAAGGCTTCCCCGGAGAATCGCGTCTCGGCAATGAAGGAAGGCAATCCGGCCAACAGCAACACCAACATGGCCCACGGCGAGAATCCAACCAGCAGGACACCAAAACTGACCAGCGCGATCAGGTTCTGGACCAGACCAAAGGTGCGCGTTACCAGCGACAGCGGTCGGCTGGATGCCTCGCGCCGCGCCCGTGTCAGCTTGTCGTAGAACTCGGAGTCCTCGAACTGGGCAAGCTCAAGGGTGAGCGCCTTGTCGAGGATCATCTCGTTGACACGTTGCCCAAGCTGCGCGCGCAGCAGCGACTGGCAGAATGAAATGCCGCGCTGGGCGGCAGCCATGGCCACCACCAGGGCGCCTTCGAGAATCACCCAGCGCATCACCTTGCCGATTTCGACGCTGCCGCCTTCGCGCGCGAGTGCGGCAGCCGCAACCACCGCATCCACGATCTGCGCGCCGACAAAGGCGATGCCTGCCGGAAGCACACCGGCAATCAGCGTCAGCAAGGCCAGACCGATGGTCAGGGAACGACTGGTGCTCCACACCAGGTCAATGGCGCGACGGCTGAAGCGGAACGTGCCGAGGAAGCTGCGCCGGAACGCGCCTGACTCGTTCGGGGTTGCAGAACCATGTGCTCGCGTCAACGCCAATTCAGCACGCCATCAATGATCGAGGAATTCCACGATGCCGGTTTCCAGAGAGTATTCGGCACCGACCACGCGCAGACCTTCGTGCTCGATCAGATGCTCGAGAGCAGCCGACCCACGTCGCAACTGGTTGACCGACATGCGGATGTTGTTGCGCACCGAATGACGAATCAGTTCCTCGCGATTCTTGGCGACTTCGGTTTCCATCAGGGCTTCGACGGAAGGCCGCACGCGATCGACAATGGAACGCAGCTTGCGTGCCTGATCCTGCGCGGGCGATTCCATCGCCTCGATGGTGGACAGGATGGCACCGCATTGGGTGTGCCCGAGCACCACCACCAGACGCGCGTGGTGCAGCACGGCTGAAAACTCCACGCTGTCTATCTGCGAGGGCGCCACGATGTTTCCCGCCACGCGGATCACGAACAGATCACCCAGGCCCTGGTCAAAAATGAACTCGGCCGGAACACGCGAATCCGAGCAACCCAGAATGATGGCAAAAGGGCGTTGCCGGGATGCGAGCGACAGCCGGCGCGAAGCACTGCTTTCATCCCCGCTGCCTCCGCGCTCGGCAACAAAACGCCGGTTGCCATCCCGCAATCGTTCAAGCGCCTGGTCTGCGGGAATCATCGAACCTCCACGGTCTGCATGTCTATTGAAAGGCTGCGGCCAACAAATCGCCTTCACCGGTCTGCCATTTTGACGCA
>SHNG01000165.1 GCA_004295005.1 Gammaproteobacteria bacterium
TGAGACGGCCGAACAGGTGCGCGCAATCAGCGGGGACGCGCTGGTGCTGCTCTGCGATCCAAACGAGGCCGCAGACGATGGTGTTCCGCCCGACCTCGTCTGGTAACGCTCAGAAATCCATGAAGTAACCACCATTCACCGGAATGTTGGCTCCGGTGATGAAACCGGAATCTTCCGCGCAGAGAAAGTCGACAACACGCGCAATCTCTTTCGGCTTGCCGAGGCGCCCGACCGGAATGTTGGCAACGATTTGCTCGCGGACCGCTTGTGGAACTGCCATTACCAATGCGGTCTCGCAATATCCAGGCGACACGCTGTTCACGGTGACTCCCTTGCGCGCGACTTCGCGGGCCAGGGCCATGGTGAACCCATGCATGCCGGCCTTGGCAGCGGAGTAGTTGGTCTGGCCGAACTGGCCGGTCTGTCCATTCACCGACGAGATGTTGACGATGCGGCCAAACCCGCGTTCGGTCATGCCATCGACCAGGGCGCGACAGGTATTGAACACGCCATCCAGGTTCACGGTGATGACATCCGACCACTGGCGTTCGGACATCTTGCGCAGGCTGGTGTCGCGGGTGATGCCGGCGGCGTTGACCAGGATCGAAATTGGTCCATGCTTGTCGGTGATGGCATTCAGGGATGTCGTGCAATCCTCGAAGCTGGATACGTCCAGTGGCTCAAAGCTGATTTCGTCTGAAAACTCGGAGACCTCGTCGAGGAATTCGCTGACCCGTTCGCTGCGGGAGCCGAGGTCCGCGGCAATCACGCGCTTGCCGGACTTGGCGAGTTGGCGACAGATTTCCGTGCCCAGACCGCCGATTCCGCCCGTTACCAAAGCCAGTTGCTTGTTCATTTCCTGGAGATTCCCCTACTCGAGATTCGTTGCTCGGCTGCCGCAGTCCATTGCGGGCACGCGCCATGTCCGGCGCAAGTGCAGCCACGGTTGTTCAGTTGCCGGGATTCACATGCGCAAAGCGATCAGGACTTGCTATCCTTCTTGGCCTTTTGCGGCTCCCCACCCTGACGCGCCTTGTTGACGGCGTCGTTGAGGAAACCCTGCTGCACCGAACGCCATGCATCCATGTTGCGTTCGGTGAGGTCGTTGAGCATCGACCATGGCGTGCGCCCCATGATGTTGTTCAACTGGCTGCGGAACTGTTGCTGCTGGTCGAGAAACACCTGCAGGCTCTTTTCCAGATAGCTGCCCATGAAGCCCTGCATGGAATCGCCATAGAAGCGGATCACCTGTGATAGAAGCTGCGTGGTGAACATGGGTTGGCCACTGTCTTCATGCTCGGTGATGATCTGCAGCAGGACCGATCGGGTCAGGTCCTCGCCGGTCTTGGCATCGCGAACCTCGAAATTCTCGCCGTCGACCACCAGTTGGCGCACTTCTTCCAGCGTTATGTAGCTGGAGATTTCGGTGTCGTAGAGACGCCGGTTCGGATACTTCTTGATGATGCGGGATTCAGACATTCGGCAACGCTAACAGATCGTGCGGCGCTGCACCAGTTTCAGCCCAGGCATGCCATGGTTTGCCGCCTTGCGTTCCATGCGTCAGTTGCCCCTGAGCCTGGAGCAGGGGGCGGTCCCGCATTTGCAAGACCTTCGCGTGATGTCTGGATTTGGAGCGCAACTGGCTGTTTTTATTGAGTAAACGTTGGATCTCGGGCCCTTGGGGTGAGCGCCGGCTGGCTGATGCCGGTTGGCGGATTCCTGCTCCGCTCAAGCTGCGAAAACGCGTTTCAAACTGGGCAAGGGTGGTGGTGCAAGCGCATTGCCAAGCCCATGTTGCAAAGCATCGAAAGCAAAATGGGCAGCCAGTCCATGGCCATAGGCCCCCGATGCGGACTCGGGTGGCGCAATCATCCAGTCCAATTCGGACCCTTTGCCCTTGCGCCACCCTCGCCCTCGTCACGGGCTACCAACCCATGTAGTGACCGCCGTTGATGGAAAGGTTGGCGCCGGTGATCCAGGAGGCCCGTTCATCGACCAGGAAGTTGACCGCATACGCGATCTCCTCGGGTTCACCGAGCCGGCCAACAGGAATCTGGGCGGCAATCTTGGCGCGCACGTCTTCCGGTACCGCGCGCACCATTTCAGTCAGCACGTATCCAGGCGACACGGTGTTCACGGTGACGCCGAACTTGGCGTTTTCCTGGGCCAGCGAGATGGTGAAGCCGTGCATGCCCGCCTTGGAAGCGGCGTAGTTGGCTTGGCCGTACTGCCCCTTCTGCCCGTTGATCGAGCTGATCTGCACGATACGGCCCCACTTGCGCGTACGCATGCCGTCGATCACCGGACGGGTCACGTTGAAGCAGGAATTGAGGTTGGTGTTGATGACCTCTTGCCACTGCATGGCCGACATCTTGTGGAAGGTCGTATCGCGGGTGATGCCGGCGTTGTTGATGAGGATATCGATGGGGCCGGCCTTGGCCTCCACTTCCCTGACCATGGCTTCGGCTGCAGTCACGTCGGAAACATCGCCCGAGGCAATCACGAAATCAAACCCGTCGGCTTTCTGCGCGGCCTGCCAGGCCTCGGCCTTGGCGCGGTCCCGGTAATTGGTGGCGACGCGGTGCCCCGCCTGGGCCAGTTGTCGGCATATGGCCGTGCCAATGCCACCAATGCCGCCCGTTACCAATGCTACCCGTGTCGTCATGTTGTTCTCCTGGTTGAATTCGACTTTTCAAATCGCGCAATTCCCACCTCGGAATTGTGCCTACGCAAAGCAGATTAGTCGTCTTGCATTGCGACATTTGCACGTTTGATCGCCGGAATTGCCCTGTGATCGAATCGTTGCAGTGCGGCGCACAGCGTTGCTGCAGGCGAAGCAAGCAAGGGCACATGCTGGCCCAGATGACGCAGCGCATCGCGCAGCGCGGGCAAGGGGTCGCCGGCATCGACCGGCCTTGCGCGCAACTGCTTGCTTAGTTTCCTGCCGTCTTCATCGAGCACCAGTGGCAGGTGGAGGTATTCAGGCGTCGGCAATCCAAGAAGCCGCTGCAGGAAGATCTGCCGGGGTGTGGAATCCAGCAGGTCTGCACCGCGCACCACCTCGCTGATGCCTTGTTCGGCATCATCCACGACCACGGCAAGCTGGTAGGTATGCAGGCCGTCGCTACGTCGCAGCACGAAATCGCCCACCTGCTCGCCAAGGTTCTGCTCGATGTCGCCAAAAACCGCATCATGAAAGCGGATTTGCGCAGAGCCGACCCGCGCGCGCCATGCGGCGGGTGCACCTTCCGTGGATCCCGACCGCACGCAGGCAGCGGGATGCACGCCGTTGAATTCGGCAAGATCGCTTCGGCTGCAATGGCATGCGTAGACGTGGCCCGCATCGCGCAGTTGTTGAAGGGCCTGCTGGTAACGCTCGTTGCGCCCACTCTGCTGGATTACCGGCAGATCGGATTGAAGTCCAAATGCTGCCAGCGTGGAGAGAATGTCGGCAGCTGAACCAGGAACTTCGCGGGTACGATCCAGGTCTTCCATGCGCACAAGCCAATCGTGCCCCAGCGACTTTGCACGCAGCCAACTGCCCACGGCTGCCACCAGCGAGCCGAAATGAAGCTGGCCGGTGGGCGAGGGGGCAAACCGGCCGCGACCTCTCATGCAATAACCAGTTGGCTGCGGATTGCCGTGTTGATGACACTCGGGCGCATCGACATGGGGGTTGCGGCTGCTTGAAAACACATCGATATTACCCAAACATCACAGTGTCGAATCCTCGACCTGGCCCAACGGACGAGTAAATCCATCATGCGTCGAATCGTGCTTTTCGTGGTGACCAACCTGGCCGTGATGGCCTTGCTCACCATTGTCGTCAAGATTTTCGGTATCGATACCTATACCTACAGCAAGGCGGGTATCAACTTCCAGGGCCTGCTGGTGATGTCCGCCGTGTTGGGATTTGGCGGCTCGTTCATTTCCTTGCTGGTGTCGAAGTGGGTGGCCAAGTGGCAAACCGGCGCACACGTGATCGAGAATCCCTCGAACCCGACCGAATCCTGGTTGCTCTCGACGGTGCGACGCCAGGCTGAAGGTGCCGGCATCGGCATGCCCGAGGTGGCCATCTACGATGCCCCGGAAATGAACGCGTTTGCCACTGGCGCGACGCGCAACAGCGCATTGGTCGCAGTCAGCACGGGCCTGCTGCAACAGATGAGTCAGGAAGAAGTCGAAGCCGTGCTGGCCCACGAAGTCAGTCATGTGGCCAATGGCGACATGGTGACCATGACCCTGTTGCAGGGTGTGATGAACACCTTCGTGATCTTCCTCGCGCGGGTGGTGGGGACCGTGGTTGATCGTGCCATCAGTGGCAACCGCGACAATGGCGGTGGTGGCATCGCCTATTTCCTGATTGTCATGGTGCTGCAGGTGGTGTTGGGCTTGTTGGCATCCATTGTGGTCATGGCCTTTTCGCGCTGGCGCGAGTTCCGCGCCGACGCCGGAAGCGCAAGGCTTTCGAGCAAGCAGAAGATGATCTCGGCGCTGGAGCGACTTGGACAGGGGCGGGGTGAAAACTCGTTGCCCAGCGCGATCCAGGCGTTCGGAATCGCCGGTGGTGGCATGCGCAAGCTGTTCTCCAGCCATCCGCCCATCGAGGAGCGCATCGCGGCACTTCGCAACGCTGGATGAATCCATGAAAAAGCCCCGCATCGCGGGGCTTTTTTCGGTGTGACCAAGGCTGAACCGGATCAGCCACCGCCAAAATCGTAAGTCATGACCTGCTCGGGCTCCTGCAGGAAATTGCCCTGCACGAAATTCATGCCGCATGAGAACAGGATCGCCATGCTTGCCGCATCCTCGACGAATTCGGCCACGGTGAGCTTGCCGGCATTGTGGGCCTGGTCGCACATGGACTTGATGCGTTCCTGGTTTTCCTTGTTCTTCGGCAAGTCGGCCATGTAGCTGCGGTCGATCTTGAGGTAATGCGCAGGAATGTGCTTGAGCAACTGGAAGGAGTTCAGCCCTGAGCCGAATTGCTCCAGGGCGAAGCCGCAATGTAGTTGCTCCAGTCCGCGCACGAATGCGCGCGCCGGTTTCAGGTTGGTGACAACCTTGCTTTCCGGCATCTCGAATATGAGGGCGTCTCCACGCTGGCGCGCATTCTTCAGTTGCAGGGCGATCCACGGCAGCAGGCCCGGATCCTCAAGTGATTGCGGCGACAGCTTGATGAAGAACGAGGTCTTGCGGCCGCTTTGCTCACGTTCCGCGATGGCCTTGATCGCGGTGCCGATGACCCAGCGATCCAGTTGCGGAAGCAGGCCATGCTGCTCGGCGATGGGCATGAAAAAGGCAGGAAGGATCTCGCCCTTCGGCCCCTTCATGCGCAGCAGCACTTCGTAGAATTCGCCTTCGGCACCCTGCAGGCTGATGACCGGCTGGTAGAAAAGAATGTAACCGTCGTTGCCCAGGGCATCCTTGATCAGTTTGAGCCAATGGCGATTCTTCTCCGCGTCTTCCTTGTCCTTGGCAGCCGGATCGAATACCCGCGCACGATTGCCGCCTTCGGCCTGAATGGTGCGCAAGGTCACGGACGCCTGGTCAAGCACGGCATTGCCGTTGCTTGCGCTCTCAACGATCAGGCTGCCTGCCACGCTGATGGTCAGGTTGATGGAGTTCTTGCCGACTTCGAAGATGCGTTCCTCGAAGGCCTTGCGCAAGGATTCGGCGAGTTGGGCAACCGCTTCCGCATTGCGATCGCTGACGATGATGCCGAAGGTGTGCTCGCCGAGGCGGCCTGCAATGTCGGTCTCTTTCAGGTGCCGCTTCATCAGGCTGGCCATGTCGCCCAGCAGCAGATCGGTATTGCCAAGGCCGATGCCATCGAGCACGGTCTTGTAGTTGTCCAGCTCAAGCAGGATCAGGGCCTGGTCCGATGTTCCGGCATTCGCGGCGGCCACCACGCGGTCCAGCTCCGTCGTCAGGTACTTGCGATTGAACAGGTCGGTTATCAGGTCCTTGGTGCGCAGTTCCTCGAGCTCCCCGGATGCCACCGTATCGACCACCTGCTGGCGGAACACGATCTGCTGGCAAGGCTCGCCCTCGTACATCGCCTCGGCGAATTCCATGACCGCATCAAACGTGCTGCCATCGCCGCGCTGCGCCTTCAGGTTCAGCTTCTGCGGCGGGCGCTCGCCCTTGGAGAGGCGCTTCAGCAGGGCCTTGAAGTCGTCGGCGTCATCGGCCGCCACCATGTCGAGGATCGACATGCTTTCAATGTCCTCGAAATCCTCATAGCCAAAAGTCTCGAGGTAGGCCCGGTTGGCGCGCACATGCATGCCTTCATGGACATAGGCAATCGGATCGCGCGAGGAATCGAGCAGGTCGCTGCAGCGTCGCTCGGACTCACGCAAGGCGTTTTCCAGGCGACGCACGCTGCGCCGCATGGTGAGCGCCTCGAATTCACGCCGCACGATGACCTGCAGATGGTCGGCGCGGTTCTGCAATGCCAGACCTCGTGCGCCGTGCTGGAAGGCCTCGACGATCTGATTGTCGGTCAGGTTGGATCCGTAAACGATCGTGGATACATCCTTGCCGCTGCGATTGACCGCTTCGACGGCCTGGCGCAGCGGCAAGTCACGGCTGCCGAGGTTGGCAAGGATCATGTCGGGCGGCTGGCGCTCCAGCAGGTCCTCGAGCTCGGCTTCGTTGGCCGCCCGGGACGGACGCAATGCGATGCCGCCGTTGCGCAACATGCTGATGATCTGCTCGGCTTCATCCACCGAATCCTCGATCAGCAACAGCTTGATCACATTGTCAGGTTTGCTCATTGATTTTGTGCTGTCAGGGCCGTGCGCTGGGCGCTTCTGGCTGTCTTGCGAGGGGCAATCAGAAGCCGGACTTTTACCGGATTCGCCGAGTCATTGCCATACTCAAGCGCATATTCAGGATTTTTCACGATCGCACGGCGCGCTTTCCACTCGCGCCGGGCACCTCTCGCACCAGCCTTGGAACCAGGTAGCCGGGCATGCGGGCTTCCAGTTCGTCGATCAAGGCCAGGGCTTCCGCATCGGACACCTCGAAATGCGCGGCGCCTTGCACGCGATCCAGCTGGTGCAGGTAGTAGGGCAGGATGCCGCAGGCGATCAGGCGCTCGGAGAGCCCGGTCAGGGCGTCCACCGAGTCATTGATTCCGCGCAACAGCACCGACTGGTTGAGCAGGCTGACCCCGGCACGGCGTAGTCTCAGGCAGGCCTTGGAAACCGACTCGTCGATCTCGTTCGCGTGATTGGCATGCAGGACCATGACTTTCGGCAGGGGCACGTTCTGTAGCCAATCCAGCAATTCGGCGTCGACACGCTCCGGCAGCACGATGGGCAGGCGCGTGTGGATGCGCAGTCGGCGCAGATGCGGCATTTGCGTCAACGCATGAGTCAGCTCGGCCAGCTTCGAGGTTGCCAGCGACAACGGGTCGCCGCCGGAAAGGATGACTTCGTCGATGTCCGCCGACCTGCGCAGGTATTCGATGGCTGCTCGCCACTGGCCGTTTGCGGCCGTCTCCTCGGCATACGGGAAGTGCCGCCGGAAGCAATAGCGACAGTGGATGGCACAGGAGCCGGTTGCGATCAGCAAGGCGCGCCCGGCGTACTTGTGCAGCAGGCCCGGACCTACGCGGGCATCCATGTCACCCACCGGGTCCTGGGTGTAATCCGCGGTCTCCAGCAGTTCGGCTGCAGCAGGCAGCACCTGCATCAGCAAGGGATCGCGCGCGTCACCCCGTTTCATCCTGGAGGCGAATCCGCGTGGCACACGCAGGCGAAAACCGGTGTCGCGACCGGCCAGCAAAGTGTCGGCTTGTCCTTCAAGCCCGAGCAAACCCAGCAGCTCGAGTGGATCGGTGATCGCGTCGCGCCAGATCGCCTGCCAGGACCTGCCCGAACCCGGTGAAGCGATTTGCCCAATATGGGAGAAAAGCGGTCGTGCAGGTATCATGGCGGATCGGTTCCGGGCCTCCGGGGCAATGAATTTCCCATTCTAGCTGCTTTGTACCGGCAGCCTTTCCACCAGCAATCAGGAGCACTCCATGGCCACACATGGAATGAACGACGTCAAGAACGGCCTCAAGATCATCGTCGACGGTTATCCGTGCACCATCATCGACACCGATTTCATCAAGCCCGGCAAGGGCCAGGCCTTTACCCGGGTCAAGTACCGCAACCTCAAGACCGGGCGTACGGTGGAAATGACCATGAAATCGACCGATTCGGTCGAGAGCGCCGATGTGGTCGATACCGACATGGAGTTCCTCTACTCCGACGGCGAGTTCTGGCATTTCATGCACCCGACCACGCATGAGCAGATTGCCGCCGACGAGAACGCCGTGGCCGATGCCGCGCAATGGCTCAAGGGCAACGAGATGGTCATCGTTACCCTGTGGAACGGCGCACCGCTGACCGTAACGCCGCCGAACTTTGTCGAGTTGCAGATCGTCGAGACCGATCCTGGCGTGCGCGGCGATACCTCGGGCGGTGGCGGCAAGCCGGCCAAGCTCGAAACCGGGGCGGTGGTTCGCGTTCCCTTGTTCGTGAACCAGAACGAGATCATCAAGGTCGATACCCGCACCGGTGAGTATGTCGGGCGCGTCAAGTAAGCAGGCAGGCATGAGCCCTGCGTCCATCGTCGATCTCGTCATCGAGGCGCGCTGGGTCATTCCCATCGAGCCGCATGCAAGGGTGCTCGACCATCATGCCGTGGTGGTCGACGCCGGTCGAATTCTGGCGCTGCTGCCGATAGCCGAGGCACGCCAGCGCTTCGAGCCACACGAGCGCGTTGAACTTGTTGGGCATGCAGTGATTCCGGGCCTGGTCAACGCCCATACGCACAACCCGATGACACTGATGCGCGGCCTGGCGGACGACGTGCCGTTCATGGCCTGGCTGAAGGATCATGTGTGGCCCGCCGAGGCCAAGGTCATGGGACCGGAGTTCGTGCGCGACGGCGTCGAGCTGGCCATCGCAGAAATGATCCGTGGCGGCACCACCTGCTGCAACGAGAACTACTTCTACCCGGATGTGCAGGCAGCCACTTACCGCAAGTTCGGCTTCCGCGCACTCATCGGCCTGCCGGTGATCGAGTTTCCAACCCCGTGGGCGAGCAGCCGAGACGAGTATTTCGACAAGGCGCTGGCGGTGCATGACGATTTGCGCGGTGAAAGCCTGGTTGGCACCAGTTTCGCGCCGCATGCCCCGTATTCGGTTTCCAACGAGAGTTTCGAACGCATCCAGGTGCTTTCCGGCCAGCTCGACTTGCCGGTTCACTTGCACCTGCACGAAACCGCCGACGAGATTGAGGGCAGTCTCAAGGAATTCGGCATGCGCCCGTTTGCGCGCATCAAGCAGTTGGGCCTGGTCAACGAGCGTCTGATTGCCGTACACATGACCCAACTGACCGAGGGCGAGATTGCCGATTGCGCAACGCATGGTGTTTCCATCGTGCACAACGTCGAATCCAACATGAAGCTGCTCAGCGGATTCTGTCCGGCCGAGGCGATCCGGCGCGCCGGCGTGAATCTGGCCATGGGCACGGATGGCTGTGCATCCAACAACGATCTGGATCTGTTCGGCGAGATGCGCTCGGCCGCCCTGGTGGGCAAGCTGGTGGCCAAGGATGCAGCGGCCATGGATGCGGCAAGCGTCTTGCGTGCGGCGACCCTGGGTTCGGCGCGCGCGCTGGGCTGGTCTGACCGCATCGGTTCAATCGAAGTCGGCAAGCAGGCGGATCTTGTCGCCGTCGATCTGGACACGATCGAGAGCCAGCCGGTGTACAACCCTGTTTCGCAGCTCATCTATGCCGCTTCCCGCCATCAGGTTACGGATGTCTGGATTGGCGGTGTGCGCAAGCTGCGTCAACGCAAGCTGATCGACATCGACTCCTCGGAAATTCTCGCCAAGGCCCGTCGCTGGCAGGCACGGATTGCTTCGGCATGAATCCGGGCTCGAACCCCAATGTGGATGCAGGCGAGGTCGAGCGCTTCGACCGTCTGGCCAGCCGCTGGTGGGACCCGGATGGTGAATCCAGGCCGCTGCATGACCTGAATCCCTTGCGCTTCTCCTGGATAGCGCAGCGCATCGCACTGCGGGGAAGTCGAGCCCTCGACGTGGGATGCGGTGGTGGATTGTTGAGCGAGGCGCTGGCGCGCGCCGGAGCACGGATAACCGGCATCGACATGGCCGGCGCGGTACTCGATGTGGCGCGCCTGCACCTGCTGGAGAGCGGCCTTGAGGTCGACTATCGCCAGATCAGCGTGGAGGCTCTGGCGGACGCACAGGCCGGGGAATTCGATCTGGTGTGTTGCATGGAAATGCTTGAACATGTGCCCGATCCGGCCAGTGTCGTCGCTGCTTGTGCGCGATTGTTGAAGCCGGGCGGCAAGCTGTTCCTCTCCACCCTCAACCGCACGCCGCGATCCTTTGCTGCCGCCATCGTCGGCGCCGAATACGTAATGCGGCTGCTGCCCAAGGGCACCCACCACTACGCACAGTTCATCAAGCCTTCCGAGCTTGCGGCCAATTTGCGTGCGGCCGGGCTTGTGCTGGACGAGGTTCGCGGCATCGCCTACAACCCGCTGACACGCAAGGCCTGGCTGACGGATTCGGTCGTGGTCAACTACCTGGTTTTCGCCAGCAAGCCGGCATGAGCATGACGGGCGCGCGCGGCGCCGTGTTGTTTGACCTCGATGGGACCTTGGCGGACTCGGCTCCCGATTTGGTCGCGGCCCTGTCTACCTTGAGTCGCGAGATTGGCGAGCCCGAACCGGACCCGATTGCCGTCAGCCGCGTGGTCTCCACGGGCGGCCGCGCGATCCTGCGTTGCGGACTTCCGGGGCTCGCTGAAGACCGTATCGAGGAGATGCTGCCTCGCTACCTCGACCTCTACGCCGCGCGCGGCAATGTTTCCACGCGGCTTTATGAGGGCATCGACGAGGTGCTCCAGGCGCTTGAGGCGCGCGGGATTCCGTGGGGCATCGTCACCAACAAGGTGGGCTGGCTGGCCGCCCCGGTCATCGAACAACTGGGTCTGAAGCAACGCTGTTGTGCGCTGGTGGCTGGCGATACCTTGAGCGTGCGCAAGCCGGACCCGGCGCCGGTGTTGCACGCCTGCTCATTGATGAGTGCCGATCCATTGCTGACCCAGTTCGTCGGCGACGATCTGCGTGACATCGAAGCCGGACGCGCTGCGGGCACGCGCACCATTGCCGCAGCCTGGGGTTATCTCAACGGTGGCGATCCGAACAGCTGGGGTGCCGACGCCATCGCCATCAACGTGGCGTCCCTGCCAGCCTGCCTGCGCTTGGCCTAAGCAAGTGGTTGCCGATGCCCTTTCCAGTCATGTCGACAAATGGACGGCAGCCGAACCGGAGCTTGATCTTTCGTTGCGCTTTACCGACTCCGCCGCGCGCCCACACGTCGCTGCGCTTATCTGTCTTGATCATGAGATTGTCCACGCAGCGCTGCACATCGCAGAACCTGATGTCGCCCTGGTCAAATTGAACTGGTGGACCGAGGAGTTGGCTGCCTTGGCAGTCGGCGCTGCCCGCCATCCACT
>SHNG01000150.1 GCA_004295005.1 Gammaproteobacteria bacterium
TGTTCGCCTTTACCGTTGACGTTGGTCACACAGCGACCGCAGAGTTCGGGATCGTCGGGATGGCTGCCTACGTCGGCGCGGTAGTGCCAGCAGCGCACGCATTTCTGCGAGGCGCTTGGTTTGGCGCTGATCCAGGCATTCAACCCATCCACCTGCACCGCATCGGCCGGCTTCGCCGTCACATCGGCAAGGCCCACTTCGGAGCAGATGAAGAAAAAGCGCAGTTCCCCCGCGCCTTGCGCGTGCCGATCAAGCAAGGCCTTCTCGGAGTGGATGACCAGTTCGGACTGCAAGGACGCGCCAATCCATCCGGCCGCGCGCATGCCTTCCAGAACACGCGATGCCGTGCTGCGCATGGCGAACAATTCATTCCATTTGTTGCGCTGATCAGGCGAAGCCTGCAGCGCAGCCAGCCCCTCGTACCAGGTCTCGAAGAACACGGAAGCATCGCGCTTGCCGGGCAGCAGCGGCCAGATTTCCTCGGCGGTGAAGCTGGTGATTGGCGCAAGCCAGCGCACCAGTGCTTCAAGGATGTGGAACATCGCGCTCTGTGCGCTGCGCCGACCGCGACTGTCGGTTTGCATCGTGTACAGGCGATCCTTGGTGATGTCGAGATAGATCGAACCCATCTCGTTGGTGCAGAAATTCTGGATGCGCTGCACGATCTCGGGGAAGTCGTACCCCTCGTATGCGGCAATCACCGCGGCCTGCACATCATGTGCCTGTTGCACGGCCCATTGGTCAAGCAACAGCATCTCCCCCGCCGGAACCAGATGTTGATCGGGGTCGAAGCCGTCCAGATTGCCGAGCAGGAAGCGCGCCGTATTGCGGATGCGCCGATAGGCATCGGACACGCGCTTGAGGATTTCGTCGGAGACGCTCATCTCGTTGCGGTAGTCGGTGGAAGCGACCCACAGACGCAACACGTCCGCACCGAGTGAATCGACCACCTTTTGCGGCGCGACCACATTGCCGAGCGACTTGGACATCTTGCGCCCGTTTTGGTCGACCGCGAATCCGTGCGTGAGCACTTCATGGTAGGGCGCGTGTCCGTGCATGGCCGCCGATGTCAGCAAGGAGGAATGGAACCAACCACGGTGCTGGTCGGATCCTTCCAGATACATCACCTTGTCGCCCGGCTTGCGGGCAAGCTCGGGGCGCTGGTCGATCACGGCAAAATGGGTCACGCCGGAATCAAACCAGACATCCAGCACGTCGCTGACTTTTTCGTAGCGATCCGCCTCGGCACCCAGCAATTCGCCAGCGTCGATGCCCGCCCAGGCATCGATGCCATCCTTTTCAAAGCGCTGCGCGATCTGCTCGAACAATTCCACACTGCGTGGATGCGGCAATTGGGTCTGGCGATCAACGAACAAGGCGATCGGAACACCCCATGTGCGCTGCCTGGAAATGCACCAGTCCGGCCTGCCTGCAATCATGCCGGTGATGCGTTCCTCGCCCCAACCGGGAATCCAGCGCACTTCGCGAATGGCCTTGAGTGCCGAGTCGCGCAGGCCTTCCTTTTCCATGCTCATGAACCACTGTGGCGTGGCACGGAAGGCTACCGGGGTCTTGTGGCGCCAGCAGTGCGGATAACTGTGCTCGAATTTCGAGAATGCGAGCAGATGGCCGTTTTCGCGGAGCAGTTCGGTGATGCTGTCGTTGGCTTTCCAGATGAACTGGCCTTCGATTACCGGCGTGCCCGCAAGATAGACACCATTGCCACCCACCGGATTGAGTTCGGCGGCCGGATACTTCTCGATCAAACCGTAGGCCTGGCTGACCACGAAGTCTTCCACGCCATGTCCGGGGGCCGTGTGCACGGCGCCGGTTCCGTCTTCGGCGGTGACATGATCACCCAGCAGCAACGGCATCTCGCGCTGATAGAACGGATGGCGCAACAGGATGCCCGAACCACCCTGCCCTTGGGCGCTGCGTGTCTCCAGGGCCGAGCCCCTGGTGCGGCCGAGCACCTTCATTTCCGCGACGCCATAACGCAGCAGGCACTTCTCGGCCAGGGCCTCTGCAATCACCAGAAGGACCCGCTGTCCACTGCGCTGCGGCCCTTCTACCAGAACATATTCAAGGTCCGGTCCAAGCGAGACTGCGAGACTGGCCGGCAAGGTCCATGGCGTGGTGGTCCAGATCGGCACCGCCACGATGGTGGCATCGTCGATGGCAACGCCGAAAAGCCCGGCCATGGCCTTGGCGTTGATGGCGTCGTAGGCAACATCCACGGCCGGTGAAACCTTGTCGGCATATTCGATTTCGGCTTCAGCCAATGCCGAGCCGCAATCGAAGCACCAGTGCACCGGCTTGAATCCGCGTGTGATGTGTCCGTTGGCGTAGATGCGCGCCAGCGCACGCAGCATGTCGGCCTCGAATTTCGCATCCATGGTTCGGTAGGGTTGATCCCAGTCACCGAGCACGCCGAGTCGCTTGAAATCGGCGCGCTGCAGGTCGATCTGCTTTGCCGCGTACTCGCGGCATTTCTGCCGGAACGCGGCGGCATCGAGCTTCTGCCCGACCTTGCCGAACTCCTTCTCCACGGCAATCTCGATCGGCAGGCCGTGGCAATCCCAACCAGGAGCGTAGGGCGCGCGGAAACCGGCCATCAGTTTCGACTTGACCACAATGTCCTTGAGCACCTTGTTGACCGCATGACCGATGTGGATCACGCCGTTTGCATACGGCGGGCCGTCGTGCAGGATGAAGGCCTTGTCGCGTGTGGCCGTGCGCTTCTGGATCTCCTGGTAACGCTGCCGTGCGTACCAGTCTTCGAGGATTGCCGGCTCGCGCACGGCCAGGTTCGCCTTCATCGCGAATGCCGTGTTCGGCAGGTTGATGGTGTGTTTGTAATCCTTGTTCACGCAGACGCTCCGCTGGAACGAACCCTGCCGCGCTCATCGGCAAAGTCGGGTTGGAATACCGGGTTGGAAGGAACAAGCAGCGCACGCGCCTGATCCGCATCACGTCCGATCTGCTCGACCATCGATTCGAGCGAGTCGAATTTTTCCTCGTCACGCAACTTGGCGACGAATTCCACATCAATCCGGCGCCCGTACAGGTCGCCATCGAAATCGAACAAATGGGACTCAAGCAGCGGCTCGACGCCCGCCACCGTGGGACGCACACCAAGGCTCGCCACCGCAGCCATGGAATGCCCGGCCACGCCATGCACGCGCACCGCGAAAATGCCGTTGACTGGCGAGGTACGCCGACCGAGGCGGATATTGGCCGTTGGATAGCCGAGCTTGCGTCCAAGCTGGCGGCCGCGCACCACATGTCCGCCGATCTTGAAAGGCCGACCGAGCAGATGGCGCGCGCCCATGAAATCCCCGCGTGCCAGCATCTCGCGGATTACACTGCTGCGAACCGCCTGCCCGCCGAGAGTGAATTCCGGAAACACCTCGGTCGCATATCCATGGCGACCACCCATTTCGCGCATGAAGGCGACATCACCCTGGCGGTTGTGTCCGAAGCGGAAGTCGGCACCCACCCAGACTTCACGCGCGGCCAGCCGCTGCACCAGGATTTGCTCCACGAACTGACCGGCCTGCATGGCAGCCATGTCTGCGTTGAAACGCAGCAACATCAGCATGTCGAGACCCAGGCCCGCAATCTGGCGAATTTTCCCGCGCACATCGTCCAGCCGGGAAACCGGACTCGAGCGCGCAAAATATTCGCGCGGAATCGGCTCAAAGCTCACTGCCACAGCGGCCGTGCCAAGCCTTGCTGCCCGCTCGCGCACGCGGTTGAGCAGCGCGCGATGGCCGCAATGAACGCCATCAAAGGCACCGATGCAAACAACACTGCCTTGCGGCGCCAGAGGGGCACCTTGGCGATCTCGAACAAGCCGGAACATCCTGCAAGTATAGCGGCTGCCTGCGCTGGCCAGCACGGGCCCAAGAGTGCAATCCGCCTTCATTCTCCGCGCAGATCGCGCAGGCGAAGGCCCATCGCGTACATCACCAGCGAGAATGTGGCGGCACCAGCGAGAACCAGCGCGGCCAGTCGGTACAGGCGCGTGGCAACGCTGGCATCGATCCAGTCCGGCCACAGCGACAACATCAGGGCAAGCACCAACGCCATGGCGCCACTGGCCAGCAACAGACGCAGCCAGTGCTTCCACCAACCCGCGTGCGCCACATACACATCACGCTTGCGCAAGGCCCGCCAAAGCAGGGCCAGGTTGAGATAGCTCGCGCAAGCGCTGGCCAGGCCAAGCCCCGCGTGCAGACCGGGCGTTGTGGAAAGCCTGGACCACCAACCGCCTGTGTCGTCCCCGGGCGCGGCCCAAAACACGAGCAGGCCGCCGACAAAGACAAAGTTGAGCAACATGCTCACGATCATGGCAATGATGCCGGCGCGCACCGGCGTCTTCGTGTCCTGTCGCGCATAGAACGCCGGCGCCACCACCTTGACCAGGGCAAACGCCGGCAAACCCAGGGCCAGTGCAGACAGCGACATGGAAGCCATGTTCACGTCATGAGCGGTGAATGCGCCGTACTGAAGCAGGGTGAACAGCAGCGGCTTGGCCAGCATGACCAGGCCGATCATGGCCGGCAGTGCAACCAGCAGGGTCGAACGCAGGCCCCAATCCAATGCTCGCGAGAATCCTTCCCGATCCGTCGCCACATGGTGGCGGGACAGGGTTGGCAGGATCACCGTCCCCAAGGCGATGCCGAAGATTCCCAGCGGAAACTCGAGCAGGCGGTCGCTCTGCGCCAGCCAGGTCTGCGAACCGGTGATGAGGAATGAGGCGATCAGCGTATCCAGCAGCAGGTTGATCTGGGCGACCGACGAGCCGAACAGGGTCGGCACCATCAGGCGAAGGATCTTCTGCACCCCGGAATGACGCCAGCCCCAGCGCGGCCGCGGCAACAGGTCCAGGCGACGCAAGGCCGGAAACTGCACCAGCAGTTGCAGGATTCCGGCCGCAAGAATCGCCCAGCCCAAGGCCATGATCGGCACTTCCAGGTGCGGGGATAGCCACAGCGCACCTGCAATCAGGCAGAGGTTGAGGATGACCGGAGTCAGGGCCGGCAAGGCAAAACGGTGGAAACTGTTGAGAATGCCGCCGGAAAGGGCGGTCAAGGCGACAAACAGCAGGTAGGGAAAGGTCAGGCGCAGCAGGTCCGTGGTCAGTTCGAACTTGGCCGGATCGTCCATGGATCCGGGGGCGAACCCCCGCGTGAGCCAGGCGGCACCGAGGACACCCAACGCGGTTATCAGCAGCAGGATGATGCCCAGCGTGCCTGCGGTGCGCGCGACCAGTTCCTTCAGCTCCTCGTGGGAGCGGGTTTCCTTGACTTCGGTAAGCACCGGCACGAAAGCCACCGAAAACGAACCCTCGGCAAACAGGCGACGCATGAAGTTCGGGATGCGGAAGGCGACCCAGAATGCGTCGGTTGCGGCGTTGGCGCCAAAGGTCCAGGCAATGGCCATCTCGCGGATGAGGCCAAGCACACGCGAAACGAGGGTGCCGCCACTGACGCTGAGCAGGGAACGCAGCATTGCTGGCCTGCTCATGCCAGCCCCCAATTGACGCGCCAGCCCTGCATCGGCATAATTCCGCCCCTTTTTCCGCCCCCCGCCTTTGGAGTTTTACCTTGGCTAACATCAAGTCCGCGAAGAAGCGCGCGCGCCAGTCCGAAAAGGCTCGCCAGCGCAACGTCAGCGCCCGTTCCATGGTCCGCACCGCGATCAAGAAGGTGATCAAGGCTATCGACGCCAAGGACAAGGCTGGCGCTGAAGCCGCTCTCAAGAGCGCAACCCCGATCGTCGACCGCTACGCTGCACGCGGCCTGATCCACAAGAACAAGGCTGCCCGTCACAAGAGCCGCCTCAACGCGAGCATCCGCGCCCTGGCTTGAGTCCTGCGTGTGAAGCTGCGACATGAAGCCGGCGCAAGCCGGCTTTTTTGTTGGCACGAAAACTCGGCGCCATGCGCGGCAAACAGCAGCCATCCGCATCCCTCAACCCTGCTCCGCCGCGCGGGCCGCCTCGGCACGATCGCGGCGCTGCTCATCGAAGAAACGCTGGATATCAAGACAGATCGGCCAGGTGTTCTCGCGCGCAATGGCGGAGACCAGGTACCAGGGCTGTTTCCACTTCAGCTTGCGCACGATGGCCTTGGCGGTGCTCTCGCGCTCCTCGATGGGAAGCAGGTCGAGCTTGTTGAACACCAGCCAGCGCTCACGCTTGAGCAGCTGCGGATCAAACCCCTTGAGCTCGCTTTCAATGATGCGGATCTGCTCGATCGGATCGGTTTCGCCATCCAGCGGAGCAATATCAACCATGTGCAGCAGCAAGCGGGTACGCGCCAGGTGCTTGAGGAACTGCACGCCAAGCCCGGCGCCGTCAGCGGCACCTTCGATCAGGCCCGGAATATCGGCAATGACAAAGCTCTTGTCGGTCTCGATGCGTACAACGCCCAAGTGCGGCTGCAGGGTGGTGAACGGATAATCGGCAACCTTGGGCGTCGCCGCAGATACTGCGCGGATGAAAGTGGACTTGCCGGCATTGGGGAACCCAAGCATGCCGACATCCGCCAGCACCTTGAGCTCCAGTCGCAGTTCGCGATCCTCTCCGGGCGTTCCGGAGGTTGCCTTGCGCGGCGCGCGGTTGGTGGAACTCTTGAAATGGATATTGCCCTGGCCACCGCGCCCACCCTGGGCAACGAGCAGGCGCTGGCCGTGCTCGGTGAGATCACCAATCTGCTCATCGGTTTCCACGTTCATGACAACGGTGCCGACCGGAACGCGGATTGTTGTATCGCTGCCCGCCTTGCCGGCCATTTGCCGGCTCATGCCGTTCTCGCCACGTTCGGCGCGAAACTGGCGCTGGTGGCGGAAATCGACCAGGGTGTTCAAGCCTTCGTCGGCAACCAGCCAGACACTGCCGCCAGCCGCGCCATCACCCCCATCCGGACCACCGAATGGAATGAATTTCTCACGGCGAAAGCTGACGCAGCCATTGCCGCCATTGCCGGCCTGGACGCGAATGCTGGCTTCATCGACGAATTGCATGATCGGGAATCGGGAATCGGGAATCGGGAATCGGGAATCGGGAATCGGGAATCGGGAATCGGGAAAAGCGTACAAGAATCGCCCAGAGCCTGTAGGAGGTCCTTCAGGGCCGAGCGAACCCCAGGGCTGGCGTCCAAATGAAAAGCCCCGCACAGGGCGGGGCTCTGTCATGCCGGTGTCAATTTACGGTCAATTGCCGGCGCCGGGAACCACGTTGACCGTCTTGCGCTTGTCAGCGCCCTTGGTCTTGAACTCCACCACGCCATCGACCAGTGCAAACAGGGTGTGGTCGCGCCCCAGTCCGACGCCACTGCCGGCGACAAAACGGGTGCCGCGCTGACGGATGATGATGTTGCCGGCATTGCATGCCTGGCCACCGTAGAGCTTCACGCCGAGGTATTTCGGATTCGAGTCGCGACCGTTGCGGGTTGAGCCGCCTGCCTTTTTATGTGCCATGACTTACTCCTTGGTCGCCTTGGATGCACCGCTGATGCCGGTGATCTCGATTTCGGTGTAGTGCTGCCGATGCCCCTGCTGCTTCATGTGGTGCTTGCGGCGGCGGAATTTGATGATGCGGACCTTGTCGGCACGGCCGTGCGACTTGATCCTGGCGCCAACCTGGGCGCCGGCAACCAGAGGCGCACCGATGCTGACACCTTCGCCGGAACCGACCATCAGCACCTGGTCGAATTTGACCGTGCTGTCGACGGCACCGACCAGTTTTTCGACGCGCAGGGTTTCGCCCTGGGTCACCCGGTACTGCTTACCGGAAATGAGCACAACTGCGTACATGATTGATACCTATGTAGTTATTCTGGAAACAGCCACTCTTTCCGGACCCTTGCGCAGGGCGGGATCTGGAAAAAGGGCGCGCGATGATAGCGGCTTGCCACGCCCGGGTCAAACCACGCGGGGTGCGCCAAGTTGCGGAAAATACGACAATTCTGGTCCTGTCCGGCTCTTTTGCTAAACTCCGCCATTCCGCCCCCCAAGGGCATGAATCTGCGGAAAATGAGCGAGGACCCTCCCAGTAGTCCCCCCCAGCGTTCCTGGTTTGAACGCCTGACCCATGCGCTTTCAGGCGAAGTCAGCAGCCGCGAGGAATTGATCGAGGAGCTGCGCTTGGCCCAGTCCAACGGCCTGCTCTCGCATGACACCCTGTCGATGATCGAAGGAGCGATCAAGGTCACCGAATTGACCGCCGGCAGCATCATGGTCCCACGTTCGGAAATGGTCTCGATTGCCGCGGATTCCTCCCTGGAAACCGTTCTTGGCATCGTCGTCGAATCCGGTCATTCCCGATTTCCCGTGCATGGCGCGGACCGCGACGAGATTGTCGGCATTCTGCTGGCCAAGGATCTCCTGCGCCGCTTTGCCGAGGGCGGCAGCGGCGATGTGCGCAGCCTGGTTCGCCCGGTCGCCCTGATTCCCGAAGCCAAGCGGCTCAATATCCTGCTCAAGGAACTGCGCCTCTCCCACCTGCACATGGCGATCGTGGTCAACGAGTACGGCGGTGTCGTTGGCCTGGTCACCATCGAGGACGTGCTGGAACAGATCGTTGGCGACATCGACGACGAGCATGACGAGGAAGAAACACCCAACCTGATCCAGCCGCAGACGGATGGCCGCTTTCTGGTCAATGCAATGACGCCGGTCGAGAGTTTCAACAATCGCTTCGAGTCGCAGTTTCCGGTTGATGCCTACGACACCATCGGGGCCATGGTCACCGCCGAGTTCGGGCATGTTCCCCAACCCGGCGAGGAGATCCGCCTGGCCGGTTTCCTGTTCCGGGTCAACAAGGGAGACAGCCGCAAGGTCGGCCAGTTTGCCGTGCGAATCCAGGAAGCATGATCGCCAGTCGAATGGTCCTGGCTGGCATGCTGGCGTTTTTTGGCCTTGCGGCAAGCCTGCCCGCAGTCTCGCAGTCGAGCGTTCCGAGCGTGAGCCTGGTCACCTATGGACCGGGCCAGGTCTACTGGGAGCGCTTCGGACACAATGCCCTGGTGTTCCGCGATCCGCTCAGCGGCCGCGGCACCAGCTACAACTACGGCATGTTCGACTTCGAAGAAGCGGACTTCATGCTCAATTTTGCGCTTGGCCGCATGCAATACCAGATCGCGGCGGAAGACGCTGACGAGGAAATCGCCTGGTACCGCTCCGAGGGACGTTCCATTCATGAGCAGGAACTCAACCTCGACGCATCCCAGGTGCTTGCCCTCAAGGCCTACCTGGACAACAACCTGCTGCCGGAGAACCGGCGCTACCCCTACGACTACTTCACCTCCAATTGCTCGACCCGCATCCGCGACGCGTTGGACGAGGTGCTCGGTGGGGCGCTGCGCCAGCAACTGACTTCGCCATCCCGTGGATTCACCTATCGCCTGCTGGCCGACGCCCTCATGTCACCGGATGCCGCGCTCATGCTCGGCATCGATCTGGGTCTTGGCCCCTACTCCGACCAGCGCCTCTCGTTCTGGCAAGACAGTTTCGTGCCGAATCAATTGATGCAGCATCTGCGTGACATTCGGATCCAGGGCCCGGGCGGCGAAGCTGTTGCGTTGGTCCGCAACGAACGGGTACTGGCGCAATCACGCTGGCCGGATCCGCCGTTTCTACCGCCGGACCTGCGCTGGCCGTTTTTCGCCATCGGCATCGTCGTTGGCGGCATGGCACTTGCCCTCCGGCAGCGGTCGGCCCATGCATGGGCGAGACGAGGCTTGGCCACATTGGGCGCAGGCTTCAGCCTGTTCGCCGGGCTTGCCGGTCTGGTCATGCTTGCGCTTTGGTTCTTCACCGCGCATCAGTCGGCATGGGCCAACGAAAACCTGCTGATCATGAATCCGCTGGCACTGCTGCTGGTGCCTGCCTGGTGCGGCTCGGTGCGGACCCACTGGTCAGCCGGGCGCTTCACCCGCGTGCTGCTCATGGTCCTTGCCGTACTGGCCGGGTTTGCCCTGTTCAGCAAAATCCTGACCAGCTTCGAGCAGGCCAACCTGGCCTGGATACTGCTGACCTTGCCGATTCATCTGGCGCTGGCGCACTGCGCAAGCAGCCGCCAGGCCCGATGAATCGGAAGCGGACCTGTCAGTCCTTCTTTCCTGCGGCTGGCGCTGGCGCTGATGGCGCTGCCGATGCCGGCTGCGATGCCGGGAGTCGTTGTGCGGGCTGACTGGTACCTGCGATGCCACCTTCGTTCCACGCATAGCGCGCATTGCTGCGGAACACCTGCACCGCCTTCAACTGGTCCGGATGCTTGAGGTCACCATACTGGCCGTACAGACCTCGCTGGCTGTCCGCAATGAAGTACAGCTCATCGCCAACCAAGGTGCCGGAGGTGGGGAAGGTAAACGCCGGATTGGCGATGTCGATCGGCATCATCTTTTCGATGCTCCTGCCGTCCTTTGACAGCGCCAAGCGAACCACGCGCTTGGGCGACATGCCGTTTTCGATCGCGATCAGGTTGCCCTGGTAGTAGAACAAGCCTTCGATTCCGCCAAGCACCAGGCGAGCCGGATCGTGGTTGACCGCGAAACCGGTCGCCGACTTGAGATCGGCGCCGAACAAACCCAGCGCATAGTCGGCAAAGTACAGGGTGTCGCCGTCATCACTCAGGGCGAGGCCGCGCACGCTGGTCAACTTGGGGTTGGCAATCACCAGCTTGGGCAGACTGCCCTCGATGGTGTAGATCTCGTTGTGCAGGGCATCGGCAAAGTACACCTTGCCCTGCTTGCTGACCGTGATGCTGGCCAATGAGCGGCCACCTTGGGCGGCCGGCATCAGGATCTTGTCGACCAGCTTTCCGGTCGACAGCTTGAACTTGAACACGCCACTCTTGTTGTAATCCTGTTCGCGGAAGCCCTTGAAGTAGAGCGAGGACGAGGAGGTGACGTAAAGCAGGTCACGCGGCGCATCCACCGCCATTGCATAGACGCTCCACAGCCCGCTGCCGTCTGCTGGCGAGATGAACTCCTTGAGCTTGCCCTGTTTGTCGGACAGGTAGATTTTGCCCTCGCGCACGCTGCCGACCAGGAATTGCTGCCGCTTGGCATCCCAGGCGATGGATTCGAACAGGGTGTCGCCCTTTGGCAACTCGAACGCCACCTTGCCTTCGCCGAACGGCTTCAGGTTCATGTTCAGGCTTTCGACGATGTATCCCCATGCCTCGGTTCCGGTCACCTTTTCAAATCGGGCATCGTCGCTGAGGTCGATGCCGTAGCCTTGCTCCTTCATCTTGAGCAGCAGGTCGTAGGTTTCGGATTTCTTGCCCATGCGCGCGTACGTCAATGCCAGGGCAAGGCGCATGTCGCCCGAATTGGGATTGAGTTCGCTGGCCCGCTTGAGGGTCCAGGCCAGTCGCTGGTCATCCTTGAGCTTTTCGTAACCTGCGACCATGCGCTGAAGAACGGCCATGGACGTGATTTCATTGATCTGCGATTCGCTGAAGGTGGTGGCATCGCGCTTGGCCGGCGCGCTTGCGCCGGGGCTGTCCGCCAGCACCAGCGATGCGCGCAACAGGAA
>SHNG01000131.1 GCA_004295005.1 Gammaproteobacteria bacterium
CCGGAAACCCCCAGGGCGGCAAGTTCGCCGTGCAGCTTGCGCGTGACGGCGTTTGGGTTTGCAAGCAGGGCATCGTAGTCGATGAGCAGGCGTGGCCAACCGTCGCTGGTCGCGAATGCTTCGCGGGTGTAGATCTCCCACAAGGCCAGCGCTTCGTTCGCCGACATGCCGTCGCGCTTGGCCAGGGATGCGGCGACAGCGACGGGATCGCGAATGACATGCACGAACACCGGGCGCGTCAGCAGCGGCAGCAGTTCGCGTGCCAGCAGGCACAGGCGCGGTTCCTTGATGAACCAGGGTCGGCGGGATTCCAGGGTTTGCAGAATGCCTGCTGCTTCACGACGGAAGGCATCCGTGGCGGCCGCGGATGATTCGGTCGGCGGATTGCGCCAGTCGGCGCCAACCGCACTGAGGCGGCGCACGCAGGCCATGTGCAGTTCGGCCAGTTCAAAATGGCCGCGTGGATTGTCGGCACCCCGCAGGAGTCGTTCGTCTTCGCCGGGCCATGCACCGAGCAGCTTGAGCAGGCCGCCGACACTGGACGTGCCCGAGCGGTGCATGCCGAGAATGACCATCTGCCCGGATGCGGCAGTGTTCAGGTCTTGCGGACGATGGGGCGCGGGAAGTGCGCGCGCAGGCTTCAAGGTTGCGCCGCTGGCCAGCCAAGTGGCCAAGGCATCGGCGCTGGCTTCGAGCGAGTTTTCCCGCGCGAAGCGTGCCGCCTTGTGCCGCGCGTTGGCGAGCAGGATGTCCCGGCTTTCGCTTGCCGCACGCATCTGCGCAATCAGGGAATCGGTGTCGGGTTCGGCCCAGCGCAGGCCGTGGCCAAGTTCATCAATCGGGACCATCCGGTGCGCAACCGCAAGGCCGAAGCCCTGCACGAGATCCTGCTGACTGCCCCAAGCAGGTGCGATGAGCATGCGCCCGCAGGCGACGGCTTCAGCGGCCAGCGGATCCCAGCCGGCGCCACGGCGCGCATTCACGTAGCAATCGGCCGCACACACCAACTGCATGCGTTGGTAGGCCGGGAAGCCCGCATCCGCGAGCACGCGCACGACTGCGCCGGGCTGCTCCGCCAACATGCCCTCGACACACTCGCGAATGCGCGCCTGATCGTCTCCCGGTGCCACATGCAGGATCAGTTCGACATCATCCTGCGCGCGGAACGCACTTCGAAAGGCGGCAACCACAAGTTCCGGTGCATCGCGCCGCAGGTCTTCGGCGAAGGCCAGGAAGACGAGGCGGTGATCCGGGTTGCGCACGCTTGGGACATCGGGATGGGCATAGTCCTGGTCCACGCCAAGCGGCAGGATGCCGATGGGAGTTTCCACACCAGCGGCGCGCAATGCGGTTTTCTGGAACTCGTCGGCAACCAGCAACAAATCAAACTCGCGACTGCGACTGGCCCAGATTGCGGGTGCCTTGTCGCTTTCGGACATGCCGAAGGCAACGCGAAAGCGACCCTGCGGCCGCATTCCCATTTGCGCCGGTGCGCAGAAAAAGCCGACCTCGGGCACGGCAGGCATGTGCCGTTGCGCGGCCATCTGCAAGCGGATGTCCTGGGCGTCGGTCAATTCGGGCGCAAGCGCGGAATACGTCATGTGCAAGTCGCGCGCGTCGAGGCGCCAGACCAGGCTTCGCGTGAGCTGCGCAAAGGCATAAGGCTGGCGGGTCACGCCTTGCCAGTGCACCGTGCCGCGTTGCCGGTCGAGCAGCCGCGCTTGCCAGCGCTTGGCAAAGGCAGTCCGGCTTTGCGTGCGCAGGCACTCGCGGAAACCGCCGTCGTCGCGGGTCGAGCCGTGCTGGGCATGTTGCAGGGTCACGTTGCCGGCCACCACGCAGGCAATCCCGGCATCCGCCGCGCGCAGGCAGTAATCGGTATCTTCGTAGTAGCTGTGGAAGATTTCATCCAGCACGCCAATGCGCGTCAGGCAATCGCGCCGGATGTAGGCGAGTGCGAAGGCAATGCCCTGCACGCGTCGCGTGCTCGTGAACTGGGCGAGCTCGGATTCCTGGATGCCGGACTCCGACTGCTGTCCGAGCAGGGTTTGTGCATCGATGAATCCACCCAGGTGATACAAACGTGGATCATCCTCACCGCCACGCATGCGGCAACCGACGATGCCATTGTTCGCATGGGCGTAGGCAGCGTCGCGCAGTCGGTTGAGCCAATCGCGCTGGTTGAACACGAGATCGTTGTTGAGCAGGACGACATCGTCATCGGCATCCGCCGCGGCAATTCCCGCATTCATGCCTCGCACGAAGCCGAGGTTTTGCGCATGACGGATGATCGTCACGCGCGAGGCAAATTCCTTCAGGGCTTCGGCTGTCTCGTCCTCCGAGCCATTGTCGACGACGATGACCTGGGCATGGTCGAGATCGCTTTCGAACAGGGAGTCAAGGCAGCGCCGGGTGGTCGGCCACTGGTTCCACGCCAGGACGATCAGGGCTGCGCCGCGCATTCAGGTTCACGCCTTCCACAGCAACCGCAAAGCGCCGGCGAGCTCGTCGCGCGCAAAGCTGGCAGGGGATGTCAGCAGCAGTGCAGCGCTGTCGTGGCAGGCTGTCGGTGCCAATCGTTGTTGCTCTCGGGCGAGCGCCAAACATTCACGCGCACCAAGGTCCGGGTTCTCGGCCATGCCCGCAGCGGCAAGCAGGATGCCGCGTGGCGTGGTGCCCAGTCGTCGCGCCAGGCTTGCCAGATCAGGGGCAGGGTCGGCGTTCACGTGCTGGATCCTGCCAGGTGCAGTTGGCGGTGATAGGCCTCGAATACCTCATCACGGCTGCCCTCCAGCACGCTCTTGCCATGTTCGATCCAGATCAGGCGGTCACACAAGGCCGACACCTGGGATTCATCGTGGCTGACCAGCACCACGGTCTGGCCCTGGCGCATGCGTTCGCGCAAGGCCTCGCCCGATTTCACCTGGAACTCCGCATCGCCCACGGCAAGCACCTCGTCGATCAGCAGCACATCCGGCTCTATTTGGATGGCCACCGAGAATCCCAGGCGCACGACCATGCCGGCGGAATACGTGGCAATGGGTTGCTCGAAGAAGTCGCCGAGTTCGGAAAACTCCTGGATCGCCGGCAGGCGTGATTCGATCTCGCGACGGCGCAAGCCCAACATCAATCCGGACAGGATGGCATTGTCACGCCCGGACAGGTAGGGCGTGAATCCGAGTGCCAGCGACAACAACTGGCAGGTGACGGCGGCGCGCTTCACCGTGCCGCGATCCGGTTGCAGGATGCCGGCCAGCACGCGCAGCAAGGTGCTTTTGCCGGCGCCGTTGCGGCCAATCACGCCGAGGCGTTCACCGTGGCGCAAGTTGAGGGTGACGTCTTCCAGCGCCCAGAACCTGCCGCTGCCGAAGCGACGTTGCGCGCTGAAGGCGACGCCGACGTTGCGAAGCTCGATCAGTGGACTGTCCATCAGACCGCCAGCTTCGGATAGCGTGGTGAAAAGCGCAACACGCAAGCGATGCCCGTGGCACAGACAAGGGCGGAAATCGCGCCGACCTTGAGCAAGGCCCACCAATCCGGCCAGTGCGCTTTCAGGAGTATGGCGCGAACGCCGTCAAGCAATGTGGCCACCGGATTCAGCGCGATCACCTCGCGCAGGGGCGAAGGCACGGCATCCAGCGCGAACACGACGCCGGAAAGAAACATCACCACGGTGAGAATCTGCTCGATGATGAACCGCAGGTCGGGAATGAACGGCACGAAGGCGGCAACCAGGAAACTCGCGCCGACGGAAAAGAGCAGGGTCACCAGAAACAGCAGGGGCAATGCCAGGTAGGTGATATTGGGCGGATAGCCCATGCACCAGAGAATGACCAGCAACAGAACGAAGATGCACAGGAACTTGATGGTGTCGGCCAGCATTTGCGCAAGCGGAAACACCAGCACCGGCAAGCGCGCCTGCCGGATCAATCCGAGGTTTCCCCAGATCGCGTAGCCGCCGTGGGTGATGCAGGATTTCATCCACTGCCAAAGGGTCAGGCCCACCAGCAGGAACGGCAGGTAATCCGGCCCACCGGATTTCAGGATGACGTCGAACACCAGCCAGAATGCAGCCATCATCATGGCCGGCTCGGCAATCCACCAGACCAGGCCGAGATAGCTGCGCGAGCGCTCCGCGCGAAGCTCGGCATAGGTGCTGAAAAGGATCAGTTCAAGGAGATGGAGAGGCATTGGGTTCGCGGTTTCCGTGGATCGGCGAGGATACCGGATCACTTCCCGATCCGGTTGCCGCCGGCGCAATCAGTTGCAGTTGCCATCCAGCAGTGGACCGAGCCAGGCCAGTCCGAGCAACAGCAGGGCCAGCAGCAATGCCAGGGTCATGCGCAGCGGCGAAATCGCCAGAGTTTCCGACGCGTTTGCCGGCGGGGTGACGCGAGCCAGCGCACTGCCGGCAAAGCCGCACATGAACGGCAGCATCTGGAACAGGTAGCGCTCCATCACGTGCAGGCCGAAATAAAGGGCAAGCTGGTAGAGCAGGAATGCACCCGTCAGCGCAGCCAGCGGGGCTCGCCAGCGTTGCCAGAGCGCCACGCCAAACGCGAACAGCACGAGGATCATGCTGTGCACGATGCGGCTGCTAGCGACCAAGGCAGGTCGCATGGGGTGATCCGCGTATGCGCCGAGATGACCGGAGCAGGCCGCGCCAGGCATTTGCGATTCAAGCAGGGTCTTGACGTTGAACAGGCGGAAATACTGCGTGCCGAGCTGTTCGAGGAACAGGTCCGCCCACCCGCGTTCTGCAAGCGTCGTGCGAATGTCCCGCATGGCCGCGGCGTTGCGTTGCTGCGGCGTGGCGCCGCTTTCGATGAATGCGGTCAGCGCGGGCAGTCCCGCCTCATCAATGTAGTCGCTGCGGCTGCGGTCGCGCAATCCCACCTGCAGGTTGTAGATCGAGCTGTCGGCAATCAGCGGACGACCGGTTTCGACCTGCCCTTTCCACAGGGCGGGGCTGATTGGCAGCACCAGCCCGATGATGAATGCGATTGCCGCGACCCAGGCAAAAGACCAACGCGTTTGCTTGCGCGTGAGGAAGCACAACAGCAGCACGGGCCAGAACGCGGCAAGCAGACTCTTGAGCAACAGGGCGAGGCCAATCAGGAAACCCGCCGCAAACGCACGCAGTCGGGGCCGGTCGGCAACGCAGAAAAGCAGGGTCAGTGCTCCCAGCAGGCAGGCCAGGTGCGTGACTTCGGGCCACAGCCAATGGGCATAGGCCAGCGCAGCCGGATTGAGCAGGAACAACACTCCGGCAAGACAGGCCGCACGCGAGCTGTCGAGCGTTTGCCAGAGCTTCACCAACATGCCCGCGCACAGCGCGAACAGGATCATCTGCACCACCTGCACGGCCAGCACGTGGTTTCCGAACAGGCGGTAGATTGCCGCGATGAACCAGGTCTGGCCGGGTGGCCAGATGAACAATTCAGCCGCCGGTTGCCCGGCGAGCAGCGCCAGTGCGCGCTTTTCGTAATCGAATTCGTCGCCAACCAGGCGCTTTGGCACCGGATCGAAATACAGCCACAGCAATACGCCGTTGAGCAGCAACCATGCGAGCAGCACGATCCAGAACCATCGGCTTGGCGTGCCTGGGAAAACCTTGCTCATGGCTCAGCAAGCAAGGTGCTTATCGTCACAAAGGCGTGCCCGAATGGTGCAAATCATCCAGCCGCAGGCTCAGCCTTGGGTGAACGCTTGGCCGGTGCTTTGAACGTGGGCGTCATCTTTTCGCGCACGCCACTGGTGCTGATGGATTCGACGTAGTACCAGTAGTCCTTGCACGGATCGATGGTGTCATCGCGCCAGGAATAGCGGCTCGACTCATCCGTGGTGCCCGCACCGAGGATGGGCTCCTTGTTCAATTTGGTGAATTCGCCTTCCTCGCTGTCACCACGAAACACGTCGAAGCCGAAATTGTCCTGTTCACTGGCCAGGGTCCATTTCGGCGTGTTGGCCACGCGTTGGTCGGCCGGCAGGGCGGACTGGTCGCCGCAGGTTCCTTCCGGCGCCTTGACCGTGGCGATTTCCGTCGGCGCGGCCGGAGCGCTGGCAGCCGGTGGCGTGGATTCGGCCGGGGCCGGTGTCGCGGTGGATGCGGGCGGGCTGTCGGGCGCGGGCTGGTCGCAGCCGGCCAGCAGGACGAGACACAGGGCGGAAAGTACGAGGGTGCGCATGGGAGCTCCCGAACGGGTGGAAGTGGTGGGGTTGACTGGACAGCAAGCGGCCCGCGCAACGATAGTCGCGGCATGGACCTCAAGGCAACCCGGATTTCCTCGAACTTCCCTGCCCACCTGCGCATGACCCTGCGCAGCCTGTTGCCTTCGATCCTGTTCATGGGCGGGTGTCTGCTCTCGGCGGGCGCATCAGCCCTGCAAGTCGTGGTCGAAACGACGCCAAACGGAGAGGTGTTCCCGACCCTGGAACTCTCGCGCCCGGCGCAGGGCACCGAAACGCCTGATGACGATGGCAATGGCCTGTTGCGGGTTCGTCTGAATGGCCTGGATGCAGGCAAGACCGTGAAGCTGCAACTGAGCACCCAGGGCTTGCTGAAACCGTTTGTGATTGAACGGCGGGTCGAGGGTGACACGCTGATTCGGCCGCGCCTGGCTTGGGATGTGGATGCCTTGCGCCAGTTGCGGGACCCGCGCCAGCAGGTGCTGACGGTTGCCATCAGCGGCGCAGGCGTTGCATCCAGCGTGCGCACGATACCGATCCGCGTGCATCCCCTGGATGAGGCGCTCTATTTCGTGCGTGAGTCGAAGGCGGACGTGGATCTGGGCTGGGCGTTTGCCGCCTGGGTTGATCCCAACCATCCGGTGGTCGATGAGATCCTGGGCATGGCCGGGTTGAGCGATACACCACGATCCCGTGGGCGGGACGAGCGCCTGCGCCTTGCACGCGAGATGTGGGTCGTGCTCGAACGGCGCGGTCTGCGGTACGCCAGCGAGCGCACCGGCATCAGCCAGGGTCCGGTCATGTACAGCCAGCGAGTACGCCTGCTCTCCAGCATCTGGGATGACCGCGTTGCCAATTGCATGGATGGCAGCGTGCTGATTGCTTCCGTGCTTGAGCGGCTGGGCATTGAAAGCTTCATCGTGCTGGTGCCAGGCCATGCCTTCGTGGGTTTCTACACCGGCAGCGACAAACGCGAGGCGGAGTTCCTGGAAACGACACTGCTCGGCAACGCGCGCCTGTCGGGGACGCAAGGGCGCGGTCGGGAAGGCGATTTGCGCGAGCGTGCACTGGCGGGATTCGAGGCGGCACGGCAAGCCGGCAAGACAGCGTATCGGCGCGCCTCGCCGCGACTGGATGGCCGGCACCGACCGGATTTTGCCCTGATCGATATTTCCACTGCGCGCGCCTATGGCATCATGCCGCTTGCTGGTGGAAACAAGCGGATGCACAGGGCCGATGTCGTGGCCCAAGCGCCGAACCAGTCCAGCCAACGCCCCGCCGATCATTCTCCGTGAGCAAACCCGACGTCGAACCACCCATCGAGCGAATCCGCGGCGAATTGCGCGCGGCTGCTGAGCGTGCGCGCCATCAGGCGCCCGAATTTCCACTCCACGTGCCGAAGCAGGTCGAACTGCAGCCGGAAATCGCCCCGATTGTGCAAACAAGTGCCCATGCGGGTGCGACTGCGCCTGGCACAGTTGCCAACCTGTCCGGTGTCGTGCAGCTCGGGCAGCTCAGTCAATTCCATGGCGCTGCATTCGTGCGCAACGCCTATCTCGCCCTGCTGGGTCGCGAGGCGGATGAAACGGCGGTGAAGGCGCAGATGGCCCTGCTCGGCCGAGGCATCAGCAAGATCGAGATCATGGGCAACCTGCGCTGGTCTGCGGAAGGTCGCCTCAAGGCGGTATCCGTGCCCGGGCTTTGGCCGCGTTACCTTCTGCAAAAGGCAACGCATGTGCCTATCCTCGGCTACGTGCTGCAGCTCGCCATGGGTCTTGCTGGCCTGCCTGCCATCGTGCGTCATCAGCGTGCAGCGGATGCCCTGCATGTCACACGCGCCGATGCGATCGAACACGCAACGCATGTGCTTGATGCCCGGCTGCAGAACCTGGCTGGGGAAGGCGCGCGCTTGCGTAGCGATCACGATGCACTGCGGGTCCGCACGGCGGCGGCCGAAACGGCGCTCGCACAGTTGAGTGAGGCAATTCAAGCCACAACCGGCCTCGTCCGGCAATCCAACCAGCAGATGCTGGGCATGAACCATTGGTTGGCCTCCTTGCGACACAGCCTTGCCGAAATCGAGCGACAGGCGGAAGGCAAGGGTCGTGAGCGCGCCGCGCCGCTTGCCGGAATCACGGACGGCTTGCTGGCGGCAGACGCAAATCGCAGCGCACGCCTTGACCAATGGCTGGAACAATTTGCAGTCGGTTTGCCCGATGCAGCCGATGTGCTTGACCTGGGTGGTGCCACGGATTGGCTGGATCGATTGAGCCAGCGCAGCTTGTCGGTATCGGCATTGCGCAGCATCGGCAATCCCGGCCCCGCCACCGGCGACCGTCGCATCGCGGTATGCAGCGACTTCGGGGTGGCATTGTCACGCATTGCCGATGAATCCCTGCATGGGCTCAGCGTGCTGGAGGCTTCGGCTGTCGCGCGTGAGTTGCCATTGATGGACCTGCTGCAATTTGCTTTCCGGGTTCTGCGCCCGAATGCGCACATCGTGGTCGGTCTGGATCGTGGCCCCCTGGTTCTTGCCGACCTGTTGAATGCACGCCAGCCCTTGGCGATTGATGTGGGTTTGCTTGAAGCGGCGCTTTTGCACGGCGGATTTGATCGCATCAAGAGATCCGAACAAGATGGAGTGGCCTGTGTCCTTGCGCGCAAGTCCAGCCAGCACGACGGGGCATGAGAATGTGGAACCACGGCCGATGAAGGCGGCCATCCTGATTCCAGTTTTGGCTGGCAAGGACGCCGTCGGCGCCGATGCCATGGCCATGGCTCGCATACTCGAAGCGAACGGCATCCAGACGCGGGTGTTCTGCGATTCTGCCGAGAACGCGCCGATACCGACTTTCCAGGCTGATGAGTTGCTTGATTTTGCCGGCGGCGCGAATGATCTGGTCATTCATCATCTTGCGATCAGTTGGCCGAAAGCGCGGGAGATCCTCAAGCGCTGCAAGGGCTTTCGCGTCGTCAAATACCACAACGTCACGCCCGCGGAATTCTTCAGGGACTATTCCAGCCAGCACCAGGCTGCCTGCGAGAGTGGTCGCTCGGAACTGCCGGCCATCGCCAAGCTCGGTTGCGAGCTGTATCTCGGGGATTCCACCTACAACATCGACGAGTTGCGCGCGCTTGGCGTACCGATGGATCGCAGCGGCGTGCTGGCCCCGTTTCATCGCGTCGAGGAGATGATCGAGGCGGAAGCGGACCTCGAATTGGTGCGCGCCCTGTCCGATGGCGCGCGAAACTTTCTCATGGTGGGTCGTCTGGCCCCCAACAAGGCGTATCTGGACCTGATCGATGCGTTCTCTGCCTGCGCACGCATGCTGGATGAACCGGCGCGCCTGATCCTGGTCGGCAAGGTGGATGCGCGCCTGTCCCGCTACAACGAGGCGGTTCAAGAACGCATCCGCGAGCTTCGCCTGGAGCGGCATGTGTGCTGGATCAACGGCGCAAGCGAGGCGCAACTGAAGGCCGCCTATCTGGCCAGCCATGCCTTCCTGTTGCTGAGCCAACACGAGGGATTCTGCGTACCGCTGATTGAATCCATGGCGCTTTCGGTGCCGGTGATTGCGCGTGCGACCACGGCCATTCCGGAAACCCTGGGTGATGCGGGAATCCTGTGGCAGGAGGCCGACCCTTGGTTGTACGCGGCGAGCGCGTCGCGGATTTTCTCCGATCAGCCGTTGCGCGCCGACCTGCAGGAGCGCGGGCGCCGGCGTTATGCGGAGAAGTTCTCGACCCGGGTCTTGACTCGGCGATTCATGGAATTCCTGGAGCCTGCACTGTGAAACCGCGCATTGCCATCGTGGTGCCGCGTTTCCGGGGTTGCAGGGAGTGTGCTTGATGAGGGCGGCCATCCTGATTCCAGTTTTGGCTGGCAAGGACGCCGTCGGCGCCGATGCCATGGCCATGGCACGGATTCTCGAAGCCACAGGCTTGCAGACGCGTATGTTCTGCGAGTCGGCCGAGAACGTACCAGTGCAGACCTGGCCTACGGATCAACTGCTTGATTTTGCCGGTGGCGCGAATGACCTGGTCATTTATCATTTTTCGTTTGGCTATCCCAAGGCGCTGGAAATACTCAAGTGCTGCAAAGGCTTTCGCATCGTCAAATACCACAACGTCACACCGGCCGAATTCTTCAGGGACTATTCCAGCCAGCACCAGGCTGCCTGCGAGAGTGGTCGCTCGGAACTGCCGGCCATCGTCGATCTTGGCTGTGAGCTGTACCTCGGTGCTTCCACCTACAACATCGACGAGTTGCGCGCGCTTGGCGTACCGATGGATCGCAGCGGCGTGCTGGCCCCGTTTCATCGCGTCGAGGAGATGATCGAGGCGGAAGCGGACCTCGAATTGGTGCGCGCCCTGTCCGATGGCGCGCGAAACTTTCTCATGGTGGGTCGTCTGGCCCCCAACAAGGCGTATCTGGACCTGATCGATGCGTTCTCTGCCTGCGCACGCATGCTGGATGAACCGGCGCGCCTGATCCTGGTCGGCAAGGTGGATGCGCGCCTGTCCCGCTACAACGAGGCGGTTCAAGAACGCATCCGCGAGCTTCGCCTGGAGCGGCATGTGTGCTGGATCAACGGCGCAAGCGAGGCGCAACTGAAGGCCGCCTATCTGGCCAGCCATGCCTTCCTGTTGCTGAGCCAACACGAGGGATTCTGCGTACCGCTGATTGAATCCATGGCGCTTTCGGTGCCGGTGATTGCGCGTGCGACCACGGCCATTCCGGAAACCCTGGGTGATGCGGGAATCCTGTGGCAGGAGGCCGACCCTTGGTTGTACGCGGCGAGCGCGTCGCGGATTTTCTCCGATCAGCCGTTGCGCGCCGACCTGCAGGAGCGCGGGCGCCGGCGTTATGCGGAGAAGTTCTCGACCCGGGTCTTGACTCGGCGATTCATGGAATTCCTGGAGCCTGCACTGTGAAACCGCGCATTGCCATCGTGGTGCCGCGTTGCCACGAAAAACTGGTCGGCGGTGCCGAAGCCCTGGCCTGGCAGTACGCCGGTCTCCTCGCCGAAGATTTTGCTGTCGAGATCCTCGCCTCCAGCGCGTTCGACTACACGTACTGGGAAAACGACTTGGCGGTGGGCGAGGAAACCCGTGATGGCATCCTGATCCGGCGCTTCAAGGTCGCGCGCGGGCGTACAGCTTACTTCCATGGCCTGCATCAGCTCATGCTTGATGCGTATGCACAACACAAGAAGACCGCGTCCCGGCTGCGCTACGCTTGGCCGGAAGCGCTGGAGGAGGAGTTCATCCACGCCCAGGGACCCAACTGTCCCGACCTCCTCGCCCATTTGCAGGAGCACGGCGACG
>SHNG01000073.1 GCA_004295005.1 Gammaproteobacteria bacterium
AGGTCGCCGTGTACACCTGGGGGGACCCTTCGCGTGAGCCGTATGTGCTGCTCTCGCATGGCTGGTCCAGTCATGCCACGCGGTTCTCGAATTGGATCGCTCCACTGCGCGCTGCCGGACTTGCCGTAGTTGGATTCGACCAACTCGGGCACGGCCAGAGCAGTGGCAAGCGCACCAATCTTCCCGAGTTTGCGCAAGTGTTGGCGGCAGTGGCCAAGCGTCACGGGGAGGCGAGGGCAGTGATAGGTCATTCACTGGGTGGTGGGGCAGCCGCACTGATGCTCGCCGAAGCCAGGCTTGCCGAGCGCGCCATCCTGATTGCTCCGGTCGCCGATCCGATGGGAGCGGCTTCGCGATTCAGCCAGTTGGTTGGTCTGGCCGAGAAACTGGGCCGCCGACTGTTTGATGCCTACGAAACCGAACATCGCCTGCCCGTGGTCAGTCTGCAGGCCTATCGCAAGGTTTCTGCAATTGCAGCGCCTGCGTTGATCGTGCATGACCTCGCGGATCGCGATGTGCCCTGGTCCGATGGCGAATGTTACGCACGCTACTGGCCACAAGCGCGCCTGTTTTCAACAAGCGGGCTTGGCCATCATCGTATCGTTGATGATGCCGTCGTGATCGAAGCGAGCCTGCGCTTCCTTGCCGGTGCACAGGTTGGCGAACGCGTCGTGTCTTCGCTAAACCTTCCATTCGGCATTGCCTGAGCAACAACGGCGCAGGAGTGACTTTTGGCCCGTTGCAGATGGTGCGGATGCGTGATCTCGTAGGCAGTCGCCTTTCCCCTGGAACTGCTCATGCGCCCTCCATTCTGGCTGTTGATGTTGTTGTGCCCGGCGCTTGCCTGGGCGGCTGATCCATTGGGTATTCCCACCGGCAAACTGCCGCCGGGTGTCGCGCCCGAGCACTACAGCCTGGAATTCAAGATTGATCCTCGACAAGCCCGCTTCGCGGGCAGTGGCGAGATCCGCGTGCGCCTGAACGAGGACTCGGATCGCATCTGGTTGCACGCGAATGGTATTGACCTGCGCTCCACAACGGCCGTCGATGCAGGTGGCGAGGCAATCCCAGTGCATGCCGTTTCCCATGACAAGGAAGGCGTGCTTGAGCTGCGTTTTGAATCCCGCGTCCCTGCCCAGGTGATCACGCTTGGCTTCCATTGGGACGCCGAGTTCAACAAGCAGCTCGAAGGTTTGTACAAGGTCACCGTGGGCAAGGATGCATACGCGGTCACCCAGATGGAGCCGGTGAGTGCCCGTCATGCCTTCCCTGGCTTCGACGAGCCGCGCTTCAAGACGCCTTTTGACATCAGTCTCACTGTTCCTGTGGAAGATGTTGCGTTGGCGAACACGCGGGTGGTGAAGGAAACACCATCGAAGGATGGAAAGTGGAAGACACTCCAGTTTGCGACAACCCTGCCGCTGCCGACCTACCTGATCGCGATGGCGGTGGGTCCGTGGGAAGTCGTTGAGGCTCCCGCGATTCCACCCAACAGCGTGCGCACCAGGCCCTTGCCCTTGCGCGGCATTGCACCGCGCGGTGGTGGCAAGAAGCTGGCCTGGGCCTTGCAGACAGCGCCCGAGCAGATTCGCTTTTTCGAGGAATACACACAGCAAGCCTATCCGTTCGACAAGCTGGACCTGCTCGGTGCGCCTGATTTCTCCGCCGGTGCCATGGAAAATGCAGGCCTGATCATCTACCGCGATGCCTATCTGCTGACCGATGCCCACTCGCCTTCAGACCGCTTCCGCGGAGTCTACAACATCAATGCCCACGAGATCGCGCACCAGTGGTATGGCGATTTGGTTACCGTGCCGTGGTGGGATGACATCTGGCTCAACGAAGCCTATGCAACCTGGGCGCAAGCCAAGGTCAGCCTGGCCTTGAAGCCGGAATACCATACCGACCTCAGCGCACTCGAAGGTCGAGTCTGGGCGATGAAGTCCGACAGCCTGCTGAGTACGCGCAAGGTGCGCCAGCCCATCAATGGCGAAGGCGATATCCAGACTGCATTCGACGGCATCACCTATCAGAAGGGCGCGGCTGTGCTTGCCATGTTCGAGCGCTGGGTAGGCGAAGAACGGTTCCGCGCCGGCATGCGCGACTATCTCGCCAAGCGCAAGTTCGGCAGCGGCAGTTCGGATGACCTGATAGCGACCTTGAGCGCCGCAAGTGGCAAGGGTGAAGTCTTCGGCAAGGCCATGCGCAGTTTTCTCGATCAGCCGGGCGTGCCGCTGGTGCAGACAACACTGAGTTGCCGGGGCGAAAATGCAAGGCTTGATCTGCACCAGCAGCGCTACCTGCCTTATGGCGTGATGGCGGGTGAATCCTCGACATGGGACGTGCCGGTCTGCGTGCGTTTTGGCCGAGGCAAGACCGCGGACAGCCAGTGCTTCCTGCTCGACAAGGCCGAGGCAAGTTTCGAAATTGAAGGATCGTGTCCGGATTGGTACCTGCCCAATGCGGACGCACGCGGCTACTACCGTTTTGAGATGGACAAGCCCGATCTGGCCCGCCTTGCTGCGGCCGTAACAGGCTTGCCTCCTGTCGAACAAATGACCTATGCCGATGCGCTGAGCTCCGCTTTCCGTCGCGGTACCTTGCCGCCGGGTACCTTGCTTGAAGCGGTTCCGCTGCTTGCCCACTCCGAGTTGCCGCAGATTGCAACGGCCTTGTTGGATGATTTCGAATGGATTCGCGAACATGTCACCGATGCCCACATGCGTGGCCAACTGGACGCCTGGATCGCGCACATCTACATGCCACGCCTGGAGCAACTGGGATGGCGCAGGCAAAAGGACGAAGCAGAATCCATCACCAACCTGCGCGCGCGCCTTGCCAAACTTCTGGCGATGACGGTGCGTTCTGCATCCGCGCGCGCACCCCTCGCAACCCAGGGCCTTGAAGCGCTTGGCCTCGGCAAGGAAAAGGGCGTGGACCTGTCGCGCGCCGATCCCGACCTGCTCGACGTTGCCCTGAGGGTCGCCGTGCAGGATGGCGGAGAGACCGTCTACACCGCTGCACTTGCTGCGTTCGAGGCCGAGCGCGATACCGCGCGTCGCTATGCGTTGCTGGGTGCATTGGGCTCCACGCGCGATCCGGCCCTGGCCTCGCGGGCGCGTGATTTCGGGCTGGGCAAGGCGGTGCAGATCGGCGAAATGCGCTATCTCTACTCGTCACAGATGGATGAGCCGGAGAATCGCGAAACAAGCTGGAATTGGCTGACCAAGAACTTCGACGCGTATCGCCAGCGCTTGTCTCCGTTCCAGCAATCCGGCGTGTCGAAGTCATTTTCAGTTGGTGCATGCAGCAGAGAGGAGGCCGACCGTGTCTCCGCGTTCATGGCACCGCGAGTGGATTCGCTGATCGGTGGCGATCGAGGTCTTGCGCAGACGCTGGAGTCCATTCGTCAGTGTGCTGCCCTGCGTGAGCACATCGACCGCAGCGCGCTGGCGGAGTGGGTGGCTGCGAATCCGTAGAGCCGAGCTTGCTCGGCTTTCGTGCCAGACATTGCGATGAGCGGAGCAAGCTCCGCTCTACATGCAAGAGCAAGCCACGCGTGGTTGTGTAGAGCCGAGCTTGCCCGGCTTTCGTGCCAGACATTGCGATGAGCGGAGCAAGCTCCGCTCTGCATGCAAGAGCAAGCCACGCGGGAAGCCGTGGCGCCGACATTAACCGGTGGGATGATCGGCAAATTTTGAGGTCTCGGGCTTTGGCGGTATGTTGAAGCGTCACTTCAGTGTTTTGCCGATGAGTCACCTTGGGTAACTCTGATTTTGCTCGTCATCCCGGAATCGCGAAGCGATATCCGGGATCCAGTGTCGTTGTCCTTCAACAGGGTGCAAGAAAAGTCACCGGGTTCCCGCCTTCGCGGGAACGACGAAAACTAGGGTTAATCAGGGTTTCCCTTGATGATTGGTCGGCATCTTTCCGGAGGTTCACGAGCATGGCATCTGCATTTCGATTCGGCCTGGCAGCGATTGGCGTCGCATTTCTTACCTGTGGCTTGAGCCTTCCGACGCGATCCTTCGCGCAATCCGTCACGGCGGCAACCGATTCGTCGGACAGCCGTTTCTATGCAGAGATGCATTGGCGTGCGATCGGACCCACGCGGGGTGGTCGCGCGCGTGCCCTGGATGGTGTGCCCAGTCAGCCCAACGTGTTCTATGTGGGCTATGACAATGGCGGCGTGTGGCGCTCCACCGACTATGGCGCGAACTGGGTTCCCTTGTTTGACGACCAGCCGACCGGCTCCATCGGTGCCATTGCGGTGGCGGAGTCCAACCCGAACATCATCTATGTCGGCAGCGGCGCGGGAATCATCCGTCCCGATCTCGCCGTGGGTGACGGCATGTACAAATCCACTGATGCCGGGCAGACCTGGACACATCTGGGCCTGCGCGACAGCCAGATGATCGCGCACATCGCGGTGGATGCGAAGAATCCGGATCGGCTGTTCGTGGCGGTGCTGGGGCATCCGTATGGGCCGAATAGCGAGCGCGGCATCTTTCGTTCCCTCGACGGCGGGCGAACCTTTGACAAGGTGCTGTATCGCGATGAATACACCAGCGGCAACGATGTGCGTATCGACCCGCACAATCCGGACATCGTGTATGCCGCCCTGTGGCAGCAGCAGGAGGCTTACATCGAAGGCCAGGATTTTGGCGGCACGGGCGGTGGCATCTTCAAGTCGATGGATGGTGGCAACACCTGGAAAAAACTGAGCGCGGGCCTTCCGGCCGGCGTGATCCAGGCCAATCTCGGTCTCTCGCTGAGTTCCCCCGGCACCTTGTACGCAATGGTTGCAGGGACCAAGGGCGCACAGCCCACGAAGGAAGAAGGCACCACCGGCACGGTGGGTTTCTACAAGTCCACGGACGCGGGTGAGCACTGGTTTCTGGCGGCCTACGGAGCCGATGGCAAGGCCGATGGCGCGGTTGCCGATAGCCGTCCGTTGATCCGCATCGGTGGCGGTGACCTGCCGACCATCGCGGTGGATCCCAAGGACGCCAACGTGGTTTACAGCGGATCGACGGTGTTCTGGCGCACCGAGAACGGTGGTGTCACCTGGAACGCAGTGCGTGGCGCGCCCGGTGGTGATGACTACCAGAACATCTGGATCAATCCGAACGACCCCAACATCCTGCTGGTGGTGGCGGATCAGGGTGCCATCGTCTCCGGCAACCGGGGGGCATCGTGGAGCAACTGGTACAACCAGTTGACTGCGGCCATGTACCACGTAAGCACCGACAATGCCTTTCCGTATCGGGTGTGTGGTGGCCAGCAGGATTCCGGCTCGGCCTGCGTGGACAGTCGTTCGATGGACGGCAAGATCACCTTCCACGACTGGCATCCGGTGAACATCCAGGAGTACGGCATGGCGGCCAGCGATCCGGATGATCCGGATCTGGTCTACGGCAGCATGCGCAGGGACGTCACCCTGTACAACCGGCGCACGCGCCAGACCACCCTGGTTGGCCCAGGGCGGGCGCAGCGCGGCGAGGACTTCGGACGCAATGTGCGCACCATGCCGCTGCAGTGGTCGCGGACCGGACCGAAAACGCTGTACTACGCTTCCAACGTGGTGTGGAAGTCGACCGACAACGCGCATAGCTGGACGCGCATCAGCCCGGATCTTGCCCGCCAGACCTGGGCGGTACCGAAGACCGTCGGCAAGTATTCGAGTGCGGTGAAGCCTGCAGCCATGGGCAGCATCACCGCGCTCTCGGCTTCGCTGCGCGATGCCGGCGTGATCTGGGCAGGCACCGATGACGGCAACATCCAGGTAACCACCGATGGCGGCGCGCATTGGACCAATGTGACGCCGAAGGCGATCAAGCCGTGGACGCGCATCTTCAACATCGAAGCCGGCCATTTCGACACCAACACGGCGTATGCGGCGGCCAACACCCTGCGCATCGACGACATGAATCCACACCTGTGGCGCACGCGCGATGGCGGCAAGACCTGGGTGGAGATCAACAAGGGCATTGCCGCAGGTGCGGTAACCAATTCCATCCGCGAGGATCCGCGCAAACCGGGCCTGCTGTATGCCGCCACCGATACCCAGGTGTGGGTTTCGTTCAATGATGGCGATGACTGGTCATCGCTGCGCCTGGACATGCCTGCCATTTCCGTGCGCGATCTTGAACTCAAGGATGACGCCACCTGCCAGTGTTCGGATCTGGTGGCCGGTACGCATGGTCGCGGCTTCTGGATTCTCGACAACGTGACGCCGCTGCGCCAGATTGCCGAAGCGCGCAATGCCGAGGCCGCCTACCTGTTCAAACCACAGACCGCGCTGCGTGTGCGCCTGGCCACCAACGATCCCACACCGTGGGCACCGGAACTGGCAGGCGGTGAAAATCCGCCGAACGGTGCCATCATCGACTATTACCTGGCCAGGGATGCCGAAGGCCCGCTGAGCATCGATATCCTGGATGCCAAGGGTGCAGTGGTGCGCAGCTACAGCAGCGAATTGACCCGCGCTGTGGACCCGGCGCGCGATCCCTCCGCTTACAACAAGGTGTGCAACGCAAAACCGGATGCGGCCGACTGCGCCGTTCCCTTGTACTGGCCGGCACCCATTCGCGCCATGCCAACCCGGACCGGCATGCATCGTGTGGTGTGGAACCTGCGTCATCAACCGCTGGCTGCCGAGCGCGGCAACATTGAAGCGACCGGTGCCGTGCCGGGGCGCAGTTCGGTTCCGCCCAGTTCGCCGTGGGCGGCTCCAGGCGAGTACACGGTGCGCCTGAGCGTCGGTGGGAAAACCTACTCGCAGCCCCTGAGCTTGCGCCTGGATCCGCGCGTGACCACCCCGGCGGAGGATCTGGCCAGGAATGCCGAGTTGTCGATGGAAATGTACACGCTGGCCCGCGATACCCGCATTGCCTACGGGCAGGCGCGTGACCTTGCTGCCGAAGTCGGCAAGGCGGCATCGACGGCCGGACTCACACGGGAAGCTTTTGCCACTGATCTCGATGGCGTGGCACCGCCGGAAGCCAAACGCGAAGAATGGGCACCGCCGCCTCGCGAGATACCTGCCACATTGAACGGCGTCAGCGAAGCCGCGCTGGATGCCTGCATGGCGATGCAGGCGGCGGAGACCGCACCGACGGCGGCGCAGATTGCAGCCGCTGATCGCGCTCGCGCCAGGTCAAAAGAGGTGCTGGCGCACTGGCAAGCATTGAAGGCTGATGGCCTGGCAGCGTTCAACGCCAGGTTGCAAAGCAAGGGGGCATCCGCCGTGTCACTGCCGTCACCGCGCCCACCCGCCGCACTGCCCAGCGATGCCAATGGCAACTGGAAAGAGGAATGACTTCCCGCGGATAGTCGCAAGGCTGCGTGCGCTAGAGTTTCCCAATTCAACCGAGCCCTGGCGGGACTACCGTCAGGGCCTGGAGGCAACCGCAATGCACTCGACTTCCACCTGCGCGCCCAAAGCGAGGCCATTGGCGCCGAACGCGCTTCGCGCAGGGAATCGTCGATCGAAAAAGGTCTTGTAGATGTCGTTGAACTCGGCCCAACGACGCATGTCGGCCAGCATCACCGTGCACTTGACCAGATCGGCCATGCTGTAGCCGTGGGCCTCCAATGTGCTCTTGATGTTGTTCATGGCCTGGCGCGCCTCGGGGCCGAGGCCGCCCGCTGCCAGTTTGAGAGTGCCCGGAACGACACCGATCTGCCCGGACAAATAGATCGTGTCGCCGACCTTCACCGCTTCGGAAAACGGCAAGGTCGTCGGGATCACCTTGCCCGAATTCAGGAATTCGATCCTGGGCGATTCTGCGGCGAGAACTGATATCGAAAGCAGCATGCCTACGCTTGCGGTGAAAATGCCTCGAATGGGTCTCATGGCATCGGACTCCCGATTGGTTGTTGAATGTCCAGAGGGCATGCGCTGATGATCGTCAAACCACGCGTCGACGACAAGGCTATGCTGCGCCCTGAATGTCGCCTTGGTCAGGTGCTGACCCATCCCGCCTGCCTGTGCAGGAGCTACGGACTGTGTGAACCCCGTCATCCCGGAAAGAAGTAGGGTGGAAGAGCGCAGCGCATCCACCAACTCCGCCATCCCGGAATCGCGCAGCGATATCCGGGATCCACCGGGCGGAATGACGGGTGTGAAGCAATCGGGACGTGCTCAGTGATGCCCTGGTGTTGATTGGCTTGTGCTGTCATCGCGTTTGAGCACCAACAGGGTTCGCACGGCTTGCTGGAACGCGCGGGGTTGGTCCAGAAACGTGTAGTGCTGTGCTTCGGGAATCTCTATGCAGCGCTTCTGCGGGGCGATCAGCGCATCGCAGTATGCGTGGATCAGCGACTTGGGTGTGATCCAGTCGTCCGTACCGACGATGGCAACGAATGGAACCGCCAATCGCGGCACGTCGCGAAGGGCATTGAACTCGAGCACGCCGGGAAGCACGTTTTTCCACTGGCTCCACCAGCGCGGATTGGCAATCCACTGACAAGGGCCGCGGTACACCAGCTCGCAGGATTCCGCGATGCTGTGGTTGGGCGAAGTCATGTAGGCGAACCAGCGCACCTTGGCCGTGTGCTGCTTGAGCACGTTGCCGATGTGGAAGTGTTCCAGCCACTGGCGTTGCTGCTTCACAGCCGCGAAATCGATCATTGGCCGGCCGTCGGTCGTGGTTGCGAGGCTGGGAGAAAGCGCAGCAATTGCGGCCACGACCTCGGTATTGCCTTCGCTGCGCGCCAACGTCATCAGGTGTTCGTGGGTGGTCCGGTTGCCCTCGCGCCAGTCAACCGCCTGACCGACGGTGGCCACACCCAGCACCTTCTGCGGACTGCGCGCGGCGACCTTCAACGCCAGCACGGACCCGAAGGAATGGCCGACCAGGTAGAGCGCCGGCCGCTTGAATTCTGCTAGCAGATGGTCGATCAGCGCATCGGTGTCCTGCACCATTTCATCCAGCGTCGGCGCGACCACGTAGTCATCGGATTTGCCGACGCCGCCGGTCTCGATGTGGACAACGATGAAGTCCTGCTCGAGTTCGTTGCTGAATTCTCCCGCCAACGGCACGAAACTTTCGCCAGGGCCGCCGGGGAGAAACAGAAGCAACGGCTTGTTGCGGTCATGACCGCGAATGAACAGGGTTTGCGTGGTGCCGCGGATGGGCACGGCATCGGTCTGCGCGATGCCGCGGTCACCGACAGCGTGGTAGTCGAGGTAGCGCCAAGCCTTGACCAGCACCAGGATCAGCGCCGGCAGCAGAACGGTAATGATCACCAGCCGCAGGGTGAACCTGAGGATTCCCTGGCGCGTCATGCGCCGACCTTGAATGCAACTGATCGACCAGTGTGTGCGGAAGCCAGCGCCTTGCGTTGCCTGCACCCGGTAGTCGATTCAGTGACTTGTGCGCAAAGCATTAGTAGTGGCGGCCCCGATACGATTCGAACGTACGACCTTCCCCTTAGGAGGGGGACGCTCTATCCAGCTGAGCTACGGGGCCGCAGCAAAGGCGTGCGGCCCCGGAATTGTCCCACAGGCCCGGCCGGTTGCCGAGCCTTGACGCACTCAGATGAGCTTGAGCGTGCCCTTCATCAGTGCCCAGTGACCGGGGAACGAGCAGAAAAAGGTATAGGCGCCTGCCGCATCCAGTTTGCTGGTAGCGAAGGTGACCGAGGCCTTTTCACCGGCACCGATGACCTTGGTGTGGGCGATGACGCGGGTGTCACCGGCTTTGATGTAATCCTTGTCGAGGCCAGCGGCCATGCCGTCATTGGCAACGGCCTGCAAGTCGGCGGTCTTTACCAGGATCCAGTTGTGGCCCATGACGTTCTTGGCCAGCTTGCCGGAATGGCTCAGGTTGACGGTGAACTCGGTGCAGGTCTTGGGGACGTCGATGTTCTTCAGGTTGAACTGCATGGCGTCATTGCCATCGATATCAACCGAACAGGCCGCGAAGGCCGAAGAGGAAGCAAGAAGTACGGATGTAGCAAGCAAAAAGCGACCGAACATGGTGGTTCTCCTGTGATGAAACTTGAAGCAGCCCCTCGCGTGGATTGCCACGGGAGCTGCGTATCCGTTGAAATGCGGATGGTAACGCCAATCAAAAGTCTGCCGATGATGGCCTTTTGTCGCAGTGCGTCAAATCAATGGCCAAGCTGCATGCGCAGTCCCAGATGCACTGCAACGTCGGCACTGTGAAGGGCAGGGACATCCTCTCCCAGCGTGGCTATGAGTTCGCCGTTTTGTCCCAGTCTCCTGATCAAGCCGAAGCTGAGCTGGTTGCCAGCGGAACCCGGCAGGGCAGGCAGGTCGTGATAGAGCGCATCGTGGGCATCGGACTGTACGACGGCACTCCATCGCGAGCCCAACCGGTAGCGCACCAGCAGACTGGCGAAGGAAACCATCGAGTGGGTTTTGGCCGCGAAGCGTTCGTTGTCGCCACGTGCGAGCACGCCAAGCCGCGCGCCCAGCAACCATCGATCACCGATGGGTTTCAAGGTGGATACGGCCAGGGACACGTCGACGTCACTGCTCTCCTCGATGAACACGCCTCCGCTGACCGGAATGCTGGCGCCAAGGGAAAGCACGATGCGTCCAAACGTGTCGGTTTGCCATTGGCGATTCAGGTCGAGCTGAAGTGGGCCAATGGAAGTTTCAGGTCTGTCCAGCAGCACTGTTTGCTGCGTGCCGCGATTCAATGCCACGAACGGGGCCAAGGTATCGAGTTGGCCGCGATCACCGTTGTCGAATCCAAAGATGCGGTGGAATCTCTCCACCGGCCCATCAAGGAATCCGGCACTGGCACGCAATTGGCTCAGGCCAATGCGCGCACTCCATTCATCGTTCCAGGCATAGGCCAGGCTGAGTCGGGTTTCCCTGGATTCGAGGTCGACCAGTACCCGGTTGCCATTGTGTGACTGCCCCAGCTCGGTATTGCTGATCGTGACGGAGGCATCCACCAGCCAGGTTCCGCTTGCAGGCACAGCCGGCGCCAGCGGCAGTCCGATATCGAGGGCGAACGGGTTCTGATTGCGGGTCGCAAGCCAGCCGGGGCCGAGGTCGGAGGCCTCGACGCTGGCGGTCACGCAGAGCAGCAGGATGCCGCAGACGAGCTGAAGCATTTTCGAGTTCATTGCGCCATCGCACTGAGATGCCGAGGAAAAATTCTTCAAATTCGAAACGGAGTCACATGCGGAAGACACCAAAACGACCCTGTTCAATGGGTGCGTTCATGGACGCCGAGATGGCCAGTCCGAGCACCCGACGGGTGTCGACCGGGTCGATCACGCCGTCGTCCCACAGGCGCGCACTGGCGTAGTAGGGATGACCCTGTTGCTCGTATTGCTCCCGGATCGGAGC
>SHNG01000138.1 GCA_004295005.1 Gammaproteobacteria bacterium
CGCAAGGGGCCGTTTTCGTATCTGGCGGAGAGAGAGGTGTGGACGAAACCTCCGGTTCGACAAATTCGTCGGGAACGAATTTGGACAGCCGAATGGCTGGCCCGAGCGCTGCGCGCGAGGGTGAGGCTCATGGATGAGCCGAGCATATCCCTCTCGATGGTTGCCGGTTGTCTCATGCCCCGCCGGGGGCTTTTTGCGTATCTGGCGGAGAGAGAGGTGTGGACGAAACCTCCGGGTCGACATCTTCGTCAGGAACGAACAGCCGCATTCGTTGTGAGGGGCGCGGATGATCGCGCGGATTGGATATCTCGCACGCAAGCCGTGGCATCATGCGGGAACCCTCAATACCAACTGCGGAGGCTCGCATGCCGAATCGCTATCCCGTTTCCGCGCAATTCGCCGCCCGCGCCCGCGTGGACAAAGCTCGCTACCAGCGGGACTATGCCAGATCACTGGAGGATCCCGAGGCATTCTGGGGCGAGGTGGGCAAGCGCCTGGACTGGATCAGGCCGTACTCCAAGGTCAAGGATGTGTCCTTCAATGCCGACGATCTGCATGTCCGCTGGTATGAGGACGGCACGCTGAATGTTGCGGCCAACTGCCTTGATCGTCACCTGGTAACGCGCGGCGACAAGACCGCAATCATCTGGGAGGGCGATGATCCCGCGGAATCGCGGCGTATCAGCTATCGCGAGTTGCACGCCGAGGTGTGCAAGGCGGCAAACCTGCTGGCGAATCTCGGCGTCGTGAAGGGTGATCGCGTTGCGATCTACCTGCCGATGATTCCGGAAGCTGCCATCGCCATGCTGGCCTGCGCACGCATTGGCGCCATTCACACCGTCGTGTTCGGCGGATTCTCGCCGGATTCATTGGCCAGCCGCATTGCCGACTGCCAATGCAAACTGGTGATTACCGCAGATGAAGGGTTGCGCGGTGGCAAGGCCACGGCACTCAAGGCCAATGTGGATGCGGCCTTGCTGCGCCCACGCACCAATTCCGTGGAAACCGTTCTGGTGGTGAGGCGCACCGGCGGCGCGATCAACATGCAGGTGCCGCGTGACCGTTGGTGGCATGCCTTGATGGAAGGCCAGCCCATCCAGCACGCCGCGGTGGCCTGCGAGGCAGAACATCCCCTGTTCATCCTCTACACCTCAGGTTCCACAGGCGCCCCCAAGGGCGTGTTGCACACAACGGGCGGCTACCTCGTGTTCGCCAGTTACACCCACGAGTGCGTGTTCGACTTGCGCGAAGACGACGTGTACTGGTGTACGGCCGATGTAGGCTGGGTTACCGGACACAGCTACGCGGTGTATGGGCCGCTGGCCAACGGTGCGACGACATTGATGTTCGAGGGCGTGCCCAATTACCCGGACAGTTCCCGATTCTGGCGTGTGGTGGACAAGCACAAGGTGAGCATTTTCTACACGGCTCCAACCGCCATCCGCGCGTTGATGCGCGAGGGTGAGGAGCCGGTCAAGGCCGCCTCTCGATCCAGCTTGCGCGTGCTCGGTTCCGTCGGCGAGCCGATCAATCCGGAAGCCTGGGAGTGGTATTACCGGGTGGTCGGCGACTCGCGCTGTCCGGTGGTGGATACCTGGTGGCAGACGGAAACCGGCGGCATCCTGATTTCACCCTTGCCGGGTGCCATCGATCTCAAGCCGGGCTCGGCCACTTTGCCGTTCTTCGGCATCAAGCCCGCACTTGTGGATGCCAACGGCGTGCTGCTTGAAGGCGCGGCCGAAGGCAATCTGGTGCTGGCGGATTCCTGGCCCGGACAAATGCGCACCGTCTACGGCGATCATCAGCGCTTCATCGACACCTACTTCAAGGCCTATCCGGGCTATTACTTCAGCGGGGACGGTGCACGCCGCGACGAGGATGGCTACTGGTGGATCACTGGACGCGTGGACGACGTCATCAATGTCTCCGGACACCGACTGGGCACAGCCGAGGTGGAGAGTGCGCTGGTGGCCCATGCCAGCGTTGCCGAGGCAGCAGTGGTGGGATGCCCGCATGACATCAAGGGGCAGGGTATCTACGCCTATGTCACCCTCAAGATCGGAGTCGAATCCAGCGACGAGTTGCGCAAGGAACTCATCGCCTGGGTGCGCAAGGAAATCGGCCCCATCGCCACACCCGACCATCTTCAATGGGCGCCCGGTCTGCCGAAAACACGATCCGGCAAGATCATGCGCCGCATCCTGAGAAAGATAGCGGAAAACCTGCCGGAACAGCTCGGCGACATCTCCACCCTGGCCGATCCTTCGGTGGTTGTGCACCTGGTCGAGCAGCGTTTGATTCGCAACTGATCCCGGTTTCTTCCGGTCGCGGCTGAAGCCGCTTGTCCCCTTTTGGGGGTTCCTGCACGAGCATACTCATGCAGGACGCCCTTCAGGGCCGAATGGTCAACCTGCGATACCTGAACCTGGAGCAACCAGCGACGCGGTGCGGTCACCCTTGCGACGCGCCTGCGGCATGCGGTTGCCGTGTACGATGAAGTAGACGTTTTCGGCAATGTTGGTGGCGTGGTCGCCTATGCGCTCGATGTTCTTGGCCATGAACAGCAGGTGCGTGCAGGCGGTGATGGTGCGTGGATCTTCCATCATGTACGTCAACAGCTCGCGGAACATGCCGGTGTACAGGCCATCCAGTTCCTCGTCACGTGCCCAGGCAAGCAAGGCGCGATCGGCATCGCGGTCGCGATAGGCAAGCAGTACCTCGCTGAGGATGTCACCGGCTAGTTTGCCGAGTCGCGGCAGGCTGAACACGGGACGCACGCGCTCCACGCGGTTGAGCGCGATGGCGCGCTTGGCGACATTGGCTGAGTAGTCACCGATGCGTTCGATGTCCGAGGCAATGCGCAACGCGGCCAGCACCTCGCGCAGGTCGCTGGCCATCGGTTGGCGCAGTGCAAGGAGGCGGATCACGTCGTGACTGACCTCATGCTCGAGGTTGTCAACGTCCTGGTCGCTGTCGACAATGCGTTGCGCGGTTTCACTGTCGCGCTCCATCGCTGCGTTGATGGCCGCTTCCAGTTCGTTGAGCGCGAGATCGCCCATGCGCAGGATTTCCCCGGTCAGGCGGTCCAATTCTTCGTCGTAGCTTTTCACGATGTGCTCACTGGTCTGATGCATGTGTGGTTCCTCAGCCGAAACGGCCGGTGATGTAATCCTCGGTCTGCTTCTTGCCGGGTTGGGTGAACAGTTTTTCGGTGGGGCCGAATTCCACCAACTCGCCGAGGTACATGAAGGCGGTGAAATCCGAGCAGCGTGCCGCCTGCTGCATGTTGTGGGTGACGATGGCGATGGTGAATTCGCCAGCCAGTTCCGCGATGAGTTGTTCGATGCGGCTGGTCGCGATCGGGTCGAGTGCGGAGGTCGGTTCGTCGAGCAACAGCACGTCCGGCTTCAAGGCCACGGCTCGCGCGATGCACAGGCGTTGCTGCTGGCCACCGGAAAGCCCCAGCGCGCTCTGCTTGAGCTTGTCCTTTACCTCATCCCACAGCGCCGCCTGGTTCAACGCCTGTTCGACGCGCAGGTTCATTTCCGCCTTGGACAGCTTCTCGTAGTGGCGGATGGCGTAGGCCACGTTCTCGAAGATTGTCATCGGAAACGGCACCGGCTTCTGGAACACCATGCCGACCTTGCTGCGCAGTTGGTTGAGCGAGTACTTGGGATGCAGGATGTTTTCGCCATCCAGAAGAAGTTCGCCGCTGGCAACCTGCTTTGGATAGATCGAGTAGATGCGATTGAAGGTGCGCAGCAAGGTTGACTTGCCGCAACCGGATGGCCCGATCAGCGCGGTCACCCGATTTTCGGCGATGTCCAGGCTGACATCCTTGATCGCGTGGAAGCGGTCATAGTGGAAGTTCAACCTGCGCGCACTCATCTTTGCGGTTGCGTTGGCGGCCGTGGGCCGTGGCGAGTGGGCCACTACCGGCGCGTTCATCGAAAAGGCAAGCTCAGTCATGGCGGACTTTGTTCCTGGAAAGGATGGCGCGTGCGAGCAGGCTCAGCACCAGTACGAAGAAGGTGAGTACCAGGGCCCCGGCCCAGGCCAGGGTGTGCCAGGATTCATACGGACTGGCGGTGAACTGGTTCATCACCACCGGCACGCTGGCCATCGGGCTGGCGAGATCGGTGCTCCAGTACTGGTTGCCGAACGAGGTGAACAGCAAGGGTGCGGTTTCGCCGCTGATGCGGGCGAGGGCAAGCAGGATTCCGGTGACGATGCCTGCGGATGCGCCGCGATAGAGAACCTGCACAATCACCTTCCATTGCGGTACGCCGAGTGAAAGTGCCGCTTCGCGCATCTGCGCCGGTACCAGTCGCAACATTTCATCCGTGGTGCGCACGATGACGGGAATGACGATGAATGCCAGGGATATGGCGCCGGCAATGGCGGAGAAGCCGGTTCCCATCTGCGCCACGACCAGGGTGTAGACAAACAGGCCGAGCACGATGGATGGGGCGGACAGCAGGATGTCATTGACGAAGCGCACGACCATGCCGATCCTGCGCGCACCGGCGTACTCCGACAGCCAGGTTCCCGCGGCAATGCCCAACGGGGCACCCATGACTATGGCCAGGCCGCACATCACGGCGCTGCCAAAGAAGGCGTTGGCCAATCCACCGCTCTCCTGCGGAGGCGGGGTGCTTTGCGTGAACAGTGCCCAGTCGATTCCGACCAACCCCTTGCTGAGGGTGGTCCACAGGATCCAGCCGAGGAACACGAGGCCAAACACTGCCGCTGCGCAGGACAGCACCATGGCGACGGCATTTATGGCACTTCGCTTGCGCAACAGGCGCTGCGACGTGCGGGTTTGCTGCGATTGCACGGAGTTCATTGCACACCCTCGCGACGCGACAAGCGCATCAACATGAGTCGTGCGATGGCGAGAATGAAGAAGGTCACCACGAACAACACGAATCCGAGCAGCAGCAGGGCTGATCGGTAGCTGTCGGTGGCTTCGGCAAAATCATTGGCGATCAACGCGGCGATGGTTGTTCCGGGCTCCAGCAGCGAGGCTGAGAAGCGCACGGTGTTGCCGACGACATAGGCAACCGCCATGGTTTCGCCAAGCGCACGACCCAGGCCGAGGAAGACGCCGCCAATGACGGCCGAACGCGTGCAAGGCAAAACGATGTTCCAGACCACTTCCCAGCGTGTCGCGCCCAGTGCATAGGCGGATTCCTTGAGCCTGACCGGAACGGTGAGGAACACCTCGCGCATCACCGAGGAGATGAACGGAATGACCATGATCGAAAGCACAAAACCGGCAGTGAGCAAGCCAATGCCGATGGGTGGGCCCTGGAACAATTCGCCGATGACCGGCAACGCACCGAGGTGATCGTTGAGCCAGGGAGTGACGTATTCGGTCATCATCGGGACCAGCACGAACAGACCCCACATGCCATAGATGATGGACGGGATGCCGGCCAGCAATTCGATGGCCGAGCCGATCGGAGTGCGCAGCCAGACCGGTGCCGCTTCGGTCAGGTAGACGGCGATACCGAAACTCACCGGTACTGCGATCAGCAAGGCAATCACTGAAGTAACCAGTGTTCCGAAGATCGGCACCAGCGCGCCGTAGCGGTTTTCGACCGGGTTCCATTCGGTCGAGAAGAAGAAGCCGAGCCCTTGCCCGGCGAGTACCTCGCGGCCACCCCAGAGCATGGAGAAGGCGACGCCAATCAGGGATACCAGCACGATGAAGGCTGCCAGCACGACCAGCGCGCGAAAATTGCGGTCAGCCGACGCGTCGCGTCGCGCTTGCGTGACGAGCCTGGTGGGTGCGACTGGGATGCTGGTCATGGCGGGTTCCGCTGGGTCTCAGGATGTGCACGGATCACGGGACTCCCCGTGACCCGGCACTGTCGGGTAGTTGCTTACTTGACGCGGGCGGCCCAGTACGCCTTGATCTGCTCGACCAGATTGTCCGGCAGGGGGACGTAGTCCAAAGCCGCGGCCTGCTGCTTGCCGTCTGCATAGCCCCAGGCGAAGAATTCGCGAGCTGCCTTGGCACGCTCGGCATCCTTGGGTTCGGCGCGCATCATGGCGAACACCGTGGCGCTGATCGGCCATGCGTTCTGGCCGGGTGCATTGGTGATGATCAGGCTGAAGTCGGTGGTGCTGGCCCAGTCGGCGCTGGCCGCGGCGGCAGCGAAGGTTTCCGCGCTCGGAGTGACGAACACGCCGGCTGCATTTTGCAACCGGGTGAACGACATCTTGCTCTGCAAGGCGTAGGAAAGCTCAACGTAGCCGATCGAGTTCTTCACCTGCTTGACGTAGGCGGCAACACCCTCGTTGCCCTTGCCGCCAAGGCCATCCGGCCACTTCACCGATGTACCGGTGCCCACTTCCGACTTCCACGCTGGACTGATCTTGGAAAGATAATCGGTAAGGTTGAAGGTGCTTCCGGAGCCATCCGAGCGATGCACGGTGGTGATCTTGGTGTCGGGCAGGGATACGCCCTCGTTGATGCCCGTGATGGCCGCGTCATTCCAGCGCGTGACCTTGCCGAGGAAGATGTCGGCGAGCAGTGTGCCGGTGAGCTTGAGCTGACCGGGCTCGATGCCTTCCACATTGATCACCGGGACCACGCCGCCGATGGTGATCGGGAACTGGATCAAGCCGGCTTCGCTGAGCTCAGCCGGTTCCATGGGCTTGTCCGACGCGCCGAAGTCCACGGTGGATGCCTTGATCTGGGCAATGCCGCCGCTGGAGCCGATCGACTGGTAATTGATTTTGTTGGACGTCTTCTGGTGGTAATCGGCAGACCACTTGGACATCAACGGATAGACGAACGAGGAACCGGCACCGGTGACTTCCGCGGCGAATGCGGTTGTACCGGCGAGTGCTGCGGCCAGGCCAAAGGTGGCCGCGGTCAATCGGGTTGAAACGGTCATGCTGGCAACTCCTTGAGGTGGAATACAAAGCAGCGAGGCGCACTTTGTAGTGACTCAAGGTTGCAGAAGCATGAGGGAAATATTGCAGCCGTGTTACAGCGCAGCCGGTCGGACTGTTGCCAGGCTTCGGGAACGGCGTTGGTGGGTGGCCGGATTCCGCTCGGATTCGAGGATATCCAAGCAACACGTGCGCATCCTGCGCACGTCCCTGCGGGCTGGTCCTCACTACGAGCGCCGCTTGCCAGGGGACCCGATGGCCATGGATGGCCGGAGTGCAGGAAATGCAGGAGCATTTTCCTGCCGGGTGGTGGCCATCGTGGCCACCATCGCAATTTTCGACATCGAGTTGCCGAAATGCCGTTACGCGGAGCGAGAAATATCGAGAAGCACGGATGCATGCCCGCGCAAACTCCCGTGGTGCGCGCCGAGCAACGCAGTCCGACACGGGAGCAAGGCACGCATGTTCGAGGCCAGGGATGGCTGAGTTCGTGCCGGCCCGTGGCGGGCCAGTGGCGCAGGGAACATCGCCCGCCTTGCGAGCGATGCGCGAACCCCGGGTGGGCTTTCTTTCGGCTACCTTTCTTTGCCCATTCAAAGAAAGGTAGCTCGGAGCGGCCGCAGGCCGATCTGAAAGGCATTGCTTCGTTTGAAATACCCTCTGCGTATCAGCACCGGCGTCCCGGCAATAGAAAAGGCACTGGATCCCGGATATCGCTACGCGATTCCGGGATGACAAGCGGCTCGGAGCGGCCGCAGGCCGATCTGAAAGCCATTGCTTCGTTTGAAATACCCTCTGCGTATCAGCACCGGCGTCCCGGCAATAGAAAAGGCGCTGGATCCCGGATATCGTTACGCGATTCCGGGATGACAAGCGGCTCGGAGCGGCCGCAGGCCGATCAGAAAGCTTTTGCAAGGGAGCGGTGCCAACAGCGCCCCTCATCCGGCTCTGCGTGCCACCTTCTCCCGAAATGGGAGAAGGGAGAAGCCGAGGCTGGGCGCGGCCGCAGGCCGATCAGAAAGCTTTTGACAGGGAGCGGTGCCAACAGCGCCCTCATCCGGCACTGCGGGCCACCTTCTCCCGGCGGGAGAAGGAAAATTCGGCACCGCGTGTCACGTTCTCCCGAAACGGGAGCAGCGCAATTGGGGATCAGTGATGCGCCGTGTCCAGAATGGTGGCGGTCAGGGCGTGCAGAATGCGCAGGTCTTCGTCATCCAGTTCGGTGTTTTCCGTGCCGCGGAAGTGCAGATGGAAAGCGCGCACCGTTGCCGGTCGGTCATCCAGCGAATAACCAATCAGGCGCAGCGCCAACCAGGGATCGAAGCCGGAGGGAACTTCAGAATCGAGATCGCCGGGCCATAAACCGAAGCCTGCTTCGGCCAGACGCTTCCACGGAAACTGGCGGCTCGGGTCCACCTTGCGCGAAGGAGCGAGATCGGCGTGACCAATGATCTGCCCAGGTGCGATGCGGTGGCGGTTGCACAAGTCCTCAATCAATACCAGCAGGCTGTCGATCTGCGCGACGGGAAAGGGATCGATCCCGTTGTTGTCCAGTTCGATACCAATGGAAATGCTGTTGATATCGGTGAGCCCGTGCCAACTGCCGGCCCCCGCATGCCAGGCGCGCTCGTTGTCGGCAACCAATTGATAACGCGTACCGTCGCGCCCGATCAGGTAATGCGCGCTGACCGGTCCGTGGCTGTTGCGCGAGCGCAGGGTATGAAGGGATTCCTCGACAGAATCCTCCTCGGTGTGGTGGATCACGATCAGCACCGGTTTGCGCAATTCGTGATTGCGCGAGGGCACCCAGCGTGCCAGTTCATTGCGGGGTGGCAAGGGGATGCATGCGCCGAGCATGGCAAACAGGATCATGGGCACCAGCAATCGGCACACGGTGGCAGGGAGTTTGCCCGCACCAGGCATCGAAAGCTCAATCACCACTGATGTAGTCCGGTCCCTTGCCCGCGGTCTTCTCGTACACGCCCTTTCCGGCGCGCTTGTACTGGGTAAAGCCGTGCCTGCCAACGTGGCTTTCGCTGGTGCGGTGGGATTGTCCGGAAACAACCTGCGGCGCGCTGATGACCCGATGCACCGGATTTCCGCAGGCCGGGCAGCGGGTCAGTGCGGGATCTGCAAGCCGCTGCAACAGATCAAATCCGGCAACGCAATCGGCGCAGGATTCCTGATCTGGCTTGTATTGATAGATCGGCATGTCGGAAGAATGGGGTGGCCGGCTGGAAGATTCAACGGGACTCGGTTTCGAAATCGGTCGTTCGGGCTGTATCCGTGCCATTGGATTCGCTCAGCATTTTCCAGCGGTTGATGATGGTGCAAAAAAGTTCGGCCGTGCGTTCCGTGTCGTACACGGCTCCATGTGCCTGTGCCGGATCCCATTGGCCACCTGCCGCCACGACTGCGCGGGCAAGCACGGTCTGGCCATAGGCCAGGCCGGCCAGGGTTACCGTGTCGAAGTTGCTGAAGGGATGGAACGGATTGCGTTTGTGGCCAGTGCGACGCACCGCGGCATTCAGGAAGCCAAGATCGAAGGCTGCGTTGTGGCCCACGAGGATCGCGCGCTGGCAGTCCGCATCGCGCAATGCCTTGCGTACCGGGGCGAAGATGTGGTCAAGCGCCGCACGTTCCTCGCGCGCGTCGCGAAAAGGATGGTCCGGATCGATGCCGGTGATCTCCAGGGCCTGCTGTTCGATATTGGCGCCGGGAAACGGCACAACGTGGGTGGATACGGCCGGCTGTGGATAGAGGACGCCCTGGTCATCCATTCTTATGACCACCACGGCAATCTCGAGCAGGGCATCACGCTCGGCGTCGAATCCGCCGGTTTCGACGTCGACGACGACAGGCAGGAAGCCGCGGAATCGCTCGGCTATGCGGCGCACGGAATGGGAAGCGGGCATCGTCGAAGGATAGCTGATCAGCGGCGAGCCGGGTCGTCCCTTGCCATGCCGGACCGTGATGGTATCGACCTGGATCGGTCACCGGACTGCATTGAAAGTGCAACCATGCAGTAACAATTGCCCATTAGGTTTGCGGCCGCCGATGCCAAGCGGTTTGGCATTCATCCGCCTTTCCACCAACCAGCGAACCCACCATGAAACTTCCAGACTCGCGCGTCCTTGCAATCCTGATCAGTTCAATCCTGGCCTCACAAGCACAGGCAGATGTCGCCATCGATGTCATCGGCGGCTATGAAGTCGGCTTTTCCGGCCTGGTCCAGGCAGATGGCAATTGGTTCAACAACGATGTGGTCGATTTGAATGGATCGAGCGGCGTCAATGGCAAGGACAGCGAATTCGAATTGCGCCGAGCGGAGTTGGTGCTCAGCGGCAAGGGCACCATGTTCGACTGGGTCGTTGGCTATGACGCCAAGGCCGACAAGTGGCTGGATGTGAACCTCAAGTGGAAGCGTGGCTCCAGCTATCTCATGGTGGGTCAGTTCAAGCAGCCCAACAGCATGGAAGAGCTGAGCAGCACGAAGAACAATGATTTCATTTCCAAGGCCATGACCACCAACACCTTCGGGCTCAGTCGCCGCGTGGGTGTTGCCTATGGTGCGGACAATGCGCAGTGGGGCTATAGCGTCAGCGCATTCGGCCGCGAAATGACCCGTGGCCTGGCGAAGGGGCAGGGCGTTGGTGGGCGCGTCTACTACGCACCATTCGTCGATTCCGGTCGCTTCCTGCACCTTGGCGCTTCCTTGCTGGACTACGACACCAGCAATGACACCCAGCGCTGGCGCATCCGGCCCGACGCCGATCTCGCCACGCAACGCCTGCTGGATACCGGCAACATCACCAATGCGGACCGTATCCGCACGGCGGGCCTGGAGGCCGCATGGGTAAACGGGCCAATCAAGCTGCAGGCCGAATACATGCGCTCAAAGACCTCGCGCACGAACGATAGCGCGGGTGCCGATTTTGATGCGGACAGCTGGTATGTGTCCGGATTGTGGAACCTGACGGGTGAGACTTGGGGTTACAAGGGCGGAACGCCCACCACCAAGGGTGCAGATGACCCTGCTTCCGGCATGTGGCAACTGGGCCTGCGCGTGGATGGCGCAAATCTCAACGACGGAACGATCAAGGGTGGTGAAGGAACCAATGTCACCTTGGGCGTGAACTGGTACTGGCGCTCGAACGCCAAGTTCATGCTCAACTACGTTGCCGTGCAGAGTTCGAAGTTCAGCGCCAGCGCAGGCGACGACATCGACGACAATCCTGGCATCCTCGAGGCACGCGCGCAGTTCTATTGGTAAACAGGCCATTCGGCAAGCGACCCGCCGGCAGCGGCACGCTGGGCGGGTCGGTACATCCAGGGAAACTGTGAACAAGTACGGAACTCATTCGTCGCGAGCAAGCTCGCTCCCACAAAATCAAGCAATGGTGGGAGCGAGCTTGCTCG